>JALVPN010000229.1 GCA_027031765.1 Promethearchaeota archaeon | reverse complement strand
CATTGCCATCCCGGTGAGCTTGCCGGCCGCGCGTGGGTAGACGAGGCCAATGGCCTTGGCCGCACCGGTGGTCGTGGGGATGATGTTCCAGCAGGCAGCACGTGCTCTCCGGAGGTCACGGTGTTGCAGGTCGAGGATCCGCTGGTCGTTCGTCACTGCGTGCACGGTCGTCATCAGTCCTCTGACCAGGCCGAAGTTCTCATCGAGTACCTTCACCATCGGGGCCAGACAGTTCGTGGTGCACGACGCGTTTGAGACCACGTGGTGCTTGTCTGGGTCATAGTCCTGGTCGTTGACACCCAGGACCACCGTGAACATCTCACTCTTGCCGGGGGCTGTCACAATGACCTTCTTGGCACCGGCTGCCAGGTGCTTCTCTGCGTCCTCGCGCTTCCGGAACAGGCCCGTGCTCTCTATCACGATGTCGATGTCGAGGCTGCTCCATGGCAGCTTTGCGGGGTCCTTCTCCGAGAGCACCCTGATGGTCCTGCCATCAATCACTATCTCGCCGTCGCGTGCCTCGACACTTCCCGCAAAGCGCCCCATCACCGTGTCGTACTTGAAGAGATGGGCCAGCGTCCTCGCGTCTGTCAGGTCGTTCGCTGCAACGACCTCTATCTCCTTCCGGCCGACCGCAGCACGCATGAAACCGCGACCGATCCGTCCGAACCCATTGATAGCCACACGTACTGTCATGACATACACCTACTTGCTTGGACAGTCCCTCGTGCCGAGTCCCCGACACCTCCCGCTATATCTGTTGTGACCCGGGCTGGCAGTGTCATGCATCCACGCATGCATCCTTCCAACCATGCATGCATGAACGAATGAATGAATGAATGGTCCCGCTTGGGGCCACCGCCCCGGGGCTGCGCCTCCCCCACCACATTCTATGACCTACAGGCGTTGTCCTGTCGGGTGTCCTGTGACACGGGCCTGCCCACAGACCGCCCACGCACGACCCGCCAGCACCTGTCCTCTGGCCGTCCACCTAGCCCCTGTACCGGTTGACGATTGGCATCTTCCAGCCAGTCCCGAAGGCCTTCCGTGTTATCTTGATGCATGGCGGTGCCTGCCAGCGTTTGTACTCGGCCCGCCGCACTCTGGTGTAGGTGTCGTCCACGATGTCCTCCGGGTAGCCCATCTCGACGAGCTCTCCGCGCCCCCTGCGGTGTTCCACGATCTCGTCCACCAGTGGGCTTACAATGTCGAAGTCGAAGGGGTCGAACTGGTCTTCCCGGAGCTCTGCTGAGGGGCGCTTCGTGATGCAGCTCCGTGGGATGACCTCCCGACCTGCACGCCTGTTGATGTACTCGGCCAGCCGGTACACTTCGAGCTTGCTGACATCGCCAATCACACCGACACCCCCCGTCATATCACCGTAGAGCGTACAGTAGCCGAGGGCGAGCTCTGTCTTGTTGCCAGTGTTGAGCACAAGGACTCTCAGCTCCCTGAGCCTGTTGGAGATGTCCATCAGGATGTTGCCGCGCACGCGTGGCTGGATGTTCTCGTCCGCCACCGGGTCGTCAAGTGACTCATCGATGTCGTACTCTGCACGTATCTGGGCCAGTGGTCCACGGAGGGCCCTATGATAGGAGTCGACTATGTCCTGTATTGGCACCTGTACGTACCTGATACCCAGGTTCTCCGCGAGCTGTTGCGCGTCGGTCTTGCTGTGGTCGCTTGAGAACCTTGACGGCATCGACACGCCAATCACGTTCTCAGGACCAAGGGCCTCTGCCGCAATGCACGCCGTCACCGAGGAGTCAATACCGCCGCTCAGACCTAGCACGGCCCTCTCGAAACCTGTCTTCCTGAAGTAGTCCCTGAGGCCAAGGACAAGAGCACCGAACATCTCCGCTGCCTCGTCGATTGGAGGCGCGTCCACCGGTCTCCCGAGCCCGGTCTCGGTGTCTATGTCGACCACAAGGAGGGCCTCTTCGAACTGCGGGCCCAGCAGTACGAGCCGCCCCTTTGCGTCGGCACCGAGGCTCTGTCCGTCAAACACAAGCTCGTCCTGTCCGCCGACGAGGTTGACAAGGAACACCGGCACGCCATGCTCACGCGCCTTGCCACACACCAGGCGCTCCCTCTCGGTTCTCTTGCCCACGTAGAACGGCGAGGAGGAGATGTTGATGACCAGCTGGGCACCGCGCTCGCACAGCAGCCGTGTGACCTTCGTGTCGTAGGCCTCGTCCCAGAGGTCCTCACAGATCTCCACCCCCAACTTGAACTCCCGCCCCTCGATGGTCACGGTCACCGGGCGTATCTCTTCTGGTGTACCGGGCCTGAAGTACCGGTCCTCATCGAACACGTCGTATGTGGGCAGCAACGTCTTGTGTACCACCCGTACCAGTGCCCCGTCCTGGAACACGGCTGCAGCATTGTACAGGTGCCAGTCCTCATCGTAGTCGACGAACCCGACGACTGCCACGAGCCCTCTCGTATGGGGGGCTATTTCATCTAGGGCCTCCAGGTTGGCGCGTACAAATGTCCGTTCGTAGAGCAGGTCTTGCGGGGGATAGCCCGTGACCACCATCTCTGGTGCCGCGAAGATGTCCGCCCCCGCTTCCCGGGCGCGTTGGAGGTACTCGACGACCAGCCGCGTATTGCCGCTCAGGTC
>JALVPN010000228.1 GCA_027031765.1 Promethearchaeota archaeon | reverse complement strand
CTTGTGGACCCACGGTCCAGCGGCCGTGTCCCACAGGTTCACCGTGCCCCCACTACATGCGACTGCAAGGGTCTTGCCGTCGGGCGAGTATGCCAGTGACCGCACCCAGCGACAGCCCGCCTCCAGAGTAAGCGTACGTGTACCGCGGTGCAGGTCCCACAGTCCGACAGTGCCCTCATCGTCACCTGACGCCAAGTACTGCCCGCCGGGAGAGGAGCACACCGATGATACGTGACCCCTGTGTGTGTCAAGGACACGCACGCATTCACCGGTGGCCGCTTCCCATATCCTGATTGACCCGTCATCAGAAGCTGACACCAGCATTTCGCCGTCCGGTGTGAACGCAGCTGCTATCACTGGGCCGCCATGCCCTTCAAGGACATGTGTGCACGCAGCAGCTGTCACATCCCACAGCCTCACGGTGCAGTCAGTAGACCCCGACGCGAGCACGCGGACATCAGGTGCGACTGCCGCTGACAGGACAGCCCCATCATGCCCATCAAGGAGCGCCGTGCACCCTTTCGACAAGTCCCAGAGCCGGAGAGTCCCGTCCCTAGACGCAGACACAAGTCGGCTGCCATCTCGCAGGAACGCGACACCTGTGACCGTGCCCGTGTGCCCCTCCAGTACCTGCGTACAAACACCAGCCCGGACGTCCCACAGAGGCACCGTACGGTCGCCGGATGCAGACGCTAGGAGGTCACTTCCTGAGGCGAAAGAGAGGTGCCCCACACTGTCGGTGTGGCCGATGAACTGCTGGAACGGGATCCTGAATACCTCACCAGCCCCGGTTGCGGACAACATGTGCCAGATATGGCGTGGCGTCAATATGTCATTTCTTCGTCGGAATGGCCAGTGCGTGTCAGTTATGAAGCACCTGCTCTTGCAAGAGGTGCGCAGCCGGTGGTATCCCTCTGTCGCTCCGCGACGTTGCCCGGACTCAAGTCCAGTCCCTATCATTGAACCGACCTTTTCTGGGGGGACGCCTGCACACTGGACAGTATTCGTCAGTACCGGCGGTCATAGTGGTGCCTGCTCGACGAAACACGTGGGCACTCTTACGTGGGTGACCCGTGTAGTGACAAGGACATGGACAGGTACTCGGACGGGGCACCTGCATGTGACAGTAGCGTGGCTATTGCAGGCCTGCATGCTCTACAGCTTTGCGCCACACACCTGACAGCGGGCAACGCCCTGTTCAGTCTTTGCCCCACAGTATGGACAGATCACGAGCACCACTGCGCCTCCGGATGGTGTCCCAGTGGCCACTGCCCTTGTGAATGTGTCGCCCTCGATGCGTCCTGCCAGTGTCCCATCTGCGATGGCCTCATACAGCATGTCGCGTACAGCTTCGGAGGGCACGCCCACAGCCTTCGCCATCTCAGGTATTGAGACCTGGTGCTGCGACTTGGCAAGGCCGACAACCTTGGTATGAATGCGCCTGCCGATGAACAGACACATGCAGGGCCACAGTACTGTCAAGATGGCCACGGTCAGGAACACGGGGCTTGCCACAGTGTACCAGGCTGAGAAGTACCAGTATGGAGAGTTCTCATCGAAGCTGTAGTATATGCTCATTACGAATACAAGGAGTACCAAGGAAATGAGACCAATCCAGGCAAACCAGCGTGCAGTAGTTGACTTGGTGGCAGCAGGTCTAACCACCGCAGACAGTAGCATGAAGAAGCCGAGCACGGCACCAAGGCTACCTATCATTATGCCGGATGAGTCGCCAGATAGGAACAAGACCACACCAACAACTATGTACCCAACTGCAACGATACGAAAGACCTCGTTCCTCACAAAGTCCGTTATATCACTTGCACCAACCACTCCGTTCACAGTCCTCGAGAAGTCGGTCTCAGTCCATTCCGTGCCCCGTAATATAGACCTTCGTTCCTGAGCGGGAAGGTGCCATGTCCCCATCCGTTGTACCTGTGAGCGGTTTCACATGTGCGCATGGGCCATGGTGACTGGCAACTTGGACAAGTCCTGTTGGCCCATCAGCAGGCCCGGGTACTGGTGGAGCACAGTCTTGTGGCCCAACAGTGTGCCACTGCAACCGCGGGTATCGGGGCGCACCCTTGGGTGACCGGCGAGGTAGGCCTCCCGGGTCTCACTCCACTACGCCAGTCATGCTCTCCCGACTTCTGGGGGAAATACGGAGAGGATGCGCTCTTCAGCCGTCTGTTCGCCCCGCTCCGTGGACGGGGACGCAGCATGTGAGGCTTCCCACTGATGGCACCCATGCCAATAGGGTGGCCGGCATGAGAGGCTAGGCTGGGACGTATACCTGTCCGGATGAGCGGGGTGTTACAAGCGTGGGCATAGGGACTCGGCTCAGACCATTCTGTGCCCAGCCCTCCAGATGGCATGAAGGGTCAGCCGCTGGACATGGCAGGAGGAGGACTCATAAGTCGAGTGGACACAGAGGCGGCCTCATGAGCACTCATGGCGAGGACGGGACAACAGTCACAGTGGAGAGGGGTGCGCTTGTCGAACTGGTACTGAAGACCCTAGCGGTGCTTGCATTCTACTGCGGGCCGGTGCTCCTAGTCTACTCCATGCAGGGCCTTCTCACGGAGTGGTTCGGCCCCCCGAGCCCAACGAGGTGGCCCTACGTGGTAC
>JALVPN010000227.1:1760-2644 GCA_027031765.1 Promethearchaeota archaeon | reverse complement strand
CGCCATCCCGTGGCTTGTCCTCGTACTGCTCTGTCTTGTGGTCACCCTTGTGGGCCCGGTCAAAGACCTCCTGTTCACCCAGCTCGACGTCAAGATCCCTGTCTGGGGTTATGAGCACCCGATCAGCACCCACGTCCTGTGGCAGGCGTACACGCTGATGCTCATTGCAACCCTGGTCTCCATGCCCTTCTTCAAGACTGACCGTACGGTCCTCAAGAACACGATGTCAAAGTTCCTCAAGCGTGCCCCGAGGCCCGTGCTCGCGGCGGCAATCTTCTTCTCCATGGCGGAGGTCATGAAGTTCAGTGGCTACGTTGTTGCTGCATCGGGTGGCTGGCAGGCCCCGGCCGACCCGACGGACAACATGATCTACCTGCTCGCCAAGGTCACGGCAGACTCGATAGGTACACTCTACCCGCTCACCGCAGCGTTCATCGGCCTGCTGGCCGGGTTCATCTCCGGCTCTGAGACATCAGCCATCAAGATGTTCACGGGCTACCACTACCAGACGAGCACGATGATTGGCGCGAATGCTGTGGTCGTATCAGCATCCAATGGCATTGGTGGTGGCCTTGCAAGTGTGCTCAGTCCCGCCAAGATCCAGAACGCGGCGGCCGTTATTGACGAGATAGGCATAGAGGGCGATGTTATCAGGTATGGTGCAGTAGTCGCCATCCTGATGACGCTGGTCACGGGACTGCTCACGTTGCTCTGGGCCTTCGCCTGACGCCGCAGGGCACACAGCCGCGCTGGCATGCTGGTCTGCGAACGAGTCCAGGCAGCCTCTGTCAGGCCCTGTTGGACACATTTATAACTCGGCTTTGACGGCCCGTCTACGCGCAACGAGGCATCCGAGTCCTCTCTACAGTAGAGGTGTGGCTAGT
>JALVPN010000227.1:0-1750 GCA_027031765.1 Promethearchaeota archaeon | reverse complement strand
GAAGATATGCAGGTCTGCTCCGAATACGTGTGGGACAACAAACGCGGTTTCATCATGATAATGCTGAGGATGCTGGTGCTGGCCCTCGTGCTCTACGTGGGGCTCTCCGCAGTGGTCGTCTTCGTAGGCACAACGCTGGGGGTCTGGCCAGACACATCTGCTGGCATGACAGAGGCGTTTGCCAACATGTCCGCATGGTGGGAAGGCAACCCGCTGGCTGCAATGGGCGTATACAACACGAGGGTCGCTATGTTCAACGTGGTGTTCTTCTTCTCGCTGTTCCTCTCACTCTCAGGAGTCTTTGGGATCAGCAAGGAGGTAGTTGAGAGCGCGGGCACCTTTGCCGAGACCATCATCTCGTGGATCAAGATGCGGCTCGTACCGTTCCTCTTCGCTGCCCTCGTTGTCACGCTCGTGGGCATCGTGCCCGCTATGGCAATCGGGCTCGTGTTCCCGATGTCCCTTGGTACCCCGTTGCCATCACCATATCCAGTGTTCGTCGGGGCATTCATGTTCACGGTGATATTCTTCACACTCGGCATGACAATCATGATATTCCCCGCCATGGCCGCTGGCCGGCCACTGGTAGCGGGCCTCAAGGAAGGGATAGGGCTGACGCTCGACAACTTTGTCGCCGTCTTCTCGCGGTGGGCACTGCTCCTTGTCATGCTGGCACTGTGGCCGCTACCGCGCCTCGTCTGGAACGAGGTCACCAGCGGTGCAACTCCCCAGGACATGGCTGCTTCGCTGCTGAGCGCATGGGGCATCCTGTACGGCTGTGCCGTACTCTTCTTCCTGCTACCGCTCATGACCCTCGTCCTGTCAAGACTGTACGCCAGACTTACCGGCAACCAGGTCTACTAGTGGCGAGCACGACGGGGGACACGTTCCACTGGCATCCCCATCGGCAGACTCCCCGGTCGTCGACAGCAGGTGACCGGGGAGGGTGGTGGGGGATGTGCTCTGAGGGTGTCAGGACGTGGCCGCAGGGTGAGCTCCCGGTGCTGAGTGGTGGGACACCCAGCTAGCAAGCAACTATATGAGGGACGACCAGACAGGGGCGGGTATCCGGACATCCCGGTGACGACCAGATGTTACTGCTGGCACCTATCGACATTAGTGACCTGCGCCTTGAGAACAGGATTGTGATGACGGCAACACACCTCGGGTACTGTGAGGACGGCGAGGCATCAGACAGGCTCGTCAGTTTCTATCATGAGCGCGCACGGTACAGACCGGGACTCATCATTGTCGGCGGCTGCTTCATCGACCACAGGGGAATGAGCTCCCCCACCATGATCGGGATAAGCGATGACCGACACATTGAGGGGCTCTCCAGCCTCACAGGGGCCATGCACAGTCATGACGTCCCGGTTGCAGCGCAGCTATACCATGCTGGACGGTATGCCCACTCGGTCATAATCGGGGAGCGCCCGGTGTCTGCGTCCCCGGTGTTCTGCCGCCTGACCAAGGAAACACCCCGGGAGATGACCGTCGAGGAGATCCGCGAGACCGTGGAACACTTCGCACTGGCCGCAAGGCGTGCTGTGGAGGCAGGTTTTGATGCTGTCGAAGTCCTCGGTTCTGCAGGGTATCTCATCAACCAGTTCCTCGCCGCGGCGACGAACAGGCGGACTGACGAGTATGGGGGTGACCTCCGGTCAAGGGCCCGGTTCGCCATGGAGGTCGTGGGGGCCGTACGCAGGGCTGTGCCGTCGGGCGTCCCAGTACTGTACCGGATCAGCGGCGA
>JALVPN010000226.1:14004-22253 GCA_027031765.1 Promethearchaeota archaeon | reverse complement strand
GGACTGGCATGTGCGTCCTTGACAGGGGTGGCAGCTCACTCGACGCTGTTGAGGCGGCTGTGCGGCGGCTGGAGGGCTGCGGACTCTTCACGGCAGGTGCACGGGCCCCACCCAACATGGAGGGCGTCGTGGAGCTGGACGCAGCAATCATGGACGGCAGCAGGCTGGAGTACGGGGCCGTGATGGCTGTGCGCGGTGTGGCACACCCGGTCACACTTGCGCGCTATGTCCTTGAGAGGACGCCAGTAGCACAGGTCGTCGGTGACGGGGCGCTCCGGTTGTACCGTGAGATGCAGCACGCGGGCTACAGACCTATGGGCCCAGACACAGAGGGGCCAGGGCCAAAGGGGCCGCCGCTCGCGGCCGGGTGCGACACTGTGGGCTGTATCGCCGTGGACAGGCACGGGAGGATTGCAGTAGCTGGCTCGACCAGTGGCTGGCCCGGGAAGTTGCCCGGACGGGTCGGTGACACCCCTGTTGTCGGTGCCGGACTGTATGCCACTGACCAGGTGGGCGCCCTCTGCACCGGCCGTGGAGAACACATCCTCAGGGTCGTGATGGCCGGGTCCGCTGTGTTCCAGTTCTCACAGGGCCACACAGTACAGGAGGCAGCAGACTCTGCCCTCCGCCAGCTCCGGGAGAAGACGAGCGGCGACGGGGGGATCATACTCGTGAGCAGTGCGGGGGATGTAGCATGGGCCTTTGACACGCCGCACATGCCGCTCGCAGTCGCAACGGAGGGACAGGGCGTCTGGTCGTCCCTCGTGCCCAGGTGAGCCACACCACAGGTGCTGCACGGGCCCCACCTCTACAGTACTGAGTGGACGCGCGGGGAGTGGGAAGCGGACGGACCAGCACGGCCCCGGTACGTGACCGTTCACCCCCGGCCCACTCATTCCGGGGGGCCGGCAGTCATCTCAGGGAACACGCGCCGCCGGTACGCGTAGGCAACGACCACGACCACGACCATAAGCACAAGGCTTGACCCCACGACGAGCGGCATGGTGACCCAGGGGTCCAACGGTGGTGGTGGCCTCGGGGACAGGTCGACCGTCAGGGTATAGCTCGTGGCCACATTCATGGCCCAGTCGTACGCCTCGACGTGGACCTGGAAGGTCGCATTGAGGCCCAGTGGTGCGAGCCACGCGGTATAGTGTGTCCCATTGTAGGGGAGGAGGTGCCGCCTCTCGCCCAGCGGGCCCTCGATGACCACCGTCACGTTCTCAATCCCCGAACCGCTCTCACTGACGTTTGCCCACACCACGAACGGGTCGTCCCATGAGTGTGGTTGTACAACGCCCCATTCAAGGATCTCTGGTCGCAGGGAGTCCGAGAGCGAGGCAACAATCCGATGGGCCCAGTCCTCGACGGAGAGGAGAGCGGCCACGGCGTCTTGGAAGTCGTGACGGAGCACGAGGTCGTCAGCATGGCGTATGGCCCTGAGCGCAGAGCTTATCCCCCATGCGGTGCGAGAAGGCAGGGTAGCCGGTAGTCCAGATACTACGTCGCGCAACAGGTCGCGGCTGGCCTCCTCCAGCTGGTCGACAAGGGCCACGCAGAGAATGTCGGTGGTGGCAGTCGACGGGACTGCAGCAGGGAACAGTGGTGTCAGTACACCCCACATCATGTCACCTATGAATAGGCTGGTATTTAGAGAGCAGCCTACACCCAGCAGTGCGAGTACCGCCCGTACAATGTCGCCTGTCACACCTGCGACCGGATCCCCCGGGCCAGGGCCCACTACCGTGTCCAGTCCGCGTGTGACCACAGCGGTGAGTCCAGCAGTCCCAAGCCCACACGCTTCCATGGGGACAAGCCCTGCGCCGACAAACACAGACACATTGAGGGACAGGACGCTCTCATTGTCAGTCGTCCCACCACTGTGGTCACTGCCACCAGCAAGCCCCATGGCAAGGCGCGTGCAGTCCACGACAACATCCGTGTCGTTGAGAGTGACAGCCCCCCAGAAGGTGCTATTGAGCGTGGACTCCTCGTCGATGGGTAGCAGGCGCGCGTAGACATCCCAGTCCACTACGGGCACCGCATGTGTAAGGGCCTCACGCACACGCGAGGCAGCGGTCATCCAGCCCAGGTCTCCGGCAGAGGACGTGTCGCCGACAGTGGCCAGTGTGACCCTGAGCTGTACTAGACTGACAGTCGGGCGCCACGTGGGGGGCGGGTCCACCAGACTGTCGCCATGCGCATCGGACATGAAGACCGCGTGCAGCAGCGCACTGCAGTACTCAGCAAGGTACTGTGTGACGTTGGCCCTGCCCGCAGCGGTGGACAGGTCAGAGTGCACGACGACATCCTCCAGGTCTTCAGTCATGTACCGTGGTGGTCGGCCGTCGTAGAGTGTACCGTTGAGGAGAGCAGCGGCCAGACGGAGGTACCACTGGTCAGCGCTCGGGTCTACCGTATAGAGGTCATAGCGGCCACCGAAGGCGGTCAGCTGTGCAGTCGCATCCACGTACGTGTCAGGGCCGACTACGGGCAGGTGTAGGGGCCGGGTCGTGTTAGAGTCGACATCGAGGGGAGTGTACTCGAACCAGTGTTCGTATGAGTGGTCCGGTGTGTCGAGCTCGCTGAGGTTGAGGACGTAGAGCGTCCACCCGTCCCCCCGTCCAGGCACGTAGGGGTTCCAGTAGAGCCAGTCCTCAGTGGCAGTCGCATTGATAGCCATGCCGGCCCGTGGCACGAGGAATGTCGAGGGGTCCGGTGTGTCCGGGTCGAGCTGTGTAGTGTCAAGGCGCGTACCGGCAGCACTCCCCGTATGGGCGTGCCCACGTGCCCACTCCAGCACCCAGTTGTAGTACGTCGCGCCCGCAAAGTATACCTCATAGCTGATGTTGTGCACCACATGCAGAGACCCATAGCTCCGTTCGAATGGACCGGGCAGACCTGCGACAAACTCGGACTCGTTCACCACTGCGTCATCGTAGCCCACAAACACGACCCTGACAGGCCACTTGCGCGATGTCCTGTCCACTGTGTACTGGTCCGCAGGCCGTGCCACTGCACCCGTGCCATTCTGTGGCCCCCCGGTAGGCCCACCGTCTGGGGCCAGCGGTAGACCTGCGAGTCCGAGTACCAGCACCACCGACACGGCAAGCACGAACGACCGGGCTCTCATCAGATGACAACTGTACCCACTGCCTAATTAGCGCGCCCATCACAGCAGCACGTCGAGCAGGCGCGACCGGTCCTTCCAGTCCGTGCCCATGCCCCCGTTGTCGACACGCCCACACATCCGCACGTGCCACACCATTCCACGGTCATCCCCGCCCGGACACACCATACTCTCCGGGCAGTACTCCAACAGTCGGGACACCCTGCGCAGACCAACACAGCAGCCCCCAGCGCCGGGCCTGAGACACCAACTGCCATCTGGACACGGCCGGCTCCAGACAGAAGACAGGACAACGACAGATCAGAATGAGGTGGGCGCAGCTCTGTGGGCAATGCGACGATCGCCGCGCCACCTAACTTTTTCCCGCCGCATTCCGAGAAACCTATTTTGAGGCTCTCGCAAGACCCTCGCCGCACGCCAAAGCGAGGAGTCGACCCACATCATGCTGCTGCGCCCTTGTTTGGGTTACAGGCTTGCGGTGCAAGCAAGTACAGTTATAGCTTTTGGTCACAGACTTTCTGCACCGGCATGCTGCTGGACGTGCATTAGCTGGTGATATAGACTATTCAGCCCAGCAATATAAGTCATGTGGTGGAGTACTACGGCCAGTGCAGAGGCCCTAGGCCGTCCACAGGGACTGCATGTCTCAAGCCTACCAGCCAGCCAGCCAGCATGGCAGATGGTGTGGGGCACAGAGCGTTTGGCGCCAAATGGGTGCCAGTACCGGTGGCCAGCCCAGCTACGGTGCACAGCACACTGACAATGTGCCATGTGAACTGTGGCTAGACAGCCGGTGTCTGTCGAGGACAGCAACTGTCAAGTCCCGGCTGTGACGGGCCACCAGACGGGGGCAGGAGCGAGGCGAGTGCACAGAGGTCTCGCCTGGGCGGGCCGGACATGCAAGTGTAGGGCACGACGGGCCCGATGGGGGGACAGTGGACGGGCCGCATGCAGGATGGCCGCCCGTCCCAACACCACGTCGACGCAGTCTTCCTCAGTGGTGGCGGCGGTGCTGCAGAGCAGGTCACTTCACAGGCACTCGTCGACGTCTGCGGACGAGTGGCACGACCAGGAAGAGGAAGACCAGTGGTACACCCGCAGCGGTGACCATCATGACGGTCTCCTCAACAGAGAGGCCACTTGCTGGACCTGGCGATGCAGCCGGTGGCGATGCTGAGATCACGTAGATGTCGGTCGACGAGTAGGTGAGGACATCCCTGACACTGTGGCTGTGGGCCAGTATTGGGACCGGGTAGTAGTTGGTCTTCTTGCCGGGGTTGCGGTAGTGCCACATGAGCCTGCGGGTCGCACCGTTGACGACGTCCACGTACTCGTTGTTGGACATGACCATATCGTCCCAGCCATCCCCGTCCATGTCGGCGAACGCAACACTGACCGAGCGCGCGCTTGTAGAGACGAGCGGTGCGTAGTACGACCAGGCCAAGCTGCCGTCGAACTTGTAGCCGACGACTCCCACTTCCGCGAGGTTGACCACGAGCTCGTCGATGCCGTCGTTGGCGGCGACGTCTGCTGCCATGAACTGTCGCACGTGACCGGTGTCAAAGTAGAACACGGGGCTTGTGACGCCCAGTTCGAAGTCTAGGACTGTTATGTCATATGCCGAGTTCATGACTGCGACGCACTCGTAGCCCGTGCTCGTGAAGTGACCGGACGTGAGCCTGTACACAGACCCGGTGCCCATGGAGCCGAGGTATGTGCCGTTGTTGCCAGCATAGAACCGCGACTGGAGGCTGCTGCCAGCGACCACAACACAGCGCGTCCCGTCTGCTGCATAGACCCCAGAGTCCATCTTTAGCGACCAGCTGGAAGTTGTGAACGAGGTCGTGGAGTAGAGGCTACTGCCCTGGGCGGTGTACCACTCGACGTATGTCGTGTACGGCGACGTGGGGCGGTGGTATAGTATGGCCAGCTCGTCGAAGAGCGAGGGGTGGTTGAAGTCGCCCGTTTCTATCGCCACTGTGGAGTAGCCGGAGACCTCCGGGACGCTGAACACAAGTGTGCCAGTGTCACCGTCGTAGACCCTCACGCTGCCGTCACCAAGGAGCAGGGCCACGTCTGGACCAGAGGCAGAGGTGGTCATGAACTCGACCTCAATGACTACGCTGTCAAGGTCGACCCCCCATACAGGGTCCCCGGTACCGCCGTCCATTACACGCAGGTGGGTCTTGCCAAACACAAATACCACCTCCTCGGTGTAGTGGCCCGTGAGCTGCTTGGCGTACACCATCGACACGTCAGAGGCCCTCTGCGTCCACAGGCGGTCGTGCATCGGGAATGCCTCTGGTGGTCCGTACTCGGTGGGGCCAACGGCGCTTGTTGCCACGAGTCGCGTGTCCTCAAAGTCCCAGCCGACAATCGAGTCAGTGCCGTCACCCGTGAGGTCTGCGGCGACGGTGTGGAGGATGACGCCACCCGTCCTGTTGAACCACATCGGCATGCCACTCTGCCCGTCGACTGCCAGGAGCACACCGTTCCTGTCGGTCTCGCCGACCGTGATGATGACATCCAGGGCGCCCACACCTCCAAAGTGGCCGACACCGACATCATGGATGTACAGAGAGGCGTTGGCAGGACGATAGACCCACTGGGCCGTGCCGGTCGAGACCTGGTACATGTACACGCCGTCGAACTTTGTCATGACCAGCACCTCGATGTCACCGTCGTCGTCGAAGTCTGCAAGGTGCAGGTCAATGGTCTCACCGAGGGTTGTGGAGTTGTGGTAGAAGCTGCCGTTCACGAAGTCGTAGACATGCAGGGCGTCTTTGCCGAACACGAGCTCATCGTAGCCATCTCCACTGAAGTCGTAGGATGCCAGTGGGGAGTAGATTGACGCAGTGCCTATTGGTGACGTGTAGAGCACGGTGCCATTGGCCGAGGTCAGGCACACCCTGCCGTCAAGGGAGGCCGTCGCAATCCCGGGAGATGCCTGGGGGCTGAAGTTGCCCACCAGCAGCTTGATGATACCAAGTCCGGGGATGTGGAGGTACGACAGGAACTGGCCGGACCCTGAGAGGACCACTGCCCCACCTGCGTACATTGATACCACGACTTCTGGCAGGCCGTCACCCGTCAGGTCACCGGTAGCAATGCCGCCAAAGCCGGAGGACGAGGTATTGGTGAACGTCCACAGGAGGTCACCCGTGGCACCCTCATACGTATGCACGGTGACGTCGTAGCTCGTCACGACTATCTCCGGCACCGTGTCATTGTCGAGGTCACAGAGGACCATGTCAGTGATCCGTGAGGAGGAGGCGGTCACACTCCAGAGCTCGGTGCCGTCGTCGTCGACCAGTCTGAGGGACCGACCATTCGGCTCCGCAATCACGACCTCATCGCGCGAGTCACTGTCGTAGTCGTAAGCGGCCAGGAAGCGGTTCCTCGGCCCGGGCCCTATTACCGGGCCCACATCGAGCTCCCAGTCCTGCTGCGAGTAGCGCAGCGACATGGCGCCCTCAGAGGGGTCGCGGTACTCCATGAAGTAGACGTTGCCCCGACCGGTGGAGATGCCGATCTCAGGCCAGCCGTTGCCATTGGTGTCGTAGACCGTGACGCCGGTGGCCTCCTCCTCGAACGGCTCAGAGAGCCATGCCTCCTCGTAGGACATGAAGCCCGTGCCGTTGTTGGAGCCCTTCATCTCGTACACGCCGACCCTGTCTTCGAAGGCGACCACCACCTCACGGCGGCCGTCGCAGTCGGTGTCACCCACTGCAAGGTCGACCACGTTGCGCAGGGAGTTGTCACTCCAGTCAGACTGGTCGTTGAACCCATAGACCAGGTCCATGTGGTTTATCATTACCCAGTGCAGGTCGCTGATCATGTGCGGCTCAATGTACGTGAACGAGATGACGTACATGAAGCCACCACTGTCGAGTGGCATGATGGCCGGCCCGTAGGCCTGCGGACCATAGACCGGTGTGTCAGTACGGGTGTCCTTGTAGTAGACGTAGCCGTTGACGTGTTCCTGCCTGTAGACGTACGACGGGAGGGTGTTCATGGCCTCGGGGACGCCCCATGTCGCACCACCATTGGCACTGGCCACCATGGCTATGCGTTCCTCCAGGGGCATGTCCACACGCTCGTAGGTGACCACCAGGGTCTGCTCCCGGTCGCGGAGGTAGTCAATGGACACATACATGTCCTCACTGAACTCGGTGGACGCCTGGTGTGGTTGTACGCCCGTGAAGTTCAGGTCGCCGGGGCCCACCACAACCCAGATGTCGTTGTCCGGCTTGGAGATGAGCAGGCTTGACGCAGACATTGCAATTGCGACCCTGCCATCAGGCATCCTGACAGCCGAGATGTCGTGCACATCGAGCTGGTTGTAGCCCTCGAAGTGGAGCGCCACCCAGGTGTAGGGGCCGGTGAGGTCTCTCCGCAGCAGGAACGCGTTCACACGGCTGGTTCCCCACAGGGTGTAGAGGTAGACCACTGCGAGGTGGGTGGCGTTGTACTCGATGACCTGGGGGTACTGACGGGTGCCCCAGAACGGGTCTGAGAGCATCCACACATCACTCCAAGTGCCTGCGTTGTAGTCATAGCGCAGCAAGCACAGGTAGTGGGTGCTCGTATTCGATGTTGCTTCCCATCCGATGTATATGTCACCGTTGTCGAACACTGTGACTGATGGGTGCTGCTCATTGTTGACCGTTATCCCATGGGCTGAGTAGTTGGCAACAGAGCTGAGTGGGACTCCAGGGATCCACATGTGAGTGTCGAAGCGGTAGGCCTTGATTTCGATTGCCGTACCGGGCGTGCCGTTCGTCTCGTAGAGCACCCAGCCGGTATTGCTGTAGGTCCCCTTCAGCCTGGCGGCGTCCTTGAGCATGCGACCGCCGGGGCCAATCGACTCGAACGAGTACACCATGCTCCTCAGCTTGACGAGGGGGTAGTTCGGGGACGCCGTGACATGCTCGACCTTGACATACTGCGAGTCTGACCCCGGCACATGTTCCCACATGTCGAAACCATGGGTGTGTCCGATGATTATCTCCCACTCGCCGTCATAGTCCTGGTCGTCAATCGTGATGACACTCACGGGGTTCCAGTATGTCAGCTCAGTGGGTGCAGACCATGCGTGGTAGAACGTACCACCACGACA
>JALVPN010000226.1:0-13994 GCA_027031765.1 Promethearchaeota archaeon | reverse complement strand
ACCACGACACTCGTAGATGTAGACGAAGCCGTCACGCTTCATGAGCCTGGTGTCGAGGGTGCCTCCAATCACCAGCTCCCTGTACCCGTCGCGGTCGGTATCGCCTGACGCGATGGCATCGATGGTCGCATAGAGGTTGTCACCGAAGAGCGGGTTCCCAATGAGGTAGTACCGGCCCTCAAGGTCGGTGCTCGTGATGAAGAAGCCCTTGTCCTCAAGGCCTTCGAACGAGCCCTCCGGGATGTTGAAGACGAAGAGGTACGGCCCTGCAGCCACTGCCAGCTCCATCTCACCGTTGTAGTCGAGGTCATTGCATGCCGCCATTGCGGTGATCTTCCTGGCGTACTCCCACTTGCTGGTCTGCTGTGCAAAGTCGGTGTCGCGCAGGTCGAAGGAATAGACGAACTGCAGCTGGTCGCCACCTGTCAGGCCCATGTCCTCGAAGACATAGAACTGCAATGACGAGGCCACAACGATCTCCTTGAGGCCGTCCTGGTCGAGGTCGACATCGGTGAGGAGCAGCTCAGCATGGTCCCAGACCCTGCGGTGGAACTCGCCGCTGATGCCCTCCAGGTCCTCGTACATGTAGGGGCTGACATCCGTCACGACGGTATGGTTGAGGTCGAAGGAACGGAACATCCGCTTGTAGGTGTTGTTGGCGAGGTGTTCGAAGGCATAGACATTGTTGTCATAGTCGCCAACAATCATCTCGCCCTTCCCGTCACCGTCAATGTCACCCGAACGAATTGTGAGCGTCCAGCCATCAAGGTCGAAGTCGTTGCTCCACGACTCACGGACGTGGTACCCGACGTTCAGATAGTAGGGGCTACCCATGACTGGCGGCGCAAGGGCAAAGTCGAGCATTGACACACGCGGGTATGTTGCAACAAGGTACGTGTCAACAACGTCGTACCGTGGGAGCGACCAGACGAGCGCCTCCGTGTAGACGTTGTAGGACGCCATGTAGAAGTCGGGGGCCTCAAGGTCGAGGAGGTCGAGGAGGAAGTCCATATAGGAGCCCATGCCCGAGTCGAGGATCCTCACGTTCGTGAGGTTGAGGTACTTCATGTTGCTGAGCGGGTTGCGGTTGGAGAATATCGCCTTCTCCTCGACCCACACGGGCTCTGTGTCCGTGCCCTTGTTTATCCAGCATGTCGCGCCCAGCCTGTTGCCGTAGCTGAGGACGAGGTCGTAGTCGCCGTCACCGTCAATGTCGTACATGTCGGGCTGGCCCCAGACGGCGCTGGTCCTCTTGGAGTTGATGGCATCAAAGAAGCCGTGTACGAGGGTGAAGTTCATCACACCCGTCTCCTTGTACTGGTTCTTTGCAAGGTAGACGTACCCCGTTGACAGGACGAAGTCCATATCACCGTCACGGTCGTAGTCGTAGAAGTCCACACGTGGCGTCGTCCTTGCGCGGTCAATCACCTGCACCAGCTCGCCCGTTGTGTCGAGCTGGAACATCTCACGCCTGCCAGTGAAGGACGTGTCCACAGCACTGCGGTAGAAGAACACGAGGTTGCCCCGCAAGCTCGAAGTGTAGCCGTCGAGTGGGGCCTCAGGGTTGTAGCAACCGACCACGAGCATCGGGAGTGAGGTGAGGTCGTTTGCGGTCCACACCGGCTCGATTGATGTCAACGGGTACATACCTGAGAGGAACGAGTTGATTGGGGAGAGGTAGCCGTCCACCGTGGTATCGACCTCCCCATTGAGACCAAAGGCGTGCACCTGGTACTCTGCCGTGCCCATGAACGTGTTGAAGGTGTCATCACCATATGGGAACGGGTCGACTATCCCGGCGCTCCACTGGTTGAAAGTGGTGCCTGTGGCGGGGTGCATGAAGTGGCCCGCGGTCATCGACCAGACCGGGACATCAGGCGGCAGGCCGATGTACTCGATGTCCCAGACGTTCGTGCCGAGAGTGTAGGCATCATCGTCACCGGACTCCCAGAAGACCTCGTACTGTCCGCTCGTGGCATTCCAAAGGATGCCGATGAACTCGCCCACAACAGTGCCCACAAGTATCTTGTCGAGGGAGTCTGGCGAGAACGACGGGCCCTCGAGCCCGAGGACGTTCAGTGTGATGGGGCCGATGGCCACTGACAGGGCGTCCGTGAGGACATTGTAGACCTGCATCAGCTGGACCGCGTTGATCTCATACATGACGCCACCGTACACGCTGAGCCTTGCGTACCGGAACCAGTCCCACTCCCTCCGTGAGAGGGCGTCGTCCACGTCGATGAGCAGGCGGTTGCCATCGATTGTGAAGTGTCCTGATGACACCTGCTCGAAGTCACTGCCGTCCTGCGAGACGCTGAAGTTGAAGTGCGTGAGGACGCTGCTGTCAAGGCTGGTACGGAAGTATACAGTCACGTCCGGGTCTGCGTTCGCGCTCCCGGTACCCTCCTCGTCCTTGCCAAAGTCGACCACCGCGGTGGCGTTGTCGACCGATGCCGGCGTCGCATCGAAGGTGGAGTAGTTCCCGTCCGGTCCCATTGCCATACCAGTGTTGTACGGATAGACGCTGGCGTCCGGATAGAACTTGCCTGCGCCCGCGTCCCACACGTACTCGATGGGCTCTGGTACCACCAGTGAGAGGTTCACCGGGTCGTGGTATGTCACGTTGTTCGCACTGACGACGCGGTCGACATAGAAGTCGAGGCCCCAGTAGCCGAAGGTCTCCCACTCCTCGTACTGTCTGTAGACCTTTGAGTAGTGGTACGTCCGACGGGCCTCGTCCCAGTCGAGGACGAACACGCCCTGGCCCTGTGCCACCATGACCATCTCGTCGCCGGGAGTGCCGTCAATCTCGCCCACGGCCATGGACCTGATGGGCGTCCACGTGTAGTTCTCGCTCGTCCAGTTGAGGTAGTAGTGGTTGTCGTAGATGAGTGGGAACGGGTGGCCGTTTATCCACATCGTGACTCCAGCGTTCTCGTACACCAGCACTGTGCCATCACGGGTGCCGACCACTATCTCCGGCAGTCCATTGGTGTTGGTGTCGCCGGTCTCCAGAGAGTAGACCTTCTCACCGACGTCAAGTGTGGCCACCTCGTCGTACGTGATCCAGTGGGCCTCAACGAAGGGGTAGCCGGAGTGGTTACTGTACTCAAAGAGGTGCACCTTGCCGTCCCATGCGCCTGCAATGATGTCGGGGCGGTAGTCCCTGTCCACATCGTCCACCTTGACCGCGAACACACGGAACATGAAGTCACTCGTCCACACGAGGTCGAACTGGTTCTCCGTGTTCGCATACGGGTCGTAGAGGTGGCGCTGCTCGAACACGTAGACCCGGCCATCAGCACACCCTGCCACAATCTCGATGAAGTCGTTCAGGTCGGTGTCACCAAAGTCAAGGCTCATCACGTCACCTTCGAGGACGCTGTCACCAACGTCCCAGACCTTGTCGAACTTGTTCGTCTGGGTGTTCAGGCGGAAGACGTGGATCTCGTTGTCGTAGAGGTAGCCACCACCGAGTGCCAGGAAGCCCGTGTCCTCATCGTAGGCAATGGCGTGGATGGCAGCCCGCGAACGCCACGGCTCATAAGTCAGCTTGTAGGAGTTGACACGGTCACCGAGCACCTGACCGATATTGTAGTCAGATGGGTAGTGCTCGGCCGTCTCGGCAATTGCTCCCTGTAGGCTGGGGAGCAGCTCATCTGGCACCTCCTGGCCAACATCGTCGCCAACAGTCGGCCCGGTGGCATCAGGGCCCGGTGTGACGCCGCCTTCCCGCACCCCCGAGAAGGGCAGTGCCGGGACGACGGAGAACGTCCCCAGTACCATCAGTATCAACAGCGATAGTGTGAGTATCTTAGTACGCATCTCTCACTCACCTCCCTCGTTGCCCTTCTCAGGGCTGGATGCCTTCTTCTTTCCCGTCGAGCGCCGCCGGGTCTTCTTCTTGCTCCCGGACGCGCCCGTGCCGGTCTTTTTCTTCTTCCGGGCGGGTGGGGGCGATGGCTCTTCTGCCGCCTCCTCCTCGCCTCCTGTACCGTCCCCTCCACCGGGGCCCTCTTCTCCACCTTCCTCCGGCCCTTCACCAGCGCCGCCCTCTTCGCGTCTGCGCTTCAACCGTGGCACCGCCACGAACCCGATGATGCCCAAGGCGAGGGCACCGATGGCGGCGCCAACACCAATGAGCAGTGCGGTCGTGGAGAGGCTCGGCTGGCCGGGCTGGAGCCCGGTGAGGAAGGTCACGTCCACCACGTGGAGGTTCCCGCTGGAGTCGTTGGCGAACACCTGGATGCGGTGTGCCCCGTCCTCCCATGTCACCTCATCGTTGGACCACATGCCGGTGGCGTGGTCGTATGACAAGGTGTAGTTGTTGCTCCAGCCATCAGACGTGTTGTACCTGAACCACATGGATGTGAAGGGCGTGAAGTTCGCTACTGTGACAGGTACGTTGGGTGAGTTGACCACTGTTGCCCGTGGCATCATCACGCGCATGCTCTCTGTGCCGCGCGTCAGGGCAAGGGCCCACTGGAACTCCTCAGGGCTGGTCCACGTCAGCGGGTCTGTCCCGATTGCGACCTCAAGACCGTCGCTGTAGCCGTCGCCGTCGGTGTCCACAAGTGCCGGGTCTGTCCCGTGGAGGTAGTACTCCTCACCATCAGACAGGCCGTCCGCATCGGAGTCGGGGTTCTCAATCCCACCGTCCGGCAACCAGTACAGACCGAGCTGGTTCTCAACGCCGTCAGGTAGCCCGTCGCCATCAGTGTCGTACTCGTAGGTGTCAAGCACACCGTCGCCGTCAGTGTCAGGCGACATGGGGTTGCTACCGTACACCAGCACTTCAGCGCCGTCGCTGAGCCAGTCGTCATCAGAGTCCGGGTCTGTAGCCGAACATGGGTAGAGTGGTGACTGTGAGAGCACGTACCCGTCAGCCATGCCACGTGACGGCCCACTGACGGCTGAGACGCCCTCCTCCGGTCTCGTCAGCCATGCCATCCCTGTCGACCAGTTCGTAGGTGGCCACGGGCCGTACGGCCAGACCTCGGTCAGGGTCTCCTCGTTGTCCAGCAGTCCATCGCCATCGGTGTCGTTGTAGAGCGCGCTGGTGTTGTAGACCCAGACCTCCCACCAGTCGGGCAGAGTGTCGTTGTCGGTGTCACTGGTCGTCGGGTCAGTGTTGAACACCATGACCTCCTGGTAGTCGGTGAGCGTATCGTTGTCAGTGTCGGCCACTACAGGGGACGTGTTGTACCTCAGCACTGGGTACACAGCAACATACGGGTAGGTGATGTCACTGATGTTCCTGAGCACCAGCTCGGCACCGTCCAGCAGGAGGTCGTTGTCGGTATCATTTGATGTCGGGTCCAGTGGGATTGGGTCCATCCACGGGATCTCGCCCGAGCCGAGGTAGAGCTCGATGGCATCGCTCAGGCCGTCAAGGTCGCTGTCCGGGTCTGAGGCATTGGTGTTGTAGTACATGATCTCCTGGTAGTCGGACATGGGCCATGTCATGTTCCCTGACGCGTCGGGCTCCGTGATGGAGTCCATGTCAGTGTCCCAGGCCAGCGGGTTCGTATGGTACGTCAGTATCTCCTCCCCGTCGCTGAGGCCGTCGTCGTCCGAGTCGTAGTCGAAGGCGTTGGTATAGTAGACCATTATCTCTTGGAAGTCTGTGAGGCCATCGTTGTCGCCGTCCTCGTCCATGGGGTCACTGCCGTAGACGAGCACCTCCTGGCCGTCGAGGAGGCCGTCCGCATCGCTGTCGTCTATCAGCGGGTTCGTGTGCCAGATGAACACCTCCTCACCGTCGAGGAGGCCGTCCATGTCGGTGTCGGCCACGTTGGGGTTCGTGAAGAAGCGGTAGAACTCGTCGCCGTCGGAGACCATGTCACCATCGGTGTCCTGGGCCCGCGGGTCGCAGCCCAGCAGGACTTCCTGCATGTCGAACAGGCCGTCATCGTCAGTGTCGGGGTCGTTCGGGTTAGTGTGGTTGCTCAACGGGTTGAGGACGCCCTCAAGGCCATCGATCAGGCCGTCGTCGTCCGAGTCACCGTCTGTCGGGTCCGTCGGCGGTGTCTGGGCCAGCTCGTAGCCGTCGCTGTTGAGCCACAGGCCGGGCTGCGGGGTCCTGTCAGTGACCCCAGTGTCGCCATCGGTGTCAGGGTTGCACGGGTTCGTGAACACCTGCTTGTTCTCTGGCTCGCCCTCACTGTCATAGACCACAATCCAGAAACCAGCCACCTCTGCACCATCGCTCATGTCCTTGAGGAACGTCAGGGCCTGCGTGTCAATGGCACCGTTGTAGAGCTGGAGGTAGGAGTCGTCGTCCGTGTCAGCGTCGAGCGGGTGGGTGTAGCCACCGTTGAATATCAGGGGCTGCGGGTCGAAGCCACTACCCTCTGTGTCGTTGTACAGGTCATCAAGGCCGTAGTACGCACCGGTCGGGCCCTCGTCACCGTCCAACAGGCCGTCGCCATCAGTGTCGGGGTTCAGCGGGTCCGTCCGGTCGTTGTACGCGACACCACCGATTATCACCTCGGTGACCGTGGGTGTCACACCTGACAAGTCGACTGGTGTACGGATCTCGTATGCGTCCGTGAGGCCGTCACCGTCCGTGTCCTGTGTCAGCGGGTTGGTACCGTAGACCTTGACCTCCTCATAGTCTGTCAGGTCGTCCCAGTCGGAGTCCGGACGCATCGGGTTCGTACCGAGGTCCCACTCCTCGCCGTCCAGCAGACCGTCGTCGTCCGAGTCCGGGTCTACCGGGTCGGTGCCCATGGTCTGTACTTCGAGCTTGTCGTTTGCACCGTCATCGTCAGTGTCGGGCTTCTTCGGGTCGAGACCGGGGATGGTGGCCTCATACTCGTCACTGAGGCCATCGCCGTCACTGTCGACACCCACCGCCGACTTGTCGTACTCGGAGTCGCCAGGCTTCGGCGAGAGGTCCCACGGCCCTCCGGGCTCCCACGTCCAGGTCTTCTTCCAGCTCCAGAACAGGAACTGCAACTTCAGCTTGAACGTCAGTATCAGACGGAGGGTGATGTGCAGCGGCGACGACGCTGCCAGGTCCTGGAAGAACCGCAGGGTTATCTCAAGCGAACCGTAGAGGCTTGCTGACGCTATGATCACGTCAAGCGACAGCGATATGGCTGCACCTATTGTCAACACGAGGGTGAGGGTGGACACCTCTGGGGCGACCGCAGTGGCAGCCTTCTTGACGATTTCCAGCTCGACCGAGAACCATATCGAGACCTTGATGCCGTCGAGGCCGATGAGGCTGGCGAGCTTCGCGAGGACACCACCACCCACGCCACCGGTGAAGAAGTCGAGCAGCGTCATGGTCTTCTCGATGGCAATCTTGATCGAGAGGGTCCACTCGACAATCTTGAAGAAGTCCTCCCACTCGAACTGGCCGTTCCGGAAGGTGAACAGCGTGAGCACGAACTTCGCATGGCCCGAGAAGCTCATCTGCACGCCGAGGAAGTCGAGCAGGAACTGGAAGAACGAGTTCTTGGAGGTGTCGAAGCCCTCGACACCGAGCTCGGCGTAGAACTGTGGCGAGATCTCAAAGAACGAGAAGACGACCTTGAAGAACTCGCCGAGAGTGCTCAGTGAGAAGGGGCTGCGGCCCTCGAAGAGGATGCTGCGCACGAACTCGAAGAACGGTGTCGGGTTGATGTGGAAGTTGGCTGTGATACCAAGGGCTACTGTAAGCTGGAAGAGGGACCACTCGCCCAGACCAATGGGCAGGCTCCCGTCAAAGCCCAGCAGGTCGCCGGCACCACCCAGGATGCTGTTGATCGAGTTCTCCAGCTGTTGCAGGAGCGGGGTCAGCTGGCCGGTCAACCAGTCGTAGACCCTGCTCAGCAACCACTTGACACCGTCTGTGAATATCCCCTTGATGTCCATGATGAAGCTCAGCATCTCTGTGAGCACGTCAGGGTCCACAATGCCCTTCAGCAAGGGTGCTGCCATGTCCACGATTTTGGAGACCACCTGTGCGGGACTGGGCAGGTTGGACGGGTCGAGTCCAAAGGCCCGTGGGAAGAAGGACTGCAGCAGCTCCAGCATGGCCGTGATGGGGACATCGTCAAAGGACGGGAAGGTCCCGACAATCGAGCCCACGGCCATCAGCAACGTGTTGAGGATGCCCTCGAAGCTCTGGTCCTTCACTGTGTTGACTAGGGAGACAATCCCGCTGACGATCTCGCCGAATGTCCCGAGCACCTCTTCGGCGTTCCCAACACCCGACAGGATGTGGTCCGTATCAAGGAACTCGACCACCTGCACTAGGGCAGTGGCCACTGACGGGAAGTCCGAGTTGAACTGTCCCACGGTGCCGCAGACAATCTCCTTCAGGGGCGTGGAGTCGCTCACCATGGCCGCGATGGCAAGGACTGGCCTGACGGCACCCCGGAGCGCATCGATGACGTCCTGCGCGTCAGAGAGCGAGTACCCACCACCAACGAGGAGCAGCTGCTGCGCAAGGGCCTCGAGGATGTCCAATATGTGTGGTACGTCTGACGGGTTGAAGCCATCGTTGAAGAAGCCGGCGACCATCGTCACAATGTCCCTGACGAGGTAGCGCACTTGAGTCGGCACCGAAGAGGCAACGTTCTGGGCAATGACGTCCTCGACCTCATCTGCGAAGGACGCGACCGATGAGAGGCCCTGTTCAGAGTACTCCTTGACGACCTCCATCACACCCCTGGCGAGCTCCTCTGCCGATGTGACGATGTCTGAGGGACCGATGACGAGTTCTGCAGCCTCTGCGAGCACCTCGACCAGCGACTCCGTGTCAAACTTGTCCACCAGGTCGACCACCGAGAGGGCCACCTTGATGATGGACATCATCTTCTCGATGAACTCCTCGCCAATGGTGTCCTGGAGGAGCCCGAGAGCGGTCTGGAGGAGCTCCTCACCGACATCCTCCACGAACTTCGTGAAGTCGAAGCTCGAGATGTAGTCCACGACAGACCGGACGAATGCCACACCACGGGCCACCAGGTCCGCCACGCCTGTGGTAAGGCCGAGGGTGGCCATCAGGGTCTTGTTGAGCAGCGCCTCGAGCACATTGTTCGTGATGAAACTGAGGATGGTGTCGAAGACGCCCTTCCCGCGGGTGATGATGTCAGAGATGAGCTCCCAGAGGGACGGGCCCACCTGCAACACGGTGTCAAGGAAGTCCATTATCTGCTGCGGGATGAGCTGTGGTAGCAGCCCTGCCAGGAGCTCCTTGATCACGTCCACGATGCTGCTGAGGTCACCCCTGAGCTTGAACAGGGCCTTGAGTATAGGCTCGAGGTACGTCTTCAGGTTGTCCGGGAACGGGAACTCGTTTGCCAGCGCGGTGATCACGGACTTGAGCGGGCTCTCCGCATCAAAGTCTGACACGATGCCCAGGAGCGGCTGGATGGTCTCGAACACGTCCCGCAGGCTCTCCATGGCGCTGCTCGGGATCGAGAGGATGGTCTCACCATGGCCTGAGAGCACGCTCAGCAGGACATCAACAATCTTGCCAATGGGGCCGCGCAGTCCCGACAGGAGTGGGATTTCGCCAAGGATGAAGTCCGAGGCGCCCACTTCGGACGCTGTGCTCAGCCTGATTGTGGGGCTGAAGTTGGCCGGCAGTTGGTCCACGGGCACCTCCACGAGGTCGCCATCATCAGTGAGCTTGTAAGCTGCATCACGTATCCTCGGTGGGTGCCGCGCCCACATGGCTGCCCGCCGCGCCTCCGCTGCAACAGGGTCGACCTCTCCAACCGGGTCGATTGGGTCGACAGTGCGCTGGAAGACCGCATTGAAGTTGTCAGCATAGACCTTGAGGGTCATCCTCTCAAGGTCGTCAGCTGCACGTCTGAACTCCTCACCGGAGGCACTGGCTGTAGCGTTCGCGCGCGCCTCACACATCTCCTTGACCGCATAGACATCGTACAGCACGAGGACCAGGGCGTCTGTCTGTTCGGAAGCACTGTGGTGCACCATGGTGTCCTCGTCGTCGAGGAACGGCTCCAGAGAGAGTGTGTTGCCCATCCCGAGGATGTGCTGGGTTGACCTGTGCTGGCGCAGCAGGTCTCTGAACTGTGGCCATGTCAGGTTCCGGTCGGGGAAGTATACACCATCAACACCTGAGCGCAGTGCGTATATGGCGACCCACGGCTCATCTAGCATGTACCACGCCACATCATAGAACGACGCCACAGGGATGAGCCGTACGTCCTTTATCCAGTACGACAGGAGTTCCTCCGCACCCTGCGCAAGCGCGGTCAGGGCCTCGTCGGACGGGTCGTAGAAGACGTATATGTTGTCCAGGTCGTACCCGTCAAACGGGGCCGGGAACAACTCCCTGTCAGTGTCCAACACCTGTCCAGCCCACACAGCCTGTGGGAACACACCAAACAGTACAATAACCAGTATGGTAATAGAAATAAGACGGGCCTTTCGAGTCTCGGGGCTCATTTCACGGGCCTCCTCTTCGGTGCCGACGAGGAGGCGGTCGCACAGTCATTGCGCCACTGTCATGCATTCCTTCGAGCATCACCGGTGGTCGCTGGGGGCATGCTCCTGACCTTTCCTCAATCGGTCACCCAGCGCAGATAACGCTCCACCTTTCCAACTTCTATATATAATAGTTGTGGGAGGTCGTGACGTACAGCCATCACCGGGCAGACACGGGCTGTGTTGACAGTTGGAGACACGACCAACTCCCAAGTGACGTACCCTGGTGCCCGTGTGCGATGAGCACCAGACCGGGACACCCATGACCTGTGTGCCGTGGAGGAGCTGGCAATTGGGGTGGCGGTCCGAGGGGAGTGACGACAATGAGGGTGGTCGATGGTGGGTCTGGGTCCAGTAGCAGTGCACCTGCGACGGGCGAGTCTCCGGGGTAAGGACTTGCGTCAGCGGCGTGACCTGCACAGTATGATGATTGCGCCTATGAAGAGAGAGCAACCGGCCGCGACGTAGACCCTGAACATGGGGGTATCTGTGACGGCAGGGAAGTCACAGGGGTACTGGATGGTACTGTTGGAACGCTCCGCGATTGTCTCGAAGACCGCTCTTGCCTCCGGGGACGAGACGTCGTACGGTGAGACATCAGTCATCCTGTACAGTACCATATAGTGCAGGTGAGGATACCCCTCGCAGTACAGGAGCAACGCCACCCTGTCGCCAGTTGATACGGCCTCCCCGGCCTGGACATCAATTGCCGCCCGTTGGGCTGCATTGCCCACCTGGTCGGCGAAACCGGGCTCAAGGACAAGCTTGACCTGCCAGAGCATGTCAACTGTGATTGACACCTCGAACAAGGTGTTGCCAGCGTACGGGTTCTCGTGTTCGGAGACCGACGCCACAACGCCGTCGCAGGGTGCCACAATGGTCACGTTCTCCGCCACCACGAGGTCAATCCCGTTGTGGTACACACCCTCCTCACCCCAGTCGGGGGCGTGGTAGGGTGCAAGCCTCTCAACAGAGTCGGTCTCCAACACCGGGAAGGCAAGGCTTGGCCTTGATGTGTCGGGCGCGACACCCGTGCCGACCAGCAGGACACCTACCACCATGAGGACGGCTGCTATGATGGTGGGCCTTCTCATAGATCATTACGTGGACATGCTGCCTGATAACGGTTCTTGGGACGCCCTCCGGCCCTGTTGAGTGATGCCACCAGCGAGGCCGGACAGATGTGGCAGCCCTCTACGGAGGCCGCCCTACTGTCCAGGCGCGGGCTCCACATGTACGAGCACATCGTGGACATCGGGGCGCACAGTCCTGACCTGCCGCTCAATCTCATCGCAGATACTGTGCCCCTCGAGGAGCGAGAGGTGGCTGTCCACCACACAGGTCAGCGCTACCTTCAGCCCGTGGGCACCCCTGCTCACAACTATGTCACCACAGCTCCGGACGGCAGGCAGCCCCTCCACTATACTCCGCACCTCCTCGACAAGCCCCTCGTCACCGGCCACCACGACATCCTCTACAGTGCCTGTCCCGGTGGTTTCGAGGTGGAGCGTGATGTCCTTCACCTCGGGGGTCATCTCCCGCAGCCGCGACTCGAACTCCTCAGACACCGAATGCGCCTCTACCAACGACATGTCATCAGGCAGCTCTATGTGGGCCGCCACATGCACACCATCTCCAAGGACGTTGACCCTAACATTGTGGATGCTGGCAATCTCGGGGGTCTCCTTGGCCAGACGCCTGAGCTGGGAGTAGATGTCGGTATCCGTGGGCATCACATTGTCACAGCTCGCTGGCACGAGGTGTACCACCACATCAGCGCGCGGGTCTAGGGCGGCAATCTCCTCTTCAATGCGCTCGGCAATCGTGTGCGCCTGGGCCACCGGCATGGCCTCGTCGACCGATACCACAAGGTCAACGAACATCTTGGAGGCCACGCCCCGGACACGCACCCGGACGCACTCCCGGACACCGGGGACCGAGGACACTGCACGGAGGACATCATCACGGATCCCACGGGGCGCCGTGTCTATCAGCTCGTCGTAGGCCTTCTTTGCCAGCTCCAGTGATACCACGAGGATGACCACTGACACACCGATGGCCGCCAGCGGGTCGGCTATCGGGATGCCGGCCCAGACGCACCCGAGGCCAGAGAGGACAACGGCCGAGCTTATCATGTCAGTGCGGAAGTGCAGGGCATCAGCCTCAAGGGCCTGGCTGTGGTGTCTGTGTGCCGTGGAGTAGAGCATGTGGCTGCGTTCATAGTCGACCACAAGGCTCACGACCATGACCACAATCCCCCAGAGCGTTGGCGCTGGCCACTCCTGCGTGTCTATCCTCCTCATTGCCTCGTACACGATCCAGCCGGCAGTGAACCACAGGATGACCGTTTCCACGAGCGCAGCGAAGCTCTCCACTTTCCCATGGCCGTACATGTGGTCTTCATCAGGCCCCTTCGACGCCTTGTGCACCGCAACGTACGTGATTGACGCTGCCACCAGGTCAAGCCCACTATGGAGGGCCTCCGAGATGATCCCAAGCGAGTTGGTGAGGACACCCATTACCATCTTCGTCAACGCAAGGAAGACCGCGGCGATAACTGACAGGGCAGCGGCCCTGTGTACAGACCCCCGCCCACCACTACTGTGATGAGCCATTCCTTCAGCACTCCGTCCGTCCCGCGGCCGACAGCTCTGCTCTTAATGGTTTCTGAAGATGCCTTTGCAGGTGGGTGTGCCCAAGACAGTGGGCCTGACGTGGAGCATGCCACCCACCAGTTGAGCAGCGACCATGCGTCCGTCTGCCGTCCCCGGACAGGGCCCGTACACCAGTGTGGTACTCTCTGAGAGGGACACGCTTGCAGCTGGACCCGACCGGTACCCTGTAGTGCCATCAGCGCCACAGTGACGGGTCGTGTCAGTCGTGCATCTGCTCCAGCAGGTCCTCTACCTCCACTCTGAGGTCCTCTAGACCAAACCGCTCTGCAAGGTCGCGGGCCATCAACAACCTGTCACGCAGCCTTTCCACCTTGGCCCACCAGGCATCGGACGACCGGTCGGCGTCTGCAGGACGCGACAGCTCACGGCGCGCTCCACTCAGGACACTCTCAACGACCTCCCGCGCCGCCACCGTGTCATGGATTGCGAGCATCGGTCCCTCATGGCCCAGCGACTTGGCCAGCTCGCTCAGCTCTGCAACCCGTTGTCTTGCAGCGTGCACCACCTCAAGGCCAAAGTCAGTGAAGATATGATAGTGCCACTCCTTGAGCCCCGCGTCAAGTGCCTTCGGTGTCTTCGAGCGGCACATCTCTACACGGGATCGCGGGCGGGTTTTCCGAGCACGGACACGCCTGTCGAGTAGCACCTCAAGACCGCAGTCCAGTGCCGCGACGGTTCTCCGCAGTACGCTGATAGCATCTTCCAGCCGGGCAATCCGCTCCTCGACAGAGACCGAGGCATCACCACTCTGGTCAAGCACATCACGCAGGTGGTCTGCCGCACGACGCACGGACTCCAGTGCAGGTATCCGCCGTTGCACCTCATGTCCCAAGCTGTCAAGACGGGCTGTGAGCTCCTCCTCTGCAC
>JALVPN010000225.1 GCA_027031765.1 Promethearchaeota archaeon | reverse complement strand
TACCGTCCTGAGACCCGGAGTAGAGGTACTGGTCGTCCACTGCAAGCGCCACTACACCCTCCGAATGACCATCTATTATGGTGGCCCATTCCCAGGAGCCCCTGCGCCACACCACTGGCCAGGAGCCCTTACGCCACACCACCACTGTACCGTCCTGAAACCCGGAGTAGAGGTACTGGTCGTCCACTGCAAGCGCCCCTACCCAGTACGAGGGGTCCTCAAGGGTGGTGGCCTTCTCCCATGAGCCCTTCCTCCACACCACTATTTGATGACCAGACCCGGAGTAGAGGTACTTGTTGTCCACGACAAGCGCTCGTAGACCCAAACGTATGTGTAGGAAGACGAACTCAAGGGTGGTGGTCTTTTCCCAGGAGCCCTTCCTCCACACCACCACCGTACTGTCATCAGACCCGGAGTAGAGGTACTGGTCGTCCACTGCAAGCGCACGTACACCCTTCGAGTGGCCCTGGAGGGTGGTGGTCTTTTCCCAGGAGCCCTTCCTCCACACCACCACCGTCTTATCCCAGGACCCGGAGTAGAGGTACTGGTCGTCCACTGCAAGCGCACGTACACTCCACGAGTGGCCCTTGAGGGTGGTGAGTGCGGCCCACGTGTCCATGGCCCAGACGTGGACGGTGCCGTCACGGCACCCGACGAACAGATGCTCGTCATCACGGGCGACCGACATGGCTGGTGAGTCGTGGTGTAGTACTGCGACGACATGTCCCGGCCCCTTCTCCCTGACGATGACGGTGCCGTCCTCAGACGCCCAAATCACGTGGCGTGCCGTCACGCAGATCCCAGTAACACCCTTGGAGTGGCGTGGCGCGCCGTGCGCAATGACACCTGGCCGTTCCTGCAAGTATTGTCCTTCGTGGTACTCCTGCAAGTGTTGTCCCTCGTCGTGCTGGTGGTCGGCCCAGGTGCACATAGCATTTTCGTGTCCTTTGACCGCGCAGGTGAGGGGACGTGTAGAGAAGGCCACGACAAGTGCATCCAGATTCCGAGGTGTGGGGGTGAGGACGCGAGACCGGGCGGACACATAGAAGGGTCAAGTCGCAGCGCCCCTCGGGATCAGGGCAGACATGGTCTGGAGTGGGGTACTGGGCGGTGGTGGGTGCCCCCGTGAAATCAGGGCAAGTAGGAGAGTCTGTAGGCGGCAAGGACAGGTCGCAGACATATCCTACCTCAGACGCGAATAGCGGCCATCTAGAACCCAGGTACCAAAGAGCCACCAGACAGTGTGCCAACATGCGAGTGTGACCACAACCTAGTCCTCACGGCGCACCCGCCGCAACAGCCGGTCAATTCCCTCCGTGCCCTCACCCAGCACGCCCGCACACAGCTCCCGGGCCTGCAGCAGTGCACCTTGGAGCTCCTCGGCCTCCTCCCAGTACCTGTCCTCGTCCGCCGGCGGGCTGGTCAGCCACTCCTCAGCACGCGCCACCACCGACTCCACGACCTCACGCGCCATCCACTCGGGCACATTGGGCCTGTCCTCTCCCTCGCCACCTCCCAACGGCGCCGCGTCAATGACCGTGTCCAATGCGTCCAAGTGCCGTTCCACTGCATTGATTCCACGCACGACCTCCTCCTCCACGGCCAGCTCCTCTGCCAGACCGCGAAGCTCCTTGTACTGTGCCAGCAGCTCTCTGAGGCGTGGCGCCTGCGCGTCCAGCGGCAGCCGGGTCACCGCATCCATGTCCGATGCGAGGGCCTGAAGCCAGGATTCAACGACCTCCTCACGGTACCGGGCCGCGAGCCGCTCCGCCCTCTCAAGGCCATCACGGGCCCTCTTCCTCAGGTCCTCCGGCACCCGCCCGTTATCAAGCAGGGCCCGGTACTCCACTGCCAGCTTCCCCGCCTGCTGCACAAGATCCAGCGACGGTGCTGGCGCCTTTGAGAGCTCCTCCAGTCCACTCTCCAGCCCGTCCAGTTGCTCCGAGAGCAGGCGGTGCCTTACGGATTCCACCAGCGAGGACACAGTGTTGTAACACCGGTCAAGCTCCTCCAGTGTGGCCGCTCCGAGCTTGTGGCTGCTGTCCTTCAGGACAGCCACCTGTCCCGCCAGCCCACGCAGCCGTCCCAGCACGTCATCGTCCACGCTGTCACCGGACACAAGGTGATGTGCCTCCTCCACTAAGGCGTGCGCCCGCTCCAATACACCGCGTTCCATGAGCCCACGCACCAGTTCGGTAGCAATCCCAAGACCGCGCCTGCACCGCTTCTCCAACCTGCTGCTGAGACCACACTCCTCCACAAGGGCACGGTATTCTTCCACCACCGCCCCTGCCCGTTCCAACAGCACCTCTGTCGACCCGTCACGACGACCCAACTCCGCCAGCTCCTCCTCAAGGCCTGCCAGCTGCCCCTCAAGGGCATGCCCACGGGCCACGAGCTCCTCCCAGACACCCTGCAACGCACTTGCCGCCGTCCCCAGCCGGAACCACGCACGACCGGCCACCGCATTGAACACCACAGACTTTCCACTAGTCCTCTCGGCCAACGCTGCGGCCTCACGGTACAGGGCCTCACCCTCACGCAGCCACCCCTCACACTGCACCAGAAGCCCCTCACCATCAAGCGGGTGCGGCTGTGACGTGAGCTGCTCCTTCGATTCCTCCGCCAGCTCACACAGCGCCCGAATCCCCACGACCCGG
>JALVPN010000224.1 GCA_027031765.1 Promethearchaeota archaeon | reverse complement strand
GTCCCACTCCACGGTTCTCCGTACGCCGCCCCCGAGCACCCGTCAGCCTGAACCCTCGCCGGAGGTCTAGCCGCAGGAGCACCAACAGGTCTGATCTGGTCACCCCACTTCCTCCAGGAACTCCGCTATCCTGTGCATGTCTGGGCCGCCCGTAAGACTGAGGAAAATGTCCTCAAGGCTCTTCTCTCCTTCCGCCTTACTGCGCAGCTGCTCCATGGTGCCCTCGGCGACCATCGTGCCCTCATGGATGATCCCTATCCTGTCGCACATCCGCTCCGCAATCTCAAGGACGTGGGTTGACATCAGTATTGCAGCGCCCCTCTCCCGTAGGCCCAGCGTGATCTGCTTGATCACTGCTGCCCCCTTTGGGTCAATCCCAGCCTGCACCTCGTCCATAATGAGCACACGGGGCCTGTGAATGAGGGCCGCGGCAAGGCTCAGCTTGCGGGACATGCCCTTCGAGTAGGTCTCTATGAGGTCGTCGCTCGCGTCCAGTATGTCAAGGAGCCCGAACAACCGCTCTATCTCTGCCTCTCTCTGTGGCCCCCTTTCAATGCGCCAGATGTCACTGATGTAGTTCATGTACTCCCAGCCCGTGAGCGTCTCGGGGAGGACGGGCTCCTCTGGCACGTATCCCATCATCCGCTTGGCTGCTACGATTTCCTTGCTGAGGTCGTGTCCGCCTACTCTCACCGTACCGCTCGTCGGCCTGAGCAGTCCGAGTATCATCCGCATCGTGGTGGTCTTGCCGGAGCCGTTGGGCCCCAGGAGGCCGTATATTTCACCCGCCCGGACACTGAATGTCAGTCCACAGACCGCAGTCAGCTCTCCGAACTTCCGGGTGAGCTCGATGACCTCAATCATTGCTATCGTCCCGCTCGCCTCGCCCGAGAGGATATATGTCTTCACTATCCAGTCACGTAGCCTGCCGTTTCCCTCCGTGGTCGCATCCACCACGGCCCCGGTGCAGACTGTCCGCCTGTTGCTCCTCTAGACCCACAGACAGATGGACCGGCCCAGTGCAGCCCCAGCACCCCAGCACTGGCATGCGGCGCCCGGCAGGACGGGGAGGGGAGGGCGCGCCTCTAGTGGCGGCCTACTTCCCCTCTGCGAGCTCTTTCATCCTGGCCTCTACTAGCTCCAGCACCTTGCGTTTGAGTTCAGTACCCTCTGCAATCAGACGCTGCACCTCGGCCTCGACCCTCTCTACAAACTCCCTGTCCTTGATGTTGCCGAGGTTGATCCTCACGTTGAGCGCCGCGCCCTCGATTGCTGCCATCAGTGCGTGGGCTGCGACACCCGCATCGGTGATTGCATTGATGTTTCCCTTCTCGGCTGCGACCAGTGCGTGCTCAAGTGCGTTGAACGCGTGCTTCATGGTCGTAAGCGGTACCTCAGCAGCGTGTTTTGTGGCCTCTTGGAGTGCTGTTTCCTTCTCCTGCTTCTGCTCCTCGGTCTCCTCAGGCAGCTTGAACGCAGCCATTACTTGGTCGAAGGCTGCTGAGTCTTCCTCGACAAGTCCCATCAGTATCCCCCTGTCGTTCTCACAGGCGTGGCGGTGGGCCAGCATCTCCTCCTTTATGGCTGCGAACTTCCGCCCTGACAGGGAAAGTCCGGTCACCATACAGACCAGTGCTGCCCCAAGCGAGCCCATCGCTGCTGCAACACTGCCGCCTCCGGGCGTGGCCCTCGCACGACGCACTTGGTTCCCAAACTCGATGAGTGACATCTCAGTGAACGACTTCATCCTCGGGTCTTCCGCACCGCCAAGGTAGTAGAGGTCAAGTATCATTGACTCGTCCAGTTTCACAGGCTGGACGTAGTACCTGAAGGCATCAAGGACTGCAAAGAGTGGTATCATACCAACAATCTCTGTCTCGACCACAGTGGCACCGAACCTCCGGGCCTCGTTCCTCACCACCTCGAGGACCTGGTGGATCTTGGTGCGCTTCGGGTGGGTCAGGTTCAGGGAGACCTGTACCATCCCCTTCTCTGGCAGGTCGAGTCCGATGCCCTGCACGTAGACGAAACCGCCTGTAGTGGCCCGCACGGCGTCAGCACACGCCTTTGCCACTCGCACGTCAGTGGTGTTCAGGTTGCAGTTGAACGCTATCAGGAAGTTCCGTGCACCAGTCGCTGTGCACCCGGCCGTGGGATGGACCTTCTTTGGCCCGTAGTCCGGGTCCTTTGTGGGGTCTGTACCTATCAGCTCCCTGAGCCCCTCAAACTCCCCCTCTCTTATGTTCGGGAGGTCTACCCGGTCTGGTCTGGTGGCCGACTTTGCATACAGGTATACGGGCACGTTGCACCTTGATGAGAACTCCTCGGCGAACTGCTTTGATAGTTCGATGCACTCACCAATGGTCACTCCGTGTAGCGGGATGAACGGCACTACGTCCACAGCGCCCATCCTTGGGTGCGCACCCTCGTGCTTCGTAAGGTCAATCTCCTTGACTGCAAGCTCTGCCGCCTTGAGCGCTGCCTCCTTGACACGCTGGGGCTCACCGATGAACGTGAACACCGACCTGTTGTGGTCGTGGTCGTACTCTATGTCCAAGAGTCGGACACCCTCGACACTCCTGATGGCCTCGGCAAGGGCGTCAATGACCTCCATGCGCCTACCCTCAGAGAAATTGGGCACACATTCCACAATCTTCATTCGCGGTCACCGCGCGGGTCGGCGGACAACCTGCAAAAAAGGGTTTGGGCCTGCCCACCGTGATGCTGACAGCAGTGCCCTGTAGCCTGCTCACGTCCTGACGCCGACTACCCCGGTACCGTCCACATGCCCATGCACATGGGCCCACGTCGTCCCCTCCTCCTGCCCCGTCCGTCAGCGCCTATTGCCTGAAATCGTGACCGTGCTGTACCTGCTGCCACGTCCTGCGTCATGTCGCCCACTACGTACCATTGCCGGTGCGTATGCCGGTTGGCATGGCCCAGCTCAGCTCGGGAAAGAGCCGTAACTCACCGCGTATGAGGTCAGCACATTTGTCCTTGCCATCTGGAACGAGTACGCTGCGAGCACGTTCTTGAGGAGCATTGTGATGGTCATGGGCCCGACCCCACCCGGTACTGGCGTTATGAATGACGCCTTCTCCTTCACGGCCTCAAAGTCACAGTCACCATGGGGCGTTGCGACATCGATGACAATCGCCCCCTCCTTCACCATGTCTGCAGTTATGAAGAACGGGTCGTCCTCGGTCTTGCGCCTCCCGACCGCAGTTACCAGTATGTCGGCGGTACGCGTTATTGATGGGAGGTCCTTTGTGTGCGAGTGGCACACGGTCACCGTGATGTTGCGGTTCAGGAGCAGCATGACGAGGGGCTTGCCCACTATGGTCGACCGGTTGACTATCACTGCGTGCTTGCCGTCGAGGTCAACACGGAGGGCGTCCAGGATTGTCACGATGCCCTGTGGTGTTGCGGATGTGAGCAGCTCGCCGCTATAGAAGAGTCTGTAGATGTTCCTTGGCGAGAAGCCGTCGACGTCCTTGTCCGGGTCTATTGCGCTTATGATGGTCTCCTCGTCTATGTGTCGTGGGAGTGGTAACTGGACCAGGATGCCGTTCACAGACGGGTCTGTGTTCAGTTCGTTGATGAGGCCGAGCAGCTCCTCCTCCGAGGTCTCCTCTGGCAGGGTGTAGCCCTCTGAGACAATCCCGACACGGGTACATGCCTTGTGTTTCATGCGTACGTACATCTTTGACCCGGGGTCCTCACCTACAAGCACCGTCACGAGCTTTGGGGGTGTCCCGTGCTCCTTTGTCAGGCGTTCGACCTCCTCAGCTATCGCCCGCCGGATGATTTTGGCGAGGCGACGGCCCTTTATCACTCCGTCCTCACAGAAGTCCTCCGGACCGATGTCCAGCTCCAAGTACATGCACCTCCCCTGACGCAGTGTCAGAAGACGCCACTTATCTCTCCATCGGGCCCCACGTCCATGCCCAGGGCCGCAGGTTCCTCGGGCAGTCCCGGCATCAGGTTCACATTGCCCATGTATACTATCACGAACCCGGCCCCGGCGCTCACATCTGCACCACGTACGTCCACGTTGAACCCTGTCGGGCGGCCAATGAGCCTCTTGTTGTCTGAGAGGCTGAACGGTGTCTTTGCCACGCAGACGGGCAGGCCACCGTAGCCCCTCTTCGTAAGGGAGCGCAGCTGTGCAGACCCGCTGCCTGAGTAGGTCACGCCATCAGCACCGTAGACCCTCCGTGCTATCTTCTCGACCTTTGTCTTGAGCGGGTCGTCCAGGTCGTAGGTGTAGCTGATGTGGGCCGGGGTCTCAAGGGCATCGAGCACTGCAGAGGCCATCTCCCTGCCACCCTCACTGCCCTTGGAGAAGACCTCCGAGACGGCAAAGCGCCATCCCTGCCCCTCGCAGTGTTTCCGGAGCCGCCCTATGTCGTCGTCCGTGTCATCTGGGAACCTGTTGAGGGCTATCACCACTGGCAGGCCGAAGCCCTCCATGTTCTCCACGTGTTTGTCGAGGTTCGGGAACCCCCTCTCAAGGTCGCCATCACCATGGTGTCTGAGGGCGCGCAGAGAGGTGACCACCATAGTGGCGTCCACATCGAACTCGCCTGCCCTGCTCACTATGTTGATGAACTTCTCGGCCCCCAGGTCGGCACCGAAACCGGCCTCGACCACCACGTAGTCGAACATCCGTAGTGCAAGGTCGATTGCGACAATCGAGTTCGTGCCGTGTGCAATGTTCGCAAATGGGCCTGTGTGCACCAGTGCCGGTGTCCCCTCTGATGTCTGGACGAGGTTGGGCTTCAGCGCGTCACGCAATAGCACCGCCATTGCACCATCGGCCCCCAGATCTCTTGCGTGCACTTCGGTCAGGTCGTGCCTGCGGGCCACCAGTATGTCGCCGAGCCTCCGTCTGAGGTCGCTGTAGTCGCGTGCCAGTGCCAGTACTGCCATCACCTCTGATGCAGCCGTGATGACAAATCTGTCCTCCCGTGGGAACCCGTTCTTACGTCCACCAAGGCCGACCACCACCTGGCGCAGTGCCCTGTCGTTCATGTCGACGGTCCTAGGCCAATATATCCTACGGATATCAATACCGGGGCTGTCGCCGTGGTGCACGTGGTTGTCAATCATGGCTGACAGCAGGTTGTGCGCCGCCGACACGGCCGGGAAGTCGGATGTGAACAGCAGGTTGATCCTATCGGCTGGCAAGACCTGCGACCTACCACCACCTGCTGCACCGCCCTTGACGCCAAAGACCGGCCCAAGAGAGGGCTCCCTGAGCGTGACCACAGTCCTGTGCCCCATGGCATTGAGTGCCATCGACAGGCCAATCGAGTTCGTGGTCTTTCCCTCACCGGCCGGAGTGGGCGTGGTGGCGGTGACCAGTATGAGCTTCCCCTGTCGCTCACCAAGGCTCTCCTTCAGTGACAGGTCTATCTTGGCAATGAACTTCCCGTATGGTTCGAGATACCTCTCTGGTATCCCCGCATGTCCGGCTACCTCAGTTATCGGCTTCATGGTTCCTCACTGCTTGGGCCCAGTGTGACGCAGCCCTGTCCCGTCCGTTGCCGCATCTGTTGATAAACCAAGCTCTATGGGCTCTGGTATGGGTACGGCTGTGTTCTCGGTCAGCGTGCTGGTGCCCACTGCCGTTCACCCGTATAACTCTTCTCGACGGGCATGACGCAGCCGGTCGTCCGGCACTCTCACCTTGTAGCCACCGGCCGATGGGTCACGCATGACCTTCAACAGGCTCACACCGACCCCGAAGCAGAACACTATAGGATCCGGGTCGATACGAATGAATACGGCCTCTTCTACGAGCGCGTCCATCTCCATGTTCTTCCTCAAGATCCATCTCTGTTGGAACGCCCATTGGCCGTCCTCGTCGTCCAAACCCCTGAGCTCAGCAGTGCCACGGAGCATCACGTACCCGGCAGGCATTGATGACAGGAACCTATGGGGGAAGGTCACGACAAAGGAGACATCGGGGTGCAACTGGACGTACCGTGCCTTCGCATATTTGCGTGATGTTACCATGTAGAGTGCAAAGTCTTTCTCGGGTGGGGCCACACCGTACAGTATTCCCGTCGAGTGGGGCCGTCCATCTCTGCCCAGCACGGTCAGGATACCGAACGTTTTCTTCCGCAGTTCCTTCTCAATGAGTGGGAATGCATCTCTCTCTGGCAACCTCAAAGCTGTCCACTCCGTGGTAGCCCCTTTACCAGAGACTACATGTATCTCTTCTGCGTATCAACCATGGGCAACACATTCGCACGACCCGGTAGCAACAGGCATCAACTGCTGACTTCCGTAATAGGTATCTTTATCCCCTGTTGCGAGCAGCAGGCCTGCTCTGGGGCGGGCCCCGGGGTGTCATCGTCCTGTGCAGTCACCGGAACCAGTTGGACAAGGTGGGCATGTATTGAGTGACGACCAGTACCAGTCAAGAGAGTCGAGGGCCAACAGAGCACATGGCGGTCGTGATAGTACCCCCGATGGTGCGACGATAGACCTGTCGTCACTGAACACGGTGTCGGTACTCAATTCCATGGCCCGGCCGGTGCTCGTGTGGCGCCGTATCGGTGAGCGCGTGGGGCTGGTGTTCGCCAACGCTGCTGCAAGAACACTCCTGCCGCCAGCGGTGTGCCCTCCCGTGGGCACCTCCATCGAGGCTGCCACCGCAACGTTCCCAGAGTGGCGGCGAGTCGTTGTCCCCGTCCTCAGACGACATGCACTGCAGCGGTTGGAGCTCTACATTCCCTCTGACGGCGGGCAGGCCCTGCACTTCGTGTTCGAGTCGTCCTACATCCCTGGCGACTACGTCATGGTGCTGCTCAGCGACCTGACCGCTATCAGGGCTAGAGAACAGGAGCTCAGGGAGAGGGTGCACATGGCCGAGCGGTACCTCGAGCTCTCGTGGTTCATTGTACTCGCCGTTGACCGGGACGGTATTGTCACCTACGTCAACCCGCGTGGCTGTAAGCTCATGGGCCTTGACAGGGACGAACTGATTGGGAGGTACTGGTTCGACTTCATTCCCAAGCATGTCCTCCAAGAGTCGCTGGAGAACTTCCACAGACTCATTTCTGGCGAGATGACGTGTATGGAATATGTCGAACGCCCCCTTGTGACAGCGAGTGGTGAGGAACGTACTGTCGTCTGGCACACAGAGCCGATGCGGGACATCAACGGTGAGATTGTTGGCCTGCTCACATCTGGTGAGGACATCACAGATAGGAAACGGGCAGAGGAGGCGTTGCGCCAGAGCGAGGAGCGCTACAGGACCATTGTGCACTCGATGCAGGACATGATATTCGTACACGATAAGGACGACCGTTTCTCACAGATATACACGTCAGACCCTGAGAAGCTGATTGCGCCCATCGAGGAGTCAATCGGGAGGCACGTCACTGAGGTGATGCCCCCCGAGATGGCCCAGAAGTACTTGGAACTGGCACCCCGTGTGCGTGCTGGCGAAACCGTGTCCTTTGACTACTCGCATGTGGTACGTGGTGAGCAGCGGTGGTTCACGATGGTGTTCACGCTGCATGAGGACGGCAAGAGCATTGTGTCCATTGCACGGGACATTACCGAACGGGTGCGTGCCGAACAGGCCCTGCGCGAGTCTGAGGAGCGGTACCGTACGATATTCAACTCGGCCATCGATGGGATATTCATTGTGGACAGGAGGACGCGGGAGGCCGTGGAGGCAAGCCCCAGCTTCTGCAAGATGACCGGTTACTCTCTAGATGAGGCCCTGACGCTCCGCATCGAGGACATCCACCCGCAGGATGAGTTGGAGCGCGTCCTCACCCTGTTCGAGCAGCAGGCCCGGGGCGAGCTGAGACTGGCCGAGGCAGTCCCCGTCATGAGGAAGGACGGGTCAACATTCTATGCAGACATCGTGGCAACACCCATCACTCTCGGCGGACGCCAGTGCCTCATGGGGAACTTCAGGGATATCACTGCCCGCAAGGTGGCGGAGGAGTGGGCGAGAGCGGCATGCGAGATCTCACACCTATACATGGACCTGCTAACACACGATATCACGAACCAGCTGCAGGTCATACTGACAGCGGTCTTGCTAGCACAGACAAAGAGTTCGAACCCCGGAGTCACAGCCCATCTCCGTGAGGCCGCCGATGCCGTGGACAAGTGCACTGAGATGATTCACAAGATACGT
>JALVPN010000223.1 GCA_027031765.1 Promethearchaeota archaeon | reverse complement strand
GACGAGCCCACCTGTTCGCCCCTGGCAAAGGGCTCTTTGGTCTCCCCAATCTCTGTCCTCTGGAGGTTGCGCAGGTCGGTGGCCATCTTGTCGATGGTCGCAGCAAGGTTTGCAAGTGCGCACACGGCCTCAGCATGGCGGTCCCTCTGTACAATCTGCGTGGTGGCGTTCGGCACTCCGAGGCCAAGGCGTCTGAGCACCCGCGACTGCACTTCAGTGCCTATGGGCCCGAGTGCGGCATGGCTGCCTGTGGCCCCTGCTATCTTGCCAACACACGCCCTCTCCATGGCCGCCACCAGCCGTTCACGGTGCCGCCTGACCGCATCGAGCCAGACCGAGAACCGGATCCCGTAGGTGATGGGGACGGCGTGCTGCCCGTGGGAACGGCCAACCGCAAGGAGGTCTCTGTGCCCCCGTGCCAGCGCCACCAAGGTCTCGACCAGTCCGTCCAGCTGTTCGAGCAGGGTCTCGAAGGCGGCCTTCATCTGGAGTGCGAGGGCTGTGTCCTTGATGTCGTTCGATGTCAGGCCGAAGTGCACCCACCTCGCACCCTCTCCCCTGCACTTCTCCGCAATCGCCTCGAACAGCGCAGCCACATCGTGTCTCGTGCGTGTTTCGATTTCCATTGTCCGCTCCAGCGTGACGGTTTCAGGGACTGCGGTTTCCCGAATGTCCTCTGCAGCAGCCACCGGGATGAGCCTGAGCTCTGCCTGCACCTCCGCAACAGTGGCCTCGACCAGCAGCCACAGCCTGTGCCGCGTTTCCTCCTCGAACACTGCCACCATGTCGGGGTGACCGTACCTTCCATAGTCGATTGGGTTGACCGGCATTGCCTCCACTGTGGCAGTCCTCGACCCACTAGCTTGAAATTGTTTCCCTCCACAGCCGTCCACACCCTTCAGACACTGACGGACGGGTCGTCATGGTGGTAGTGACACTGGCTGACCTCGGGTCACAGGGCCTCTCATCTATCATTGAGCGCGCACTCCACTTCTACGGTGACCCCGCGCATTACAGTGTTCTCTCAGGACACGGTGCACGCCTCCTCGGCACGGTGTTCATGGGTGTCCAGTCTGTGGAGCCAATGGTCGTCGGGGCGACCGCGGGCCGGGCAGGCCTTGCTGTCACAGACCTCACCCCCACCCCACTGCCCACACTCTCCTCCGACGAACTGCTCATGCACATCACCATGGCCAGCAGTGTCACAGATGTGCTGCTGACCTCCATTGTCGACAGACAGACGTTCGCCGCCGGGCGCAGGCTGACCGAACGTTTCTCAGGTGCAGCAGCAGGTCACATCGTGAGCATCGCTGACGATGTGTATGCGAACCAGGCTGCCCTCGCCCACCTCCTTGCAGTACAACAGTCCCTTGGTAGGGTTGCCGGCACCAAGATTGCAGTCACGTGGACATTTGGCACCCGGGCCGTCCTCCCGACAACCGCGCACAGCCTGGTGGTCGCAGCAGCCCTGCTCGGGGCCAGCGTAAGGGTCGTCTCTCCGAAGGGGTTCCCACTGTCCGGCCGGGCGGTGCGTGGTGCCCGACAGGCTGGGCACGTCGAGCTCTACCACGACTTCGGGGCCGGCCTTGATGGTGTGGACGTGGTCGTCGCAGAGAACTGGTGCAGACTTGAGGACTTCCTGCACCCTGAACGGGGCACCGCACATGCGAGGCAGTACCGCGACTGGTATATCTCACCCGAGGTGCTGCCCGGGGACGCCGTCCTGCTCATGGAGCCCCCTGTGGAACTCGGCCTCTCGGTCAGCGCCAGTGCCCTTGAGTCGAGCGGCCGGCTGCATGACTGGCTGCAGCTGCGCTGTGCAGTCCTCGCCGCAACGCTTGAATACGTACTGCTGGTGGGCGGCGACCACCCTGTCGTGTTCGTCTGATGTGTGGTCCTGTTGCAGGTCACCGTGGACACCCCACTCTTTGGGCCTCGTGTCTACCCTATTGGTCTCACAGTGCCCCTGACACAGCACCCCGGGGACTGGTCCAGGCCAAGACGGCTGTTGCACTGTCTACACTTTTATCTGCTCAGTACAATGATAGTGGAGCACGATGTGGCGGCTACTACGACCTGACGCATCACGGGTGTGGCGTGACCCGGAGGCACGGCGACGCCTTGCCCGGTACCGCGGTATCATTGATGGGACACGTTGGGCCAAGTACCTCCTCGCGCGCGACATCGAGTGCAGCATACCCCTTGACGAGTCGACAGCACGTCTATGGGAGGAACACGCACAGCTGAGCAGCCGGTTCCGTGACTACCTTGCGAGCGTGGACGCTGGTGGCCCGCGTGTGCCGGAGGACGAACGGCCAGGGGTCTCGTTCCTCCACCTGAAGGCTGAGATTGCACGGCGCATCCTCAGGGAGTGTCACTTCTGTGAGCGGCGCTGCGGTGCAGACCGTTCGCGTGGCGAGACCGGCTGGTGTGGCCTTGGGAAAGAGTCGAGGGTGTCGTCTGCGTTCCTGCACACCGGTGAAGAGGCCCCGCTAGTACCGTCAGGCACCATTTTCTTCGCATCGTGCTGTTTTGGCTGCGTGTTCTGTCAGAACGACGACATCTCGACAAATCCACGTGCAGGCCGTGTCGTTGATGCAGAGCACCTCGCCGCAATTGCACAGTCCCTCTGCCTCGACGGTGCACTCAATATCAACTACGTGGGTGGCGACCCGATCCCGAACACGCACACAATCATAGAGTCCATGCTCCACCAACAGGACAACGTGACGCAGCTGTGGAACTCGAACCTCTACTGTTCAACTGAGACAATGCAGCTCATCAGTGACCTTGTCGATGTGTGGCTCCCAGACTTCAAGTACGGCAATGACAGGTGTGCAGAGCGCCTCTCACATGTGAAGGACTACTTCAGGGTCGTGGCACGGAACCACCTGACCGCCTATGAGAACGGCGAGGTGATCATCCGCCACCTGGTGCTACCGAACCATGTGGAGTGCTGCACCCTCCCGATACTCGAGTGGGTCGCGGAGAACATGCCCGACTGCATGGTCAACATCATGGGCCAGTACCGGCCTGAGCACAAGGTCCTGCGTGACCCCGACCGTTACCCTGACATCCGCCGCCATGTACACAGTGACGAGATGCGGCGGGCCTTTGAGGCTGCGACGGAGCTGGGCATCTGCTGGGGACCTGTGAGCTGACACCCTGACATCCACCCGGTGCATGCCCAAGCACCCCTCATGCCCCATATGTGCGCTTCACAAGACTCTAAAGCAGAGGCGGGCCCATCTGGGTGTGTGACCCACCATGTGTCTTGCAGTACCTGGCCTTGTAGAACGGATTGACGGGGACTACGCAGAGGTCGAGTTCGGGGGGGTCAAGAAGAAGGTCTGCATCTCTCTGGTGCCCGGTGTTAGGGTCGGTGAGTACGTCATTGTCCATACGGGCTACGCAATCGAGCGGATGAAGCCCGAGGAGGCGAAGAAGACCCTCGCACTCTTTGAGGAAATGGCCCGCATGATGGAGTCGGGGCCCTCCGGCAACACCGCCTAGGCAGCCCCTCCCTGTGTGTCCAGGGCCCCACAGGGTGCTGTACAGGAACTACTTATATCGCCGGCTGCCAGCACAACTATCGCACGGCGTGTGGCCGCCTGTCCAAGGAGCGTGAGTGTACTGCCCAGGACTGTTGATGCCCCGCTAGAGATGCATCCAGTCATCGAGTCCATAGAGGCAAAATATGAGGACATCATGCGCAACCACCTCTCGTACTTACCGCAGCAGGCCCGCATCTACCTGCTCGGCGACCCGGTGATGTTCATCGGTCTCAAGGCGATTGCCATCTCCCTGAAAGACGAGCTGGCGAGGTCCTTGGACGCTGAAGATGTGTCTGCCATAATGTACCGTTTTGGACATTCTATCGGCATGGGTGAGGCTCACCGCCTGCTGCCACGCCTCGGCCTGGAGACCGTTGAGGAGAGGTTGCTCGCAGGGCCCGTGTGGGCTGCATACGCTGGGTTCGTCCGCGTGCGGCTGCTGCCTGGCTCCAAGATTGTCGCGGACAAGGACTTCATCCTCTTCTATGAGCACCCGCTGAACTTTGAGGCCCAGCTGTGGGGGCAGGCGGGCCGGGTCGCACGTGCCCCGATATGTGATTTCAACAGGGGTTACTCCTCAGGGTGGTGCTCTGTCGCGACTGACATGCCACTTGATGCAATAGAGGTTATGTGCGAGGTGTCAGGTGACCCTGTGTGCCGTTTTGTGATGTTCCCGGCGTCGCGCTACGAAGAGTACCTGTCCCGCGTTGATGAGTTCAGGGCATGGCGGCCGCCACGTATGTCGCGTCACCACTCTCCAGTGTCATGACCGTCTGTATAACACACCGTCCCTGACCGGTGCCACGGCCCACGACACTCACTCTCAGACCTCCCGGACACACCTCCTGTCGGCTGGGGCTACTGGCAGCCACAGCACAAACTCGGCGCCCTGTGTCGGGTCGCCATGCACGCGGTCTCGTACTTGTATCGTGCCGTTGTACTTGTCCACGATTTGCTTGACGAGGTGAAGGCCGACACCGCCAAAACGCCTCGACGAGTCGAACAACATGGTCTTGCGCTTGTCTGGAATTCCCGGCCCGTTGTCCGCGACCCTCAGCACGTAGCCACCACGGTCTTTGTCAAGCGTTACCCACACTCGTCTGTCGTGTCTGACCGTGTTGTGGACAATGGCGTTCCGCAGGATTCCCAGCAGGAGTGCCCTGACGAACTCGTCGCCGCAGATGGTACCCTCGTCTGTCCGGCCCTCGTATATCACCTCTGTGTCCGGGAACTCTCTTCGCACGATGCGGATACACTCCCAGAGTTCTGCGACGAGCCGCACGGGGTGCATCTCCGCCTCCTGTAGCTTTTCGGTCATGTCCACTTTCTCTATCAGGCCTGCGACGCGTCCGAACGCGTTGTCAAGTAGGTCAAGCAGGTGTGAGCGCTCGCTGTCGTCCTTGGCCTCACGCAGCAGGCCCGTGCACCCGACCATGACTTGGAGGTGGTTCCTCACATCATGGCAGAGGATGTCAAGATACAGGAGGGCCCTGTCCCGGGCCTCCTGCACACGCTGTTCCATCTCACGCCTCTGGGTCATGTCACGTACTACGACCACAACGCCCTCGCTCCCACCAGGTTCACCTGCGGTCACGGCCATGTTCACCTCGGCATAGTAGTCTGTGCCATCGCGTCTGAGCATTCTGTACTCGGCCCGGAGTGGCCGGCCTGTTTCAAGTACGCGTCTCATGTCTGCAACATACCGTTCCCGGTCTTCCGGCACGACAAACTCAGTGAATGGTCTATGGAGCGTCGGCCCGGCATCCTCAAGGCGGTGTTGTGCAAGTGCCTGCCTGTTCATGGTCACCACACGTCCCTCTGAGTCCAGGGCAAAGATTGGGTCTGGTATCACACTGAACAGGCTCCTCAGGCGGCGGGTCGTGGCCCTGTGGGCCTCCTCCAGTACGCGCATCTCCGTGACGTCCACTATGAGCACCTGGACAACACGCCGCCCGGCATACTCGATTGAACTGCCGAACAGTTCCAACCACCTGACCGAGCCGTCCGCAGCCGTTGCCCTACACTCCATAGCAGCACGTGGCGCCCAGCCGTCAAGTACCCGTCCGAACTTCCTTGCCACCTCCCTCCTGTCGTCCGGGTGCACAAATGCCGTCAGCTCCTTCACACTGAGCCGCATGGTCTCCTCTACACTCAGGGCCAGCGTCCTTGCAGCAGCAGGGTTCGCGTAGACCACCTTCTCCCTGTCATAGATTACAATCCCCTGAGGGGACTGTTCTGCAAGGGCCCTGTACCGTTCTTCAGAGTCCCTGAGGTGCTCTCCCATCTCGGTACGTTCGAGTGCAGCTGCAATCATCTCGACAATATTGCTGATGAAGCGTTCCTCCTCCTTGCTGATGGCAACGGGCAAGTCGTTGGCAAAGACAATGACCCCAATCCCCCGGCCCTCGGCACCCGCTACTGGCCATGCAATGACTGACCGTTTCGAGAGCTGCTGGCACCACCGTCCCACCCTCGGGTCGGTATCAGCAGTGTTGGTATCGTGCACTATGACCGCCTTTCCGGAGAGGTACGCCACCACTGCAGGGTCGTCGGCCCCCAGAGGTACCATTGGGGGTGTGAGCCGTACCTCATGCAGGGTGTGGCTCTGCACCGCAACGAGCCTCAGCGCCTGCCCCTCAACAGTGGGCAACCTCATCACACCATACCTGTATGAGAGTACGCCCATGAGGGCGTCTAGTACATGATTACAGAGCTCAGAGACCGTGTCAGAGTGCAGTGCTGCGTCGGCTATGTCCCTCAGCACCTGCCGTTCCTTCTCAAGGGTGGCCTCCAGACGTTCCTGCTCTGATATATCTGTGACCACTGCCAGTGTGCCGCAGCACTTCCCCTCCCTGTCGAGGAGCGGCGTCCCCGAGACGCGCGTTGGCAGCTGCCTTCCGTCACTGCATGTCCACACAAGCCTGTACGTTGAGGACTGGCCCAGCTGACGCTTTGTGTTCTCTTCCTGCAGCACCCGCCTGTTCTCTTCGTCGAGGAATGACTCCACCTGCTGTCCTACAATCTCTTCAGCCCCATATCCCAGCATAGCGGCCATCTTGTCGTTCACGTAGACGAGCGCTTCCTCCACATCCGTGACAGCGATGCCCTCGGCTACAGCCTGGAGTATCTCATTGCACGGCCGTAACAGTGTCCATATCTCAGGGCGGGAGTGGTCTTCTCCGGAGGGTGTCGGGCACATGGTGCAGTCAGTCCACATTGTCGAGTGTCAATGGGTCTATTCTGTTTTGCTCTACCATGTTGTCGGACACCTGTGCTCCGGTGGCCACCTGCTCTCCGGTCACGCCGGGTGTGGTCTGAGGCACGTCACTGCCATGCTTCACCACTGCTCAGGCATGGTCAGGGCCCACCCACACAGGCCAGTCCAGCAGCATGTTGGGTGTGGTCAAGGGGAAACCTTGAAGAGTGGTGACCGTTTGACGCAACGACGGGTCCGCCAGACATCGAAGCAAGGAATCTGTGAGAGCAATGGGACGGTGCAGGATTCTCGTCATACCAGCAATCGACTGGCTCGGTGGACCCGAGAACCGCCTCCACAGGTTCTTTGAGGATGTGGGCCACCCTGATGCTGAGGTACACGTGGTACACTTCCCACTGTTCGAGTCCACCATCCGTACATCACGACTGTGGGTGCACCGTGCCCCATGTGTACTGACGCGCCGACGCACCGCGCTGTTCTACTTGCTGAACCTGTTCCCGCTGTGGCTCTTCATACTGCACCTGATAAGGAAACACCACATCCATGTCGTCGTCAGCACCAACCCGGTGCTTGTGCTCCCAGTGATGCTCCTCAAGAGGGCCCTTGGTGTGCGTGTTGTGTTCGACTATGTGGATGACATCTCCGGTCTTGCCTCCCAGTATGTGCCACGTACTCTCAGGTCCCCGGTGGCGGCCGTGATCCGGAAGTTCATGTCCGTGGTCGTGCACGACTCGGACACGGTGATAGTCAGTTCGGAGCCGCTCCGCCAGCGCGTGCTCAAGGCAACGGGTGTGGCACCCGTGTACATCCCGAACGGCGTGACAGTGCACTCTTTCGCACCACCGGACAGCCATGAAGGGGCGCGGCTGGTTGTAGGCTATGTCGGAGGAGTCCACGAGTGGTCTGGTGTGGACGACCTGATCCGCTCCTACCCGGCCGTAGCCCGGGTCTTCCCGACTGTGGAATACCACATCTTCGGTATTGGCGGCAACGAGGCTGCCGTGAAGGAGCTGGCAGATGTCCATGATGGGGTCTTCGTACATGGCCACATCTCGTATGACGAGATTCCTGCCATCATGCGACGCCTCTCGGTCGGAGTGATCCCGTTCGTGAAGAGCCCACTCACCGAAGTGGCATGCCCCATGAAGCTCTTCGAGTACTGGGCCGCCGACATCCCGGTGGTGTCCAGAGACCTTGTGGAGGTGCGCAGGCTCGCAGGTGATGCTGTGCTGTTCTTCCACGATGTGCAGGGCCTCAGTGAGGCAATAGTCCGGGTGCTGTCCGACCGGGCCCTCGCACGGCGCCTGGTACTGATGGGCCGCGAGCGTGCCAAGGCATTCGACTGGGCCCGCCTTGCAGAGGACTACTTTGCAGTCATTGCAGCCATGTGCTGAGGGCCACCACGATGTGTACGGCCGGTCAGGTGGCGCACACACGGGGTGCTCGCCAGGTCACGTAGCACGGGTGACAATGACCCTTGACAATGCAATCTCACCGGTACCGGCCCTGATGGGTGTCACCCGCAGCAGCGAAACAGAGTCTGACGACAGCACTGTGCTGATGGTCACGTTCTGTGTGCCCGTGCCACCGTACTCCACGGATGCTACGGTCCTCCCATCAAGTTCTATGTTGAACCCCCCGTATTCAGTGTCAAAGTCCTCGTACTGTAGTGTGATGTTGTACTGTCCGCTGGTAGTGACGACAACCGGGTATGCAATCTCCTCCTCGCCTGTGAGGTCTGCCCGGCCGAGGTGGATGCATGCCGTATCGTCGCACTCCAGCCTCCAGTCCCCAGAGTAGTTGCAGTAGTCACTAGGGCTGAGTTCGTACTCCACAGTCAGGGACACAAGGTCGTTGCCGGCAAAGAGGAATGCCCCCTTGTCCACCTGATGTGCAATGGCCACCTCCAGTGTGGTGAGCCGGCCGTAGAGGGCCTCCACGACGACGACCTTGACGCTCGCATTGTCAAGGGGGAACGAGACCCCTTTGGCAATCAGGTCGTTTATCTGTGATGCTCCCTTGCGTGTCTGCTCTGGGTCTCCCAGTGGCCAGGCCCGTCCTGCTGCGAGAAAGCACAGTGGGCCGTTGTAGTACAGGTACTCGCCCAGTATGACTCCTGCCCAGCTCGCGTCCTTGAACGCAGTGACAGTAACATGTGAACGCACGACCACTACCAGCAGCTGTCCGTCTGTCCATTCCGCAACTGCACGTAGCTGGTCAAGGGCGTCCTGTGTGACAAAGGGTCTGTGGTGGACTGTCGCCTCGTATTGTGTCACCATCCCGGACATGATTACCACGACTATGGTCGCCGTCGCGAGTATCACTCTGGGGTCGTGCAGGATGCTCGGGGCTGTGACTGCACCCCCTCTGGCCACACGCATGGTCTCTCTGAGACCCAGGACCACGAAGATGGGCGTCGGCAGGACGGTCATTGCCCGTGTGGCCATCATCCGGAACACGACCGGCTGCGTGATGACGAGGGACGGGAGGTACACCAAGAAGACAATGCTCAGGCCAAAGGTCTCGACCAGCCTCAGCTTGCCTGTGGGGTCTGTAAACACATCGTACAGCCCACGCCCCAGGCCGAGCAACGTGAACGGCATCATGGGCCCTCCCATCGTCAGGGCCACGTGTCGTATGTCTGGCGGCGGCCAGGTCACAGTACCTGTGATTGCACCAACCACCACGTTGGAGCCATATAGTGAGGACAGCAGTAGTGCGGGCAGCATGGCCGCAGTCACCGCAAGGGCCTTTACCACCGAGCGGGTGTCCAGGGTCCTGAACCTGATGGCCCGCCAGCCCTCTACGAGCCCCACATTGATGAGGAAGAATATCACGACCTGTTGCTGGGCGAACGTTGCGACTGCCGCGAGCATCGCCATCATCAAGACGTCCCGTGTGCTGTGGCCGTTGCGGACGTAGAGTGCGAAGACAGGTACTAGGCACAGGTATGCCAGCAGGGTGCGGTGCAGGTCTGCCGAGAGCCGGTAGGTCGAGAACCAGACAGCCGCTACTACTAGTGCCAGTACCGCATAGCGCCTGTCCTCGAACAGGTCGTGGGCTGTCCAGTAGAAAGCGACAAGGAGCAGGAGTGGCAGGAGGACTGTGAGCAGGATCCTGGCGCCGAGGATGTCGAGCCCCGTGATGGCAGACACCGCTGCTATGGTCACTGAGGGCAGGAGGTTGAACCCATGGGTGACTTCAAGGGCACGCTGGATATCGCCGTCCACAATCAGTCTTGCCCAGTAGAGGTGTATTGCGGTGTCCCAGCCGACTGGGATCCAGCCCCATGTGAAGTAGGGCCTTACGAGTACCACCACTGTGAAGACCACTGCCAGCACGGCAGACGTTACGCACATCCTGTCCTGCAGTTCTCCACTCAACATGTAGCGTGTTTCCTCTCCTGCGCTTGTCAGTGGCTGCTCCTCTCACACACGACGGGAGCGCACGACTTGCCCATGACGCTCTTCTTATGACTCTTGCCGTGTCCGGGCCATGGACGGCAACCCATCACATAGCGCCAGTACCACACACTTCCCTATAGAGTGCTGCCTCCCTCTTGGCAACTGTTTCCCAGTCGAACCGTGCTGCATTCATCACGCCTGCCTCCCTCAGCCTTTGTATAAGGTCGGGGTTCCGCGTGAGACGCAACACGCACTCTGCAAGGCCAGTGGGCGACCCGGCCGGGTACGTGAGGGCGTTCTCACCGGTCAGGACAAGCCCGTGCCCCTCTTCTGCAAGTTCGCATGTGACAACTAGTGGCACCCCTGCAGCCTGTGCTTCTACTAGTGCCACCCCAAAGCCCTCGGAAATGGACGCAGACACGTACACGTCAGCAGCATGTAGTATGTCCGGTACACGTTCGTTCGGCTGCCCCCCTATGAAGTGGACGTATGCACCAAGTCCCAGTCGGCCCATCAACCCCTGCAGTCCCCTGACATACGACTGTCCCCTGGAGTCGAGTCCTGTACCGACGAGAATGAGGTGGGCACTGTGTCCCTGTTGTCTGAGGGCCGCAAGGCCACGGATGAGGACATCAATGTGCTTCTCTTGACTCAGCCGGCCCACGTGTACGAGCGCCAGTGCTCTCGGGGGGATGCCGAGGGCGTGCCTGACCTCATCCCGGCCCTGGGTCGTCCTCCGGAACCGTGCCGTGTCCACCTTGTTATATGTCACCCTTATCTTCCGGGCAGGCACACCCAGCTGCACCAGGTGTTGTGCAAGCCACTCGCTCACACACCAGACCTGTGTGCTGAGCCGGTAGACGACACGGTGGAGCAGGCCCACAAGGAGCCTCGCCACCCTGCTGTACCCCCTCTGTCGCATTATCGACTGGATGTCCGCGTGCACTGAGACAACGCTCCTGCGGCCTGTGAGCCGGCCGGTGAGGACAGCCGCGAGGCCCGGGAGCTCAGCACAGTATGCACGGACGACGCAGGCCCGTGTCTGGAGCACGGCCCGTACCCCGGCGACCACCAGGCGCAGCATGTCCAGTGGCAGGGACCAGTGCCGTATCCGCATGGCGTGGATACCGTGGACCACATACTCACCAGACGGCCCATCGTCGCTGACATAGACTGTTGTCACGCTGTTGAAGAGGCCTGTTGGGTTGATGTCGCGGTTGAACCTCCTGATCGTGCCTTTCCTGACATAGGCCTCAAGTGGGTTTGCAGTGAACACGACGAGGCGGAGTCCCCGTACAGGGCCGGGTTGTGGCCCGTGCTCCACCTTGGTCACGGTTGCTGCGTCCACGGTGCTCTCCATTGGCCCCGTGCTGGCCGCGAAGACTTAAATCATGTGCCAGGGCCGGCCTGCCGCACCCGGCTGACCAGCTGCTACGCAGGAGACCTCTGACTTGGAGCGGACTACGGAGAGCAGGCCGTACAGACTGTTCGTGATGGCCATTGCGAGTGGTGTCAACCTCCTGTCCCTAGCACTGTTCTGGTTTGTCGGTGCAGCCCTCATGGCAAAGGACGCATTTGGAGAGGTGGCGTTTGCACTCTCGGTCAGCAATGTTGTGAGCTCCATTGTTGTGGCCGGGTTCGGCATGACAGTCCAGACGGTGCACCCCCGTGGTACAGACCCCCACGTACTCCCGGTGTTCAATGCCATCGTCCTCTTGCTGCTGCTCCCGGTCGCCCTCCCTGTGGCAACACTCGCCGGCTCAATGTACTATGTGCCAATGGTATTCGGACAGACAAGCTTCTCCATGACGACCTACGACCTCCTCGCACGGCGACGGTACCTCCACTTCTCGGGTTGGAGTGCTGGCTGCGGGGTCGGGATGGCCGTCGCTGGCATCTATGGTGTCCTGACCGGCCAGCCACCCCTCACTGTGGCCCTCATGTACTCCTTGCCACCAGTCCTGCTGGGCATGGAGTTCCTGCGCAGTGCAGCCCACGGGCTCAGGCACCTGTCGCTCGTGCCACTGAGGGCGCACTGGCAGCTGGTCTGCACCCTCGGTGCGGTGACCGTTGCCCGGACGCTGTCGAGTTATCTTGACAAGCTGGTGGTCGGTGCATGGCTGGGGCTCACCACTCTCGGCGAGTACCAGTTCGTGTCCCAGGTCTTCATGGTACTGCTCGCCCTGCCTGCGACCACCCGCAACTATCTGATCCCCGAGACCGCCAGCGGTGCCGCTACGGGACGGGCCGTCCTCCTGTCAGTGCTGATGTCGGTGGTCCTCGCCGTCCTCTCTGTGGTGGCTGCCCCCGTCCTCATACCGTCCGTGTTCCCGCAGTATGCTGACACGGTGGCCACTCTCTGTGTGGTCTCCCTGGCCGTGGTGCCGGCCACACTTGCCAGCACCTACGTGGCACGCCTGCTGGCTGCGGACCACACCACTGGGGTGCTGGTCTCCTATGGGGGTGCCCTCGGAGGGCAGTACGCATGCATGGTCCTGGTCGTCCCGTCCCTCGGACTCTTTGGCCTTGGACTGGCCCTCCTTGCCGGACAGGTCGCCTTTTTCCTCTGTGCGTGGACTGCAGACACCCGCTCCGGTCCACAGGTGGGGGCAGTCGTCCGTCCGGCCAGGGCGGATGTGGACTGAGAGTGGCCCTCACTCGTTGGGGGTCAGGTACACGTATATCTGGCCCAGGTCTACCATGCCGTTTCCGGGGCCAGCAACTCTGACTGTCAGGAACACCGTGCTCGTACTTGTCACATCAGTGCTGGCTGTCAGCGTCCACGGTGTCATGGTGCCCGTATAGTTGGCACTGGCGGCCCGAGTACCGTTCAATAGGAGGACAATCCCCGGCACTGTAGCATTGTAGTCCATGTACTCGACCTCGACCCTCAGTGTCCCACCGGTATAGGCCACAAGGGCGTATGTTACCGACTCGTTGCCGGTCAGGTCGTCGTCGTCAAGCACCATGTGTGGCATGTCCTCCACCATCACTGTTGCCCAGGGCCCCGTTGTGTTGAACGGCTTTGCGGGGCTCACCTCGTAGTACCTGAGCAGGAGCGAGGCGCGGCTTGCATTCATGATGTATGCGCCCGGGTAGACCTCCTGGCTGAGGGCCCTCTCCACAGTGGTCGGGTGGCCGTAGAAGTCCTCTGTAAACACAATCTGGACACCCGGGTCTGTGAGTGGGAACTGCACTCCGTCTGCCCTCATACGCGCCATCTGGTCGTTCATCATGTTCTTGTACATGGGGTTGTCATCAGGGTACAGGACTCCCGCGACGAGGAAATGGAGTGGTCCGTTGAAGTAGGTGCAGTAGCCAATGTAAGCGCCAGTCCACCCGTAGTCCCTGTAGGCCTTCACCGGGTACTCGTCCACAACAGCGACCAGCGTCTTGTTGTGGTCCACGTGCTCTGCGAGTGCCCTGAGTCGTGCCATTGAGGGGCCACTTATGTACTGGTCGTGGTATATGACGGTCTGGGTCGGGAGTACCGCACCGGTCATGACCACGAGGCTGAGCAGCCCGATGGCCACACCATGTCTGAAACCCACGCGTCTGTGGTGTACGTGAGGAGGCGTGGTGGTCTCAAGGCTGTAGACCCATCTGATGCCGTCGATGACCAGTACTGGCACTGGCAGCAGCACCATTGCGCGTGGTGCCATCCTCCTGAAGAGGGTCGGCTCTGCAATGAAGAACGATGGTATCAGCAAGAGGAACACTATGAGCACTGCAAAGACGTGGAGGAGGTCGGGCTGGAAGTCCCTGTCCGTGGTACTGGTGCTGGTAGTGGTACTGGTCCTGCGGCGGCGGAGCAGGTCACGGGCAGTGAGCAGGAGGCCAATCACGACAAGGGGTGCGAGTGCAATCCCAAGGAACACGAAGGCCGGGCCCGGTGCCATCGCGTCAAGGGGTACCTGGTACGTTATTGCCACGCTGATGAAGTACGTGCTGTAGGACAGGGCAAGGAGGAATGCAGGCACCACAGCGAGCCCCAAGGAGATGAGGAGTAGCAGCCTCCGGTAGTCTGTGCGTCGTCTTACGACGACCGACCACACTTCGTACAGCACGGCCGTCCCAAGGACGAGCACACAGAGCTCGATCTGGGCCAGTGATGCCACGCCCATCATTGCAACAAGGGCTGCACGGGTCCGGAGGGACAGGTCGTCCCTTGTGTAGAGGACAAGCACCGGCAGTGTGAACAGATATGCCAGCAGGGTCTTGTGCAGGTCTGCGGAGAGGCGGAACGCGCCTGCCCAGACAGCGAAGAACACCACTGCAAGAGTACCCCCTTCGGGCTGCCCATAAGTGCGCCTGCCGGCCCACCAGTACACGGCCATCAGTGCGAGGTGCAGTACATAGGTGAGCACAATCCGGCTCAGCATGATGTCCGATGACATCACCAGCGACAGCGCCGCGACCAGCACCATAGGCAGGACGTTATTCCCCCTCGCAAGGCCCATGAGCCTGTCGAAGTCCCCATCGAGTACCAGTCGTGTGTAGTAGAGGTGTATGCCGGTGTCCCAGCCCGCAGGGATGGCCCCTCGTAGCGTGTATGGCACAGACAGCAGGCCAAGTATGTACACCAGTGGTACGACATACGCTGCAGTCCGCAGCCGGTGGTCGTGCAGTGCCTCCACAACTGGCCCGGGAAGGCCACGCTCCTGTCTTCTGGTCACGGTTCACTCTCCGGTGCGGTGCTCCCTACCGCCCACATTAAACAGTTTTGGGCTGGGGCCTGCCCTTCGGAAACGTGGGAGTGCTACCCACACCAGTGGTGCGGGGCCGGCAACACGGCTCCTGCTGTCCCCCGGGCCCACACTAGCCATGCACACGTCGCAGCGGTCTCTTCTTCCGTCCACGGATCAGGTCTCTGACGTGGAACACGCCCACGAGGTTGGTCCTGCCGGGTATCAGCCGGGTGCCTGATGTGAACACTATGTCGGAGTCCTTGTCAACAAGCCCCTCCTCATAGACCACCCTCACGGCCTCGAGTATCAGGTCGTCGACATTCTCAAGGTCGGTGTCATAGTGCACCGGGTGGACTCCCCACAGCAGCCTCAGCTGGCGCATCACCCGTCTGTTCCGTGTCACCGCAAAGATGTGTGCGGGTGGTCTGAACTTCGAGATCCAGCGCGCCGTGAACCCTGTCCGCGTGGCCGTTATCACCCCTTCGACAGACGAGTTGAGGCACACGGCATTGTACACAAGGTGGCCGACAATCTCAACAATCATCCTCCGTGGCGATGTCACCTCGTCAGGGTTGACCCATGGGAGCTGGGTCTCAGCACGGCCCACAATCCGGTTCATCATGTCCACTGCTGCCGGCGGGTTGTGTCCCATGGCGGTCTCAGCACTGAGCATCACCGCGTCGGCCCTGTCGAGCACGGCGTGGGCCACATCGCTCACCTCGGCCCGGGTGGGGATTGCCTCATGGGTCATCGACTCGAGCATGTGTGTCGCCACGATTGTTGGTCTGGCCCACACGTTCGCCTCCCTGATGAGCCGCCTCTGGAGAATGGGCACGTCCTCTATCGGCACCTCGATGCCGAGGTCACCACGCGCTATCATCACGCCCTGGGACTCCTTGAGGATGGCGTCGTAGTTCTTTACCGCCAGCATGTGCTCGATCTTGCTGATGATTGATGCATCAGAGGGCCCGTTGGCGTCCAGTATTTTACGCACCCGTCTGACGTCCTCCGGGTCGCGTACAAAGGAGATGGCTATCAGCTCCGGCTCGAGCTCTGCTGCCAGGTCGAGGTCGCGCATGTCCTTCTCGGTAGGTATGGTGCACGACAGCCTGATACCGGGGACATTGACACCCTTCCTGCTCGATATCGGCCCACCCTGCACCACTACGGTCACCACCTCCTCGTCCGTGACCTCCTCAACGCGCAGCCGCACAATCCCGTCATTGATGGCTATCATATTGCCCGGGGACACGTCCTGCGGTAACTCCTTGTACGAGACCGAGGCACGCGTAGCATCACCCACAAAGTCCTTGATTGAGAGCGTGAACCTGTCACCCGCCTTCAGCTCCACCGGCCCTTCCATCTCGCCAATGCGTATCTTCGGGCCCTGGAGGTCGAACAGGACCGGTATGGTGTCATCAATAGACCTGATGGTGTCAAGTGTCTTCTTCGCAGTTGCGTGGTCAGCATGCGACAGGTTGATCCGCGCGACATCCATCCCGGCCTCTATCATAGCCTCAAGGACCTCACGCGACCTTGATGCCGGGCCAGTCGTACACACTATCTTCGTCCGGTTCTGGTCGAACACTCTGCACCTGCGGCTCATATTCGTATCAGTAGAGTGCACCATGTCGCCGGCTATAAACCAATGCCTGTCAGACCCGTCAGTGATACGGCCCATGGTATGTCGTGCAAGTGCAGTTTCTATTTGAGGGGCACTACTTATCTCTTCATGTGCGCGTGCGTATCATCGCAGACGCCCCGGAGTTCTCCGTACATACCCGACCTGCGACATTGTCATCGTGCCCACAGCCCGAAAGATTCATTGCCCACTACAGGATGGTGCTCTGTGTCCCGCATGGCCCTGTCCAGTGTTGCAAGTAGTCGGGAACTGACGAGTGTGAGGGCTGATGAGTCCCGAGTTCAGAGTGCCAGAGCTGAGTGTTGTGTTCCTTATCCCGTTCAGCCTCACCGGGGTGGCCCGGCGGGGCCACCGCCTAGACCGTATCCTCACGTGTGACGCACGGGACAGCCTTGGAGAGTCATACTATATCCCCCGAGAGGTCTCGGAGCCGGACAGGCTGCCATCATACCTGCGTCTGTTCTACGACAGTGACATCGAGTACTTTGACCCCGCATACCTTGACCTCAAGAGGTTCTGTCGTATCGGTCTTGAGGAGTATGATGTTTCTTTCGTCCGCGACACCGGCGATATCCGTGCTCATGCCCGACCATTCCTTACCCTCTTTGATGTCGGTATTGGGGTGTACACCCTGTGGCTCTCCGGGTTGACTGATGTATCGAAACGTGACATCATTGACATGTGTTTCCTGAGCAAGATCCACGTACGTCCGGATCACGCTGGAAAGATGACCCTGCTTGAGTTCGTGAAGGCCAGAGTTGAGGCCCTCCTTTCACGGCTTGACTGGGAGGCCGAGCTCGATGATGCGTTCCTCATTGAGCACCACCTCGTGATGCTGTTCGTGAAGGACTTCCCCTTTGGTAGTCCCACATCCCAAGTAGATGTCAGTGCCGGGTCTGGTGTACAGACAGGAGAGAGCATACCTGACACACACACCCCGGTCAGACTCCCTGCTGACTTCATCGAACAGTACCGCAACCATATCTTCGACATCGTGTCCCTGCCCGACCGCTACTATGGCAAGGTCTACGACTACCACAAGTCCCGCACCCCGGAGTACTTGGAGCGGGTCCTGCGGAACATCTCTGTGAGGAACGACTTCCCAGTGTTCGTGTTCCGTAACCGTTTCCTCGGGATCAAGATATGTACTGGTGAGCCCGACTACGGCTTCGACAAACGCATAGTGTTCAACGTGGTCTTGTACACCAACGTGGTGTTGCAGCTCGTCCTTATCAAGGACATCAACAACAACCTCCTGAACCTTGTCAAGAACCTCGACAAGGCCACGCTGAGTCACATTGTCGACCTGCGCCGCGCCCTGTACCAGGACCTTGAGGAGTACATCAACACGAGCATCCAGCGCATCGAGGTCTGGAGGATTGCGATGGAGGACGCAGCACGACAGCTCTCCGTCCCCGAGTTCTACAATGCGGCACGGGAACGACTTGAGATGCTCGACAGCTACCTCCTCACTGCTTTCCAGCGCCACTCGAACGTCCTCTTCCTCGTACTGAACGCAATATCCTTCGTCACTGCAGTCCTCACGTCCATCGACATAATCTTGGGCCGGGCACTGGAGCCTGTCCACATCTATACGATTATTGTCCTATCAGTGCTGTGGACCGCCTGGACTTTGATGTACCACTCCCGGTACGTCCGGTAGGGCCTGGACAGCAGTACTGTGGTATACGGACACACCGGACGCCATATGCCTATGTAGCGCCCCGGCTGTGTGGCCTGCCCTGCGCCCTCACAGCACCCACACGGCCAGTGCAAGTGGCACGAGTCGAAGCATTCTTGAACCCCTGCTCCACCCACTCTATGATGTGTGATGACTGCGCGCGTCTGTCTCGTCGGGTATGGGCACATCGGGCGCTACAAAGTGCTGCCGTCATTCATGTCACTACTGGAGCATGCCGCCCCCGGTGACCTACCTCTACTTGGTGAGACCCAGTCCTTGGAGGTCGTTGTCGTTGACATCAACCCGGCACAGGAAATGGCGGTCGCTCAGGTGCAGTCGGAGGCCCAGCAGCGTGGTATTGACCTGACACTGTCGTTCTGCCATGTCCGTCGTGAGGCCTTTGTAGCGGACATCACACGCGCCATGGCGGACGACCACTTCGATGTTGTGTATATTTCAACGCCGAACAGGACTCACTGCGCCTACATAGACTTCTTCCTCCCCCGTGCGCGACATGTCCTCGTGGAGAAACCCCTCACAGACAGCCTGTCGGACCTGCTCCAGCTCGAACAGGGACTGGGCCTGGGTGCTCTGTCACGCCTGCGCCTCGTTGACCACTACCTCTTCAAGCCGCCAGTCCGGCAAGTGCTCCAGGAACATGCACGGTACCTCGACGAGATCGGGCCGCTCACCCGGGTGGCCTTCTACCTGCTGGAGCCGAGACCCATCCGTCCGAGCCGCATGTGGCTCTACAGGTCCGGTATGGTACGTGACCTTGCAGTCCACTTCCTGTCCATTTTGTTCAAGCTGTTCGACCTGGGGGTTGAGGCCTTCAGCCCTGAGAAGCTGCGCCTGCGGTCTGCCACGCGGCTCCACTACACGCCATTGCCCGACGGTATCACTGACCCCATGGAGACCGCAGCGCACTTGGTGATGGAGTTCGACGGGGTCAGTACCGAGTGTACTGTGGGCAAGGGCACCGGCATCACGAGGAAGCAGCTCGTACTTGAGGGGACTGACGGTCGACTGGTCATAGACACTCCCAGTGGTACGCTCACTCTTACAGTTGGCACCTCCGAGTCGACGGAGACCCCACCAAGGCCACCGTCCGAACACCATGTTGTGTTCGAAGACCTGTTCAGTGGTGTCGAGAGTGTCGGGTTGCCCTACGGGCTTGCAAAGGCTGAAGTCGGGGTGTTCGAAGAGGCAGACCGTTTTCCAGTCTCGGGGACGTACCCCGTTGGGGAGTACCCGTTCTAGTGGCCGGGACGGTACCCGGGTTGTGGTCGGAGTACAGGTGCCCTGTAGGTGTTGGCGGGCCCCCTGTACAGGGCTGCCAGTCCAGGGGCACACAGGTGGTCTTGTATGACAAGCTTTTTCAGCGTCGCCAAGGCCTGCGAGCACACTTCACCAGAACCATGATAGAGGGAGTCACCAGTGTCTACGAAGATAGTTGTCATTGGAATGGGATATGTCGGCATCCCCGCGGCCGCCCTCCTTGCAGATGTCAATGGCCATGAAGTGATTGGTCTCCAGCGGAGGTCGAAGCGGTCAGGGTGGAAGATTGATGTCCTCAACAGTGGTAGGTCGCCCTTTGAGGGGGTCGAGCCGGGCCTCGACGAGCTGATTGCGAGGGTCGTGGAAAAGGGCACGTTCCGCGTCACCGACGATGCCGAGGTACTGCGTGATGCTGATATCATTCTCATTGATGTCCAGACACCGACAGATGCCCAGAACATGCCACAGTACACCTCCCTGAGAGAGGTCAGCGCAAACATTGGCAAGCGGATAAAGAAGGGTGCGCTCGTGATTGTGGAGTCGACGGTGGCTCCTGGTACCACCCAGAACGTTGTCCAGAGGATAATCGAGCGCGAGTCCGGTCTGAAGGGCGGTGAGGACTTCGACCTGGCCTTCTCCTACGAGCGCGTCATGCCCGGTCGACTCCTTGAGTTCATAGTCCACATGCCAAGGGTCGTCGGTGGCATCACTCCCAAGGGGACTGAGCGCGCCGTGGAACTCTACTCCAAGATTGTCAAGGAGAAGATATACACCACCGACACGCTCACAGCAGAACTCGCGAAAACTATTGAGAACGCCTACCGCGACGTCAACATTGCATTCGCCAATGAGATGGCACTGGTGTGTGAGAGCCTCGGGGTCAACATCTATGAGATAATCGACCTCGTGAACGCTCGTGACGACAGGCATATGCACATCCCAGGTGCCGGGGTCGGTGGGCACTGCCTCCCCAAGGACCCATGGCTGCTGCGCTATGGCCTGTACGAGTACGGCACCTGGAAGATTGAGCCAGAGTTCATCTCCCTCGCACGGCGTATCAACAACCACATGCCTGTGCACATGTCCGACCTGGTCGAGAACGCCCTTGCAGCCCGTGGTGTTTCAGTCCAGGACGCCACAGTCACTGTGCTCGGTGTTGCATATCTTGAAGACTCGGACGACACACGGAACACCCCTGCCGCTACACTCATCGCATCCCTGCAGGCAAAGGGTGCAACGGTCCGCATCCATGACCCCTATGTCCAGACGTGGGAGTTCAGCCGGCACGAGGTCCTCCGTGATGTGGTCGAGGCCGCACGGGGTTCTGACTGCCTCGCACTGGTCACAAAGCACAGACAGTACTTCTCACTCGACCTGGAGGCCATCCGGGACGTGATGCGCACCCCCACCATTGTCGATGGGCGCAACGTCTTCGACCGCAAGACGGTTGAGGACCTCGGTTTCGAGTACCGCTGCATCGGCAAGGTCGGGATCCGTCGTATCTCGTGACCCGCCGTCCTCTCGTGAGTGCCACCGTCTGTGGGCTACACCACTGGTGCCGCGGGCATGCAACGGCTAATGGCCGTGTGCCATGTTGGCTGTTGTGTCCAGTATGCCCTAACGCGGCACTGTGTGGCCACCCGCAACACATGGTGTGCACTGTGTGACAATGGGCACCATGACCTCTGGCCCAATGGCTACAGTGCCGTAATAGGCGGTACATCACCCCTCAGAAGGCCCCCGCGCAGCCCGGATGGCATGGGCTGGGATACGGTTGTCTAATCTTGCGGTGGGCCGCACCGGAAATCCTTTTCAGTCGGATTCCCGAATGCTGTTGAGTATACCGAGGGACAACGCCATGAGAACAGAGATGATGACAGTCGTTGCTGTTGTACTGCTGGCCGTACTCCTATCGCCGGCAGCCACAGCCCCGAGGCCCTCCGGTACTCCCGTTGTGACAGCACCCTATGAAGCGACGCAGGACACAGGGCTCCCTTGGGACCCCACCCAGCTGGACGAGGTCCGCAACTCTATGAACCTGACAGTCTACGATGCAGGGCGCGCATTCAATGGGCTCACCCTCCTTGCCCTGACCGCATGGGACCAGTACTTCGACCCAGAGTACACGTACGTGCTGGTTGTAGACATGGTCGGCAACGTGGTCAATGGTTTCTCAGAGCCCGGCTTCGTACACATCTTCGAGTGGATCAACGCCACCACCCTCGCATACTTGATGCCACTACCGTCCCAGCAGCTCGTACTGTGGGACATCTACACGAACCGGACGGAGTACCTACCTCTGTTCGTGGACAGCGTGCACCATGACATCGAGTACAACCCGTTGACCGACACGTTCTTGCTCCTGACCTGGGAGTTCTATGGCGAGTACAACGGGACTCCAGTCCTCCACGATGCAATATACGAGGTTGACCGCAACGACATCCTCATCTGGGAGTGGCACGCGTACGAACACATCCCCTTCGATGAGGCCGAGTACCGTCTGCGTAACGAGACGTGGGCGATGTTCGAGTCCACCCTGAGCGTTGACTGGACACACTCCAATACTATCTACTGGGACTTCTACAATAATGTGGTGTATCTCAACTCGCGGCATCTTGACACATTCTACAAGATTGACATGGCGACCGGGGGCATCGAGTGGGCCTGTGGCCGGCTTGGGGACTTCATACTCTACAACCGTACCGGCGGTGTCACCGACAGCCTGTGGTATCACGCGCATGCGTTGAAACCCCTCGGGAATGACAGGTTTCTCCTGTATGATAACGAACTCTGGAACCTCACATCGGACGACCCGTATGAGGGCCGGTCACGCTTTGTGGAGATCTATGT
>JALVPN010000222.1:18215-22426 GCA_027031765.1 Promethearchaeota archaeon | reverse complement strand
GTCGTGTTCGACGTGATATGCGGCACCGCACCTCACTAGTGACACCACCGGGCCCCCAACGGTCTGCCGCGGCCTGCCCGGCCACTCCGGGCCATAGGTGCCATGTCCCAGCCCAGGGCTGCACCGGCCGGCCACGGTACCGTGTGGTCTCCAGCCCGCCCCGGGTCATGCAGCCCTCGTGACTGCCGAGGGTCGACCCCACTGCACCCCACTACACTCCATGGTCCCGGAACTGTACCTTCTGAGCCAGTCGCCACCTCGCCACAACACCTGCGTCCATTACTACAACGCTGGACGCGAACCCGGCCGCGAAGATTAACAGGACGCCCAGGTCGAGGAGCCACTGGCCCGTGAGCAGCCGTGCCACAGCCTCGACGACCAGGAACAGTGTCGCAACTGCGAGGGCCTGGTTGACCCCGGTCCTGAAGAGGAACGTGGCCCTGTCAGCCCTGCGCGTCAGCGGCGGCAGCACCCTGTCCCGCGGCACCCTCACACTGATGAAATGGCCTGCCTTCAGGCACTCCTGTGAAAGGGCCTCGAGCCCGTCATCATCCAGCCGGCCGGCCTGGGTCACAAGGAAGGTGCCCCGGACATACTTGACCGCTGCGCCACCACTGAACACGGTCAACACCAGGATGACCGCGAAGAACACAACCAGCTGGTATAGTGCGAACAGTGCGAGGACGAGCCCTACGACTGCGAACATGCACAGTATCTCCACGAGGCCGCCAGTACTCTCGACCCCGCCACGAAACAGGAAGACCAGTCGCCGCATGAGCGACAGGTTCACCCATGTCTGATAGACACTGTCGTCCTGCGACACCTCAAGGTGCCGCCGGTACATCTGGCCGACCTCGTCCTCTCTACCCCCATATACTGCGACCACGGCTGCTGCGCCGGGGTCTGCTACCTCCTCACTCAAGTTGCCTCATCTCCACGATTGCGTCACGTGCCGTCTGTCTGGGCCTCTGCCTCAACGAGGTCGTCCAGTCTGCCCAAGAGTCCTCTCAGGCCGTCAGCAAGTGAGTCCTTGAGCTGTGAAGCACCAGTCCTCCTGACCCAGGGCTCCTCCAGCCAGTGCGGCTCCACTGCAATGTCCGTGACCGCCTGCAGGTCGTCACTGAGCATTGCCCGGACAGTGGTCTTGAAGGCATCCCACCGTGGGGCGTTGCCGAGTATGACGGTGCCCGGTACGATTAGTACGCACACTGCGGCTCCAATCACTCCCAGCAGACGGGTGAACTCGGGGTTAGCACGGAAGGCCGAAGACACCAGGTACACGGCGCCCGCGAGGGCGAGGGACGCCCCCACCAGACAGTCGACAAGTGACTTCCATGACACACCGCTCCTGCGGTACTCAAGTACCGGCCCCTCATCCGACCGTGACAGTTCGAACGACTCGTAACGTCCCCACGCACTCACGGCCGAGGACAACAGCACGTAGGCAACGGCAAGCCCACCCACAAGCACTGTCGGGAGTGCCGCCTCAGTGCACCATACCGCGAACAGCACGCCCGACATGACAATCGTACCGAGCCGCTCCCTCTGCCTTGGCCGCAGGAAGAACGCCTGCCCTACCGTCAGCGGCGGTACAATCACTCGCGCAGCCATGTCGGGGTCCAGGAGCGTGCGACTGTTCATACCCTAGGAGATGCAGGAATGTCCTGATATATCATGCGGATGGTGTCGTCCTCTAGGTCACCCGCCACACGTGTGGACCGGTGGCATGGCCCAGGCATGTGACACCGCGGCATGGGCCTGTGCCGTCGCGGCCTGTGTGTCCCTCCTCTCAAGTGCCCTTCTGCAATGACAGGGGGCCCCTGTCGGCACCCACAGGCATGCATCACTCTTTTAGGCCGGGCCTGCACCAGTCCTCATGTCAGGAGTGTTTGAGAATGCTCAGTTGCCAGCTGCGCTTCTTCTGTTATGTCTGCGGCCACGAGAACCTGCTCGACCTTGAGGTCCCCTTTGCACCTGACATGTCCGTGGAGCAGGTCACGTGTGAGAAGTGTGGTGACCAGACCCACATCCTTGCTACGGCATGTCCGGCCTGCAAGGAGTCCTTCCGGTACTTCCTCTCGGACCTCGACTTTCCTGATGAGATCCGCACCCTTGCGAAGACATACGTCCACATTGTCGACAGCATCCGGGACGCGATCAAGGAGTACGTCAGTGAGTTCGACGTGTCACTCCCCAAACGGTGGTCAGTACGGCTCACATGTTCCTGCGGCCATGAATACACAGCGTCGCTCTCACTCCCACACTAGTAGGCCCGCTGTGTCACACGACACGACCACACCCCTGCTGGACTCCCCTCAGTCCCATCTCCCAGCACGTCCGTACCGACCGGGAAGGGCACGGCAGACCCACAGGCCATGTCGTTGTGCCGTTCGACACTGTAGTTAACCACAAGAGGAAGGTAAATAAGGCGCCGTGTCTGAGTAGTGTACGGTGGTTGGGACCGGAAGGGTTGTCCCGTATTCTGTAACATGCCCTCATAACTCCCCCCTCCTACCGTTTTTCCCACCCCCTCGGGTCCCAACCACCAACTCATCCCTTGGCTTGTACTGTCCTGCATTGCAAGAGTGCAAGGAGCGTAGTATGGCGTGCCACCGTCCCCATTGTCCCCTGCCGTGCAGCTGTATCCCTCCTGCTCTCACCTCACTGCTCTGTTCCTTGCCGACGTGCCGTGTACACGATTGCGACTCGGGCACTGTGAAGGATTTCAGACCGCACAGGTATGTGTGGCAACGCTGGGGAGCTGCTCCCGTGCCCTATCCTCTGGGGGACGTACGGAACTGCATGGCCCCGATTGATTAGGGGGTACCCGTCCCGTTTCCAGGTGCTGGTGTGGGGAGGGCCCTGCGGACAGCGGGCCTAGTAATGGAATGGGCATGACGGACAGAGTCCGGTCTGACAACGGGGACCACTGGTCTGTGTCGTGCATCACGTGTGGACAAGTATACGGACATCGGGTGTTGTGGGTCTCTGAAGTACCAGTCTCTACTCTTCGTCCTCAAGTTTTCGTTTCAGCTGGCGGACGGCCTCCATCACGTCTTCGACGGCTACAGCCTTCTCGGCCATGACAATCCTCTCGGGCTCTGGAGCGCTGCCCGCCATCATGAAGTCCCTGTGAGCCGGTGGGTGCTCGCCAGGAGGCCCTGTCAGGTGCACCTCTCGCTTCCTCACGCCCATCTCCCTCAACCGGTCAGCAAGTGCCTCCACTTCAGCATCACTCATGGCCTCGAGCTCTGCCACACTGGCCTCACCGAGCTCTGCAAGGATGGCCTTCTGGATGGCAATCTTGTCAATCTCCTCCATGGCGATTCCGGTGATCAGGGCCACCAGGTTGTCCGCCTCGGCGAGTCTGAAGAAGTCGCCGCCAGTCTTCTCTGCGATGGCCTTGAAGACCTCCTCTGCCCTCTTGTACGAGGCAATCTCTGGATAGCACCCCACCGTGTGGACGACAATGCCGTCCTCATACATCTTGGCCGCCTCCTCCTCCCAGAGGACCCCGTCGGGCCAGCCGGCCTTGTACGTGTCATTGGGCTCTACGCCATGGGGTGGGGCATCGCCTATCAGGACGACCACCTTTGCAGCCTCTCTGAGGAACTCCATCCTCCTTGCAACGTTGAGCGCTGTCGGTACAGCCTCCGGCCCGTCACCACCACCTTGGGCCTCCATAGACATGACGCCCTTCTTGATGGTCTCAGTGTCGGTGGTCAGTTCCATCTTCCTGACCGCAAAGGTTTCTTCTTCAGGGGGGAAGTCCCTGTACATCACAAGGCCGAGCCGCAGCTGTCTGCACAACTCCTCCTTCTTTATCGTCATGATTATCTCGAGTATTTTCCTCTTGACAGCTTCAATGTAGGGCCCCATCGAGCCAGTATTGTCAACGACGAAGACGATGTCGAGCTTTCCCAGTCTCTCTGCCACCTGCTCATCTCCTTAGTACACATACCTCATGTTCTGCTGGCCGGTGGACAGTCGACCAGACCACTCACCAGTCCCCGCCCAACAATATTAACTTTGGGAGTGCGCTCTGCGTGGGTGCTCGCGCCAGCCCTCAACTGCGCCGGGTACCTGCATGTGCCGGCCCGGCACACCGTCGCTCCAGGCCTGTGGGGCGCAGCCGCCCGTGGGCCGACGCCACCAGCCCTGCTCTCAGGGTCGCAAGGTCAGCTGAGGGAGTCCAGCTGTTCGAAGACCCG
>JALVPN010000222.1:13057-18205 GCA_027031765.1 Promethearchaeota archaeon | reverse complement strand
AAGACCCGCTTTCGTACCTCCCTGTACGTGTCGATGCCGAGCTCCCTGAGTTTCCAAGAATGACTTTCGATGGCCTCTCTCACGCGTCCGAGCACTTTCCGGGCCTTCTTCCTCTGCCCCTCCGCAGCAAGCCTCTGCGCGAGCGCCTCCTGTTCCTCAATCCACTTGAGCATGTGCTGTGGCGAGTCCGGTGTGCCGTCGGGCTCTGTTTCAGTGAGCCATGGTCTTTTCCTGCGTGCGAGCCTCTCGGAACTCCCAACGGAAACGATGGCGCCCAGCACTATGACCACGGATACCGCCCAGAGAGCAATGCCATCTATCACAAATGCGGGGTTTAGACCCAGGGCCTTCTCGATGCCGTCGCTGAGCAGGTCACCATCGCTGTCTGCAACGTCCGGCAGTGCGCCGCTCCTGTACTCGTCGGCATTTGTCAGTCCGTCGCCGTCAAGGTCGCCAGTACCGTCAGCAGCATCGATGGGGTTGAACCCTTTCAACAGCTCCCAACCATCAGGCATCCCATCGCCATCTGTGTCTGGGTCGTGGGGGTCTGTGCCCAGATGGACTTCCTGCGGGTCTGACAACATGTCGCCGTCAGGGTCTATCATGGTGATGTCCCGGGTCCGTGAGAAGTTGTACGCACCACTCCCACCCTGCCAGAACGCAGGCAGTGTGCTCTCTGTGTCAATCACGTAGAGCGACTGGTCGTTGCTACCTATTACGACCTCGACCGTACCGTCAGCATCGATGTCGGCAATCGCCGGTGACGAGCGCACCTCGTTTCCCGTCTCTACAGACCCGAGCAGCTCTCCTGTCCTGCCACTGACACCATACACTGTGTTGTCTCTGCTGCCCAAGACGATGTCTGGCAACATATCGTCGTCGAGGTCGACGAGTCCCGGTGACCCCCAGAAAGGCCCGCCGACTTGGGCCCGCGTTAGCACTGCCCCATCATGCCCCCTCAACACGTAGACCCAGCCGTCGCTGTCGCCCACCACAACATCCACACGACCGTCACCGTCCATGTCAGCCAGCGCAGGCGATGCATCGAGCGGTGCCTCGGCACTGTATGTCCACAACGTTGTCCCTGTGTCCCCGTCAATGGCGAGCACGGTCTGTGCAACACTGCCCACAACTACGTCCAGTCCACCGTTTCCGTCGAGGTCTGCGAGTGCCGGCACAGAGAATGACACGGGCAGCCCCATGAATGTCCACAGCTCGTGCCCGGTCGGCCCGTCCAGTGCGAAGATGTGTTTGCTTTCGTCAGTTATTACGATGTCTTTGTCGCCGTCACCGTCAAGGTCGCCCACTGCAGCTGCCGAACAGAGGCCCCCCTCAGTCCGTAGTGACCAGTGGAGTGTCCCGGTACGGGCGTCCACAACGTAGAGCATGCCCCCATGTGTGCCGACGGCAATGTCTGTGACCTGGTCACCGTTGAGGTCGCAGACCACGGGGACTGCGAAGATCTCGCCCTCAAGGAGAATGTGCCATATCGGGCCACCGGTCTTGCCATCCAGCATCCACAGACCGTTGATTGCTGTGGCAGCAACGGCGACGTCCGGCAGGCCGTCGTTGTCAGCGTCCACAAGGGTTGGGCCCAATGCCAGCCCGGTACCGAGGTATACCGACCACACCGGCCCGAGCGTCTTGCCGTCCAGGACAGTGACGTGACTGTCCAGAGTCACAAACACGATGTCCATGTCACTGTCACCGTCCATGTCCGCTATCGCAGGGGGCGACTCGATGCCGCTGTCCGCCTGAATTGACAACACTGTCCCGAAGGAGTCCTGGGCCGGAGCGACTACGTCCTCTGTGTGACGGTTCATTGTACCACTGACCATTGTCGTAGGCACAAGGAGGAGCACCAGCATCACAGCCACTGCCAGGGCACGGGACCAGATAGTTCTCACAAACATGACTACTCCTCGACTTTTCTGTTGCAGTACTGAAAGGCCCGTGCCGGATGACCTGTCCCACGTACGGCCGACATAGGCGTGCACAGCACCACTGGTATGTAGCTCCTACTCGCCTAATATTGCTGCCGGCCCCCATCGGCAGTCATCGCGCAGGCCCTGTCCGGTACCATCAGTTGTCGAAAGCCTAATTATTGGATCCCGCGCCCCCCGCCGTATGACACAAGAGAGTGCTCAGCGCGGACCCGGCAGTGGCGTACCGCAGGACGGACCGGTCACCCCTCGGGACAACAGCCCGACGGGAGCGACTCCGGTCAGGGTCTTCCTAGCATACTCGCTCGCTGTGTTGGGCATCGGCTATGTCCTCTTCGCGCCGTGGGTCTTCGAGTCCTACGGACTGCTCCCCGCAGGGGTCGCGTACCTCTCAGTGCTGGCGGGCGGCATCTCACCGACAGTTGCCGCGGTCCTCGTTGCCAGACACTACTATGGCGAGCGTTCCCGTGGCCTCTTTGACGCATTCAAGAGGCCGGCCACGAGAGTGACGTTCGTGGCCGCAGTCGTCATACCTGTGTGCATGTTCTACGTGGAAGCGGCCCTCGCAACGGCAATGGGGGTGCCGTACAACATCCTCAGGGCGAACATCGTCGCGGTGCCGCTCGTGCTCATCGGCATGTGGTTCATGAACGTGTGGGAGGAGGTCGGCTGGCGTGGCATTGCTCTGCCGGCCTTGCAGGGACGACACAGCGCCCTTGTCTCCGGACTGGCTGTAGGCGCAGTGTGGGCCGCATGGCACCTGCCACACTTCATGGTCAGGGACAGCGACATGGCGCGCGTATACGGCGGGTTCCCACAGTTCTTCGCAATCATCCTGGCCAGCTCGGTGGTCTATGCGTGGCTGTACAACAACTCCAATGGCAACCTCATGGTCGCATCGTTGTACCATGCTGCGGGGAATGCCATCGGCACTATCGTACTGGTCGACGTGGGGGCTGCCCCTCCTGTTATCGCAGCGCTGGTGGTCGTGCTGACAATCGCGGCCGTGCTCGTTGTTGCCTTCGGTGCTGGCTCACTGTCTAGAGATGGCCGCGTGACATTGGACGACATCATGGTCAGTGTGCCCTCCTAGTGGTCGACCTGTCATCCGTGTGCGGTGTGGTGCAGCGCTGGGGGCATGGGCGCTGCATCCTACCACCCCCGCCGCGCCCCCTCCGGGACTGCACGTTTCAGCCTGAAACCCCCTACACTGTCTGACAACAACTTCTATACGTAGGTTGTGCAGGGGTTCCTACATGCTGGACCCTGATGGGGTGTGAGTATTCATGGAATACGACCAGGAACTTGACGTTCGGGGGCAGGTGTGCCCGTTCCCTGCCATCCGCACGAAGAAGGCGCTGATGAAGATGGCTCCGGGACAGGTGCTCAAGGTAATCGTTGACCACCCGCCTGCTGTGGACTCTGTGAAACGGGAGATTGCACGGACGAAGCACAGGTTCATCGCCACCGAGGAAGACGATGGCGAGTGGAGCCTGTACTTCGAGTGTGTCAAGTGAAGTGAAGTGGAGTGAAGTGGAGTGAAGTGGAGTGAAGCGAAGTACTCCGGGGTTGTGAGCGATGGCAAAGCTGGCATTCGTCGTACAGACAGAACCCTACAAGTTCGAGGCTATTGATACCCTCCTGAACATGGTGCGTGCGGCCAAGGCGCGGGGACACGAGGTGCTCGGGGTGTTCTTCTTTGGTTCGGGGGTCTATGCCCTACAGCGGAGGATTGACCCTGGCGCGAACGTGCGGAACCTTGTCGACCGCATCCGGGAACAGCTGGCAGCAGACGGTGTGATGCTCGTGGGCTGCACGACGTGGATGCGGGCTGATGGGATGGGCGAGGAGCAGCGGATGACAGAGGCCCGGGAGGAGGGACTGGGTACCCTCACGGAAATCGCTGTGGAGGCCGACAAGGTGGTGGTCTTCGGTCCGGGGGTGTGAGGACGTGGAGTCTGTACTGATTGTCTGTGACAAGCCGCCCCACGGCACGAACGTGACGGCCGAGGCGGCCCGCATTGCGGCAGGCCTTGCTGCACTGGGGCCCACCATACCGTGTGGCATGGTGCTGGACGAGGACGCAGTGTACTTCCTCGTGCGTGACACCGACGTGTCCGAGCTGGGTGTCGACACACTGGCAGAGCCGCTGGAGCTACTGGAACTCGTCGAGGTGCCACTGTTCGTCATAGAAGAGGCCCTGAAAGAGCGTGGCCTCAGTCCCGACGACCTGCTGGACTACCCTGCCCTCTCGGTCATCCCACGCAGGGAGTTGGCAAGTATGATCAGGGAATACACGCTCACGGTACACATGTAGTAGTGGTGGTCGATGACAGTGCGATACGACATCCTCTACCTGTTCGGTTTCAGTCCCAGGACAACCACCAAACTCTACAGGCTCGGTGAGCTCACAGCAATGCAGGTGAGCGCGGGCTACTCTGTTGCAGTCGCACTCCTCCACGACGCGGTTGTCGGTGTGACACCGGCCGACCACATGGCCCCCGGCCTACGCGAGCTCGTCGGTCTTGGTGCGCATGTGTACGTGCTCCGTGCCGACCTCCTTGCGCGCGGCCTACGACCCGACAGCGTGACCAGGGCAATCCGTGTGGTGGACTACGAAGACCTCATAGACATGGTGGTCGACTGCCGCGCTCTCGACTGCTGGATGTGAGCCGCCGCCCTGACCACGACACGACAGCAGCACACGTTCAGTGGCCCGGCTGTGTGCCGTGCGTCAATGCGTCCACCCATCCGTCCCCTGTATGCACATACCAGCAACGAGTACAGTGTCCCGCACTGGGAGACCCCGTCTGTCGCCGGTTGCTTCCGGAGAGTATTTCTCATGGGGTTGACAACGGGGGGCCGGTAGACAATGAGAGAAGCGTTCGAGTACGTCAACAGAGAGAGAGAGCGTGCCCTTGCGGCCCTTGTCGAGCTGTGCCGGTTGCCGTCAGTAGCAGCAAGAGGTGAGCACATGGACGAGACCGCGGAGCTCGTTGCTGAGATGTCGGAGGCCGCAGGCATGGAGGCCACTGTCCACGCCACCAGTGGGGCACCGGTGGTCACTGCGGAGCTCGATGTCGGGGCCGAGCGGACGCTCCTGTTCTACGACCACTACGACGTCCAGCCAGCAGAACCCCTCGAGCTGTGGGACTCCCCCCCCTTCGAGCCCACAGTGAGGGACGGGCGCCTCTATGCACGGGGC
>JALVPN010000222.1:11062-13047 GCA_027031765.1 Promethearchaeota archaeon | reverse complement strand
CGGGGCGTTGCTGACAATAAGGGCGACCTTGTATCAAGGATATGGGCCGTCCGTGCCCTCACGGAGACCGGCACGACACCGCCTGTCAACATCAGGTTCGTCGTTGAGGGTGAGGAGGAGATTTCCAGCCCCCACCTCGCAGGGTTCGTCGCACAGCACCGTGACTTCCTCCGTGCAGACGGGGGCATCTGGGAGTTCGGCGGCTCTGGCTACGACGGCAGGCAAGAGGCCTGGCTCGGGCTCAAAGGAATCCTGTACGTCCAACTTGAGGTGGAGCTCCTGAGAATGGACGCCCACTCGTCCAGCGCGTGCGTCCTGCCATCGGCAGCGTACAGACTCGTGTGGGCCCTGGCATCTCTGAAGGACTCGCAGGAACACGTCCTTATCGATGGTTTCTACGACGACGTGCGTCCACTGTCCGATGTCGAGCGCGAGGCCATATCCAAGGTCGACCTCCACGAGGAGCGCATGAAGGAGCACTATGGTACTATGGGCTTTGTCCGGGACCTCAGTGGCCAGGCCTTCAAGGAGGCCTTCTACAACGCTCCTACATGTAACATCTGCGGCCTGAGTAGCGGCTGGCAAGGTGTGGGCTCAAAGACTGTGCTGCCTGCACGGGCGTTCGCCAAGGTAGACTTCCGCCTCGTAGAAGACATGGACCCGGAGGACATACTCCAGAAACTACGCGCACACCTCGACCGCAACGGCTTCTCAGACATAAGGATTACGTGGCACCGGGGCTACCCTGCTGCCAAGACACCGGTCACACACCCCTTCGTGGAAATCGTCGACCGCGCCAACGAACGGGTCTACGGTCACAGGCTCGTCATCCACCCCACAAGCCCGGGCTCCGGACCACTGTACCTGTTCAAGGACCTGGTGCCGATGGTGTCTGTCGGGTGCGGCGACTATGACTCCCGTGTTCACTCACCTAACGAGAACATCCCGGTGGAGAGCCTCCACCTAGCGACCATGCGCACGCTCGCAATCATGGACGAGATGGGCCGTTGGTAACTACGGACTGATACCCCTGCCGGGTTCGCTACAAGCCGCCGATGGGACATGTCCGCGGCCGGGCAACACCACACGTCCCGGCCACAGACACAGCCCTGATACAGCACGGTCCGGCTACTGGGTCGGTCCACAGTACCGGCGACTCTGTTCGAGCAACAGGCTTATGTTGCACCACCACACAGGACAGGCGTGGTGCCTGTCATGCAGCTGCCCTCCTCCCCAGTAATCGTACTCTTCGTGTTCGAACAGGCGACCTTTATCACAGGTGCGCTCTTCACATACCGTACTTGGACGCGGTACCGTTTCGCCTCTCACCGGTACATGACGCTGACATTTGTGATGTGGGCCATGAGTTCCCTGGGCCGCCTCTTGACCAACGCTCTCGCGGGAGACATCCCAGCAATGAGTGAGATGGGCTGGATCTTCATGAACATGTTCCTTCTGTTCGGCATCCTCACAACGTTCTACTCGTTCTTCTACTTCCAGTACAACCATCTACCGGCACGTGCCAATGTGGCATCGGCCCTGGGCGGTGCAACAGTGCTGGCATACTGCAACCCTGACTGGTTCGAGGTGTCGCGTGACCCTGTTTCCGGGATGCTGACTGCCACGTACCAGCCGGTGGTCTCCCTGTTTGCAGTCCCACTCATCATCCTGTTCGTAGTCGTCTTTCTGTTGCCAATCGTGACGAAGATGCGGCTCACGAGCAACCCCTCAACGAGGCGTGAGAGTGCCACGCTACTTGCCGTGCTGTCATTCCTACTGGCATGGGCCGCCTTGGCGGCAGCGTCCGCGGTGCCGCTCATCCGCCTGGTCCGCCCCTTCCTCTTCGCAGCCGGTTGGTGTGTCTGGTGCCCGTGGTCGCGATTCGGCCGGTGGGATGTTGTGGTCAAGGCATCGACAGGCTTGATGGGCGGGTCATGAAACAAGGGGCCAGTCTCGACAAAAAGCGCTGGGGACCTGCCGTCCTC
>JALVPN010000222.1:5950-11052 GCA_027031765.1 Promethearchaeota archaeon | reverse complement strand
ATGGGTGACCCGGCCCTGTTCTCTGCGCTCTTCTCCGCCCTCCAGACTGCCATGAGCGACCTGCTCAAGACCAAGACACGGCTCCGTTCAATCTACTACGAGAACAAGGTCGTGACTGTTGAGAAGCGTGGCAAGGTGAACTTCATGGCAATCGGCGACGAGCCAGACACCGCCATCGAGGCAGCTCTACGCAAGTTCGCCGACCTGCTCATGGCAGAGTACCCAGGCATGCAGACTGTCGATGGGGCCCTCACACCAAGGTCCCTCGATGAGGGCCGGGTCATGACAATGATTGGCGAGTCATTCGGCAGAGTGATGTTCTGAACGACAGGCCCCTCAGCCGTACTCCCTACTTGGCGGTGCATGCCTCGTGCACCCCGCACTGTGGTGAGGCAGGGCCTTCCCAGACCCCGTCATCGAGTGCAGAAATGTCCAAGCCGGCCCTCCTCTCCTGTCCTGTACTGTGCTCTCCTGTACTGTGCTCTCCTGTACTGGAGTGGACGGCAGGCGTACCGGGCCCGAGTGCCCGTGCCGTGCGCTCACACGGGGTGTGCCCTCATAGGAGTGGTGGTTCCACCTCGACCCCTTCCTCCCACTCAACAGTGTACGAGTAGCGTATCTCCACAGACTCGTCCGGGCCGACCGTGAGTTGCCACTCGAGGACACCCATCTCTTCCTTCACCGGTGAGGGCTCGCAGTCGTCCAGTGACACCGATATCTGTTCGCTGTCGCTGTGTGGTACCCTGTCTACCACCGTGACCTGCGCTGGTGCCCTTGCATGGCTCTTCACGGTCAGCGCGTACTGGTAGGCAATGCCCAGCCTCCCCCGTGAGATCCGTTTCCTGACTGTGTCCACTGAGAGCATCCGTCTCTCGACGCCGAGGTCAAAGGCGCGCCGGGTGCCCAGCTTGAAGGTCTTGTTTGGCGGTACCACTGGCATGAGCCCCTCACCCACGTAGTCATCACCCATGAAGACGCTGACCGGGCCCGGGACCAGTGTGGTCGCGCCATTGGTCGCCTCTTCCTCTGCGATTGCATGGTCCATGGCATATGCGTTCCAGTAGTACCTTGTGGTGCTCTCGAAGTCCATCTCTGCAAGTGTGAGCGCGTGTGGGTACTTGCCTGCCCTCATGGTCACAGGGACGGGGACATCGAACCTGACCACCCCACCCATGACCTCAGATATGACCGTCTGCACTCCCTCCTCTCTGGGCGGGGCGCCGGGTGCCCTTGGCCCTCTGGCGATGCCCGCCACCCTGCGTGCTGCACGTTTCTTCGGTCGTGGTGGTCTGGCCTCGCCAATCAGCAGTGGGGTCGGCTCGACAGTCGTGACACTGGCGGCAGTAGCAGTCGTCACCGAGAGGGACACATCCTCCCAGTCCTCGTGGGTCGTGTTGTTCACCCACGCTGTGAGGCTCACCACCGTGTGCCCCTTTTCCACGCGCACATCGTACGTGGGCCACCACTTTGCTCCGGAGACTATGTACGTGACCTCAAATGTCAGCTCTCTCGTATCTGGTACCTCCACCTGGATGTCGACTGCCAGCCCCTCCTCCGCGGTACCCGCACCGAGCCTCTCAATCTCCTCCCTGAGCAGTGCCGCCTCTCTCTCCAGCTCCCGCCTCCTTGCTCTCAGCTCACGGAGGGCACTGAGGTCCCCAAGCATGGTCTCAATGGCCTTGTCGTCCATTGCGGCGAGGTTTGCGAGTGCCACCCTGCCAAAGGCGTACCGCTTACCAAAGCGTCTTGCAAAGTCCTCGAAGACTGTGGCCGTGTCCTCGTATCTGGCACTGTAGAACTGGGCCTTGTGTTCGATGCGCTCGGTCTCGTCCTCGATATCCCGTAGCTTCTTCTTCAGTGCGGTGACCCGTTCGTGCGTCGGCACAGTGGTCCTTGCCCGCCGAGTGTCGACGGCGAGCAGCACGCCACCACCAGTGCCCTTTACACGTATGCTGTCTGCTTCGGCGGTGCCCGGTATCCCTGAGACCACCAGTCTGTGGGTTCCTGCGTCGAGCTCTACCGTGCCGATGCGCTTCACCAGTGCGCCGTCCCTGAAGACTGTGACACTCCGGATGGTTGTTGGTAACTCCTTCACCTTGACCACCTCCTATGGGAGCGGGGGCTCAACCGTGACCCCTTCCTCTACGACCACCTCGAAGTCGTACTCTATGGTCTGTGTCTCACGTGGTGGCAGTACCATCTCCCAGTGCATGACTCCCATCCCACCGCCCTGCGTGGCGGGCTCAATGCCCTCTCCGTACCTCACTTCGATGGCCGGCGACCTGCTGTGTGGGACCCTGTCGTACACATCTATCTGTGCCTCTCTGTCCGAGTGGTTTGTCACCGTCAACCTGTACCGGTAACCATAGCGGACCTTGCTGCTCACAATGCCAGCCCTGCGCACTTCCTTGGACACCATCTCCTTCGTGGCGGTCACGTCGTACGCACGCCTGGTGCCTGTCCGGAATGACTCTCGGGGGCGTACTGTTTCTGTCCAGGTCTCGCCGACGAACTCGCCGCTCACGTAGACCCGCATCTTCCCGGGAATGATGGCACTGTCGCCGTTGACGACCTCGGTCTGTGCGACCACATCCGACATGCCATCGGCATACCAGTAGTACACGGTCTTGCCGGGCAGCTCCTCGGTGGTCAGGGTGACAGGGTGTTCGTTGCCATCAGCCGGGATGTCTGTCTCCTGCTTGCAGGTGTACAACGCGACACCGGTGGATGTGTGTCTGACCTCGGGCTCCGCCTCCGCAACTGGTGGGCCACCTATCTCAGCCATCATACGTTCTGGTGGGGCAGCCTCTTCCGCCTCAGCCTCCTCCTTCAAGAACATATCATCAATCTCAACACCGGGCATAGTTGGCCGCCGTGCATGCAACACCAGTGGGGTGCCCTGGACTGCCTCTACAGGCGCTGTGGAGGCCATTGAAACGGTCAGGCGCACACCTTCCCAAGGTTCCATGGTGTCGTTGGTGACGAGAGCAATCCGTTTCAGCAGGGCCCTGTCCTCTGCAATGTCAAGGTCATAGGCCGGCGCCCACTGCGCCCCATCACAGTGGTACGTGACCCCCACTCCTATCTCACCCCCCTCCTCCACTGTGAGGTCTATGTCAAGTGCGTACCATGAGGTGGTGATGTCTCGCAGGGCTTTCCAGTCCGTCCCTCTTGACAGGGCGTCTATTTGTTTCTCGACCTCCTCTCTCTCCCTCCGCAGCTCGAGGAGCCTGGTGTGGCAGGCGTCCAGTCTCTCTTCGACGACACGGCGCAGGTCGTCCATCCGGTCCACTTCCGCCTTGCCAATAGCTAACGCGGTACCAAAGACGTGACTGAAGTTCTTGAGCACCTCCTCTAGCTGGCGGTGTCTGAACTCCTGTACTTGTATCTCGTCGTCTATGGCCTGCAGCCTCTCCTTCAGGCCCGCCAACCTCTTGTGCAGCGCCTGTTGCGCCCCGTCAGTAATGCCCCTCCTGACCTCCATGCTGAGGGCTGTGGATACCGCCCTGGCCGGGCCGCTGGTATGCACCCTGAAACTGTCGTAGTACGCCCGGCCGGTAATGCCACCGACCCGGACTGTATGTCGTCCCGGGGCCAGTCGTATTGTCCCAGTCCTTGTCACGCGTGCGCCGTCCTGGAACACGGTCACAGCCGAGACCCTTGTTTCCAATACCTCTGTCATCGTAGAACCCGTGGTCTCTGCTCGTGGGAGCTTATGTCCTTTGCCGTCCCCATGGCCACCCCGCATTGCAGCCGGCCGTGTCGTCCCTCGGGTCCCGTCGTGCCCACAGCAGTCACGGACTGAGATATGACCTGTCCTGTGCGTGGCATCTGGCTCCCGTACTGCTGACCTAGCCACAGGCCCGGGTCATCATCTCCGACGTACCTCTCCCCAAGTGCCCCCACTCCCTCATGCGCCCGCTGCCCGTTGCTGCCACCGGAGGTACACGACATACAGTCCGATGATGACCACAAGCAGGGAGCTCAGGCCAATCAGTGCCCATTTGATGGTCGTGGCAATGGACGCTGCTGTCACTATGTCTGCGCTTATTGACGGGTATGTTGCGATCTGGGTGGCCATGAGGATGTTCTCGATGTAGTCGGCAAGCGCTGCGAGGTATGGCACTATGAACAGCAGCCTGAGCCTGTGCCCCAGCTCGCCCGTCCTCTCAAGCATGAATGCAAGGACGAGTGCGAAGGTGATCGCATATGCAGCAGGATAGATGGTGTCGACGAGCTGGAGGTAGCTGTACATGGCCCTCCCATCGGGTCCAAGCGCCCCGAGCAGGGATGCGACATCATCGGCCGTGTACCAGAGCCTGGTGTCCATTATCTGCAGGCCGCCGGACATTGCCAGCAGCTGTGGCATCAGCCACACGGACATCACGAGGCTCAGTGCTAGGGTCACGAGCAGCGAGAGGAACACGGATCTCGGGGACAGTGGCAACCCCATCTTGGACTCTTGTGTCAGGCCAGACACCCCACATCAGGTATCTGGACAGCTGGGGCTATAAGGAGATTTCCCCTGCGTGGTGTCTGTCAGGTACCCTGTACAGGAGAGGTGCTATTGTCACGGCTGGCCATCATAGGCATCCGGAACGTGCTACGCAGGAGACGACAGGCCCTGTTCACGGTCATGTCCATTGCCCTTTCAGTGAGCCTGCTGTACACCTCCATGTCGGCCACGAGCAGCCTCCGCCTCAGTGCCAACGCCTTCCTTGACGCGTCAATGGGCCCGGTGGACCTCGCTGTCAGTGCGCCCAGGTATGGTACCCGTCTCTCACAGGAGGCCGTCTTACAGATAGCTTCGCTACCCGGTGTCCGTCGGGTCATCCCACGGATTGAGGTGTACGCGTGGGTGTCCAGTAGTGGTCAGCGCACATACTTCTGGCTTGTTGCACTCGATCCGGCCCTGGAGGCCGATGTGGGCTACGTCAATGTGTCATCGGGCGCCTTCGACGTGCGTGAGGGCTGGTGCTTCGTGGCGGGGAACGCCTCTGCCCTCGATGCAGCCGTCGGCGCTGAACTGGGCTTCTACGTGAGCTCCGGCTTTCAGTTCCTCAACGTGAGTGGCACAGGTACGGTCAGCGGCAAGTGCCCGG
>JALVPN010000222.1:0-5940 GCA_027031765.1 Promethearchaeota archaeon | reverse complement strand
GCAAGTGCGCGGGGCTGGGCCTGTGTGCCCGGTCATGGCCCACCGTCGTCATCTCCCTGGAGGATGCATGGCGCATCGTCTCCGCACGTTGCCCTGACCGCTCAGTGAACAGGCTCCTGGTCGACCTCACCGACGCCCTTCTTGTGGACAGTGTCAGTGCAGCCATCAGCGACACCCTTGGCGAGGACTTCGCTGTGACGAATCTCAGGTACCCCCATACCGATGTCATTCGCTCCTTTCTCGGCTACGCCCAGTCTGTGCTCCTCAGCGTGATCCTCGCCGCCGTCTTCATCGCTACGGCCCGCGTCTTCTCGTCCTTCACGAGGCTCCTCTCGGAACGGTCACGGGAGACCGGCGTCATGCTCGCGTTCGGCTCGTCGTACAGGCAGCTGCTGGAGGCCATACTCGTGGAGATGTTGGTGCTGGCGGCCGTGGGGGGTGCGGCAGGCTGCATCATCGGTGTGACGCTGTCGTACTTCGTACAGTCGACCCTTGTGGCGCAGGCGCGGCTCACTATGGTCGGCCCTGCGACCAACTACTTCCAGGTGGTCGTCGGCATCGACGTCCCCAGTATGCTGCTCGCTGCTGTTGGTGGCCTTGTCCTGACCGTCCTTGGTGGTCTGTGGCCTGCTGTCCGGGCCGTCAGGGCGCCGGTAGTACACAGCCTGAACCCCCGGAGGCCGCAGTCCGGCGAGGGGGCGGCGCGTCACACAAGTCTGGGCCTGCTCGTCCGGGGGATTGTGCTCCTTGTGACAGTGGCGTTGTGCGTGGCGGTCGGCGTGCAGGTGCTCTCTGACACCATGGGCCTCGGCATTGTGTCGGATGACTGGCTGCGGCTCCTCTCCATCCCGGCCGTCCTGTTGGCACTGGGCTCGGTCTCACCGCGTGCGTCACGTCCCATGTCCCTCCTGCGCCTGTTCGTGGCCCGCTGTGCCCCAGTGGTCGGGTTCATGTCATCAAGGGGGCTCAGGCGCAATGTACTGGACGGCCTTGTGGTCTTCAACCTCTTCGCATCGGTGACTGTCCTGTTCCTCACCTCTGCGAACATCGGCTACGCTGTGACGAACTCGTGGACGGCCTCAGTGACAGAGTACTCCTCCAGCGTGAATGTCGTGGCCTCCGTCTACCCGGCGGCACCCACAAGCATTGCCGACCAGGTGGCGGGGATGCCGGGTGTGACGGGTGTTGCCGCCACAAACTATGTGGTGTCCACGTTCAGACACGGCGCCCTCACACAGAGTGGCGTCGTCATGGGAGTGGACCCGGCTGCCTTTGCGTCGGTCGTGCGTGTCGGCCTCATGGAGTCCACGGAGCCTGACGCAGGCCTGCAGGTCATTGACACACCGGGGACATGCGTGGTCTCAGAATATGCGGCCCGCGTACTCCATGTGGGTGTGGGTGACACGGTCATGGCCGGGTCGTCTGAGCTGACCGTGGTCGGGGTCTGTTCATCATCACTACCGGTCTTTGTGATGGTGCTCGCCCGTCCCGCGTTCGTGCTCATCGGCCCCGAGACCTGGGCCTCCGTTGTTGGTCAGGAGTTCGCTGTGAGCGGCCTCCTCGTGGAGTCGAGCGACCCGCAGGCAACAGTCAACGCGCTGGCGGACCTGCCGGGTGTCACTGCGACCCTCGTTGAGGCCGTCCAGACACGCCTGCTGGACAATGCAGAGGCCATCCGTACGGTCATTGACACCTCGCTGATTGTCATGTTCATTGTGACAGCAGTCAGTGCTGTCCTCAGTGGCTGGTCGCTGGCCGCATCACGCAGGCACGAGATCGGGATACTATCGGCGTTCGGGACACCCGCAGCCGACATTGCCCGTGCGGTTGCAGCCGAGTCCGCGGTCACTATGACAGCCGGAGTCGCCCTGGGGTTTGTCGCAGGCATGGTTGTCGAGGTGGCCATGTTGCCGGTTGTCGCGCGTTTCGGCACAGCGGCAGTCCTGTTGCTGGAGCCGCGGTCGCTGGCCCTCGTGGCCGTGTCGCTGCTCGCTGCCATAGTGGCATCATATGCTGCGGTCAGACATTCCCTACGCAGGCCGGCCGTCCTGCTCGTCCGTGACATGCGACGGGAGTGAACAGGGTGGTCTGTTTACCGCTATGGCTGACAGTCTGAGCATGCCAAGTGGGCGGCCTGTAGTCGGGTCGGTCACCGGCCAGGGCCCCGGTGACAATGTTCACTTGCAAGGATTTTTCAAATGAGGAGCACGACTGATGCCTACCATGACAGACCTCGATGATATCCGTGAACGTACTGTCAGTGCGACGGAGTATGTTGAGTCGATGGACGGAAAAGAGGGAGACATGTTCCGTGAGGCCTACCGGCAGTACCGGTTGGACCCGGCCACTGTCGAAGAGCTCAGACCACTGGCTGATGACATCGTTGTCGTGGTCATCAGCGCAAAGTGGTGCAAGGACTGCAGGAACGCAGTGCCCGTGCTCCGTCACCTCGAGGAAACCCTCGGCATTGAAGTCCGCGTGTTCGGCAACGTAAAGACCGCCCCACTGGACCCTGACCACCAGTGGAAGGTCCCCCCGTCACCACCCGAGATGGAAGACTGGGGCGTCACACGGATCCCGTGGATTGTACTGTTTGACCGGCAGGGCAACAGACTCGGCACAATAGTCGAGCGGCCAGCCGTCATGCCGACCCTTGAGGCCGAGATACTCCATCTCCTCAAAGGATAAATACGGGCTTGCCGTATGTGGACAGAGTATTCGCATGGTAGCTGAGTGAGAGAGATGGATATCCCTGTCCTTACGAACTTCCTACGGGGCCTCAGACTGTTCTGGGAGTCCAGGAGACTCCGGTGGCTCACGTTCGTGTTGGTGCTAGGTGTGCTCATCATGCAAATCATTGGCCGGGGCGGCTTGTGGCTGGTCGAGCAGAACCCGGCCACAGAACCCCTCGTGTTGGTGGTGGCGGTCATCGGCGGGGGCATCTGGCCCATCTTTTTCATGATAACTATGTTCCTCTCACTCATCGGGTTACAGCGACTGGTCGCTGATGAGGAGTCCTACGCCCGTTCTGCTGCGCTCCTCATCCCATGGCTGCTCATCAGCTTCGTTGCCCTCGTCTTCCTGGCACTGTTTGCAGTCTTCGTCATCCAGACAATGATATTCGGCGTCGCATTCATCGGCTGGATTGGTTTCCAGGCCTACTTCAGCACGCGCACCAGCCTCCGGTACGCTGCCTCAGTGCATGTGTCGGAGGTGTCCACCCTCACGAAGGTGCTGGTGGCCGTCACGAACGTCCTCTGCTACGTCGTTGTTGTCGGTGCATTCATCTATGCCGCCATCCTCCAACGTGCCATGGCCGGTGATACACCCCTGTTCGTCGAGGCACCGGGTGTGTTCGGCCTGATGCTGGTCGGCCTCCTCCTCGTCATAGTCTTCAACCTGTTCAATGGAGTTGTGATGGCTGCTCACAAGGACCGTCCGGCCGTGGTCAACCTCGCCCTGCTGGGCCTCTTCATCTCGCTCTACTCTGCCTACTTCATATACAACGCCGGCCAGGGCGCCAGCGCAGGGATTGACTGGATTGGCATCTCGGTCTCCCTGTTCTTCCTACTGTATACAATGAGCTCCATCGGCACGACCCTCGCCGGCCCGGCCGACACTGAGGAGTCACCCAGGATCTCAAAGGAACTCGCTGCTGCCTTCACCTACTTCCTTGCATCCGGCTATTACTTTGCCGACTCCATGTTCCCAATACTGTTCCGTAACTCCACCCTTGGTGGTAGCCTGCCAGACCTCATCAAGCTCTTCATCTTCCCGTTCATCGCGATGGTGATGGAGGGCATCTACGTGGTGTACCTCCGCAGGGCCGCAGAGCGGGAGGGGGCAGTCCCAGAGGGCGTCGTACCCGGAGAGGAGCAGCCCCTGCCGGAGGGGCCTGATGAAACACCACCCGCGGCCGGTCTGCCCCCTGATGCTACGCCAGAGGCCCAAGAACCACCAGAGGGTGGACTGGACCATGATGAGGGCGGTGGGCCTTCCGGAGGGGCACCCGACTTTCCGGACAGTGACGACGAAGGACAGGGGCCGGGAGCAGCCGATGACGACTGGGAGTGACAGCTGGACACAGTACGGCTCCAGCCCCTCATCGGCGGCCAGCGACATGTCCCTGACCACCGCCATCACCGTACCCCAAGCCACCCGATGACCTGCCCAGTCCCACGTGGTGGTCTCTGTAGGGCCGTCCAAATTCTCTCCGTGTGGTCTTCGTGTCCCCTCTACAAAACTTCATAAACGTACAGCGCGGAGAAAGAGTGATGCTCCTTCTGAGCGCAATTGTTCAGACGGACGACGTGTGAAAGAGGAACATAAAGATGAACAGGAGAAAAGGCGTGATCTTTGCTGTCTTTTTGGCCGCAGTCCTTCTGCTGCCGGCGAGTTCAGCAAACCGAATCACTGGCACGCCCCTTGCTCCACAGTCGACACCAGAACCCGCGAATGGTGTCCCCCCCGTGGGCGCTATTGAAGGGATGCTGTCGGTCGTTGACCTCTGGGGCGGCGTTTCGAACATCCTCTACTCCACCCTCAATGCGACACACTATGGTATGACCAGGTACACCGAAGACCTACAAGGTGTGATTGAGGACCAGATGGAGAATGAGGACGGATATGTATCCTATGCAGAACTGGTCGTAACAGGCCTGACGGAGTTCCCCAACGGTGTTGTCGGTGGCCCAATGGTCAGCCTTCAACTGACGGTCACCCCGGTCCTGCTGGTCGATGCAGCAGAGTCGGACATCCACTTGACCAACCTGTCACTCTCAGATGCGATTACCTTGGCTGACGAGGTCATGTCGGTCTATCAGACATCTCTCAGTGTCGACTTTGACAGGTTCCTTGCAGTTGGCCAACCACTGCACTTCTACTACTCAAACCCGCCCAAGTTTGTTTCGGTGAAGGGTACTCAGTACTCTGTTACATACGTGGCCCTGCTGTCACTCTCAGAGAGCGACACTGCAGTGGACACGATGCTCTCAAGGTTTTCCGACCTTGGTGGCATAATGTCACTCTGCTCAGGCAGCGACTGGCCAAAGGAGATGACCCGCTTCAGCGAGGTCTACGTACCTTCCCACTACGCAGAAGGCTACGACCACTCTAGACCCCCCATATCTGACCCGATAATTGGTGCCATCCGTAGTCACCCGTACATGAGGGCTGACCCGGCCCTCGGCTACAACGAGACCGTCCAGTCCATGGTGACTGCGTACGTCTACTTCGGTGTCCCGGGCTATGTCACTCCAGTGGAAGGTGACGAGACCTACTCCATCAAGCAGCACGTGGGCTACACCGGGAACATCAAGAACAAGATGGCGGACGACGACAGCATTGCCAGCATCACGTTCATTGGTGGTGTTGCACCCGCACACCTGTCAATGTCGGGTATCCCTGTCACGTGGACCGCCATCGATGATGCATATGCGATTCCAGATGACATCAACCTGCCGACCGGCACGATTCCGGAAGGTACGCCAGTATCTGATGTTATCCGGACAGTCCTGTCCCAGATGCCGCGGTACTTTGCACTGCAGTTCTCCAACAGTCTAACAGCACCTGACTTCACCAAGTTGGACCAGCTGATTGACCAGCTGTGGGGCGGTGGTGTCCCCTACCTGGTCGACTACGACGACATGCTGCGCGGCCTTGACGAGGGCGACCTGCCCGAGATGCCGGAGGCGAGCATGAACCTTGACCTCCTCTCAGACATCATGGCACGCATGGGCCTCGACATCGAGACGTACCTCAGCTATGTTGACACAGACCTGGCCCAGACGAACCCATTCGGTGCCCTCGCACTGGCATTCATCGACTTCTTCGACAGCTACCACCTGCTCGACATCCTGAACTCCGCCAAGTACGGCCAGCCTGATGCACTGGCCAACTACCTCAACACCTTTGGCGACAACATGGAGCGCCTGCTCAAAG
>JALVPN010000221.1 GCA_027031765.1 Promethearchaeota archaeon | reverse complement strand
GTATGAGATGGGAAGATACCCCATCTTCGTCCTCTCGGTAGTAGTAATGACGTGCTGCTACCCTATGTATGACCCCCGCTACAAGTACTGGGGCGCCGGCAGACCATATCCGGCAGATGAGGAGATAGAGGAGGAGATGGAGGATGACACGGGACTGGACGAGATGGACATGTGCGAGGACGGCGCTTGACCACCACGGACTGACCACTATGAGTCATGAAGGGCCGGGGTGGCCCCCGCAGTCCCGCTGAGCACGGGCATTGATGTGTCACGCATGCTCTGGGCCCTGTGCGCGGTCACTGTTGCGGCCACGGTGAGGGGCGAGGGACGGATGATGTCCTCCGCACGGGAAGGGCTGGCCCAACGTCTACTCCTACCCACAGAATGGAGGCAGTGGTGTGCTGTCATCGGGGACTATGACTTCCTCTGTCGAAACAAGGGAGTTGTGGTGGGATCCGTTTCGGGGTGGCCACGGGACGGTGTATCCGAGCATTGACGGACAGGAGAGTGCATGTCTGATAGCGGAGTGCAACAAGTCCCTGCCGGTGGTCGAGTACGTGGCAGTCCTGGGCTACAGGTACTCCAGTCCCGAGCTGGTGGGGATGCGCATACACGACACCAGTGTGGTGGCGGACCTGACGCGGCACGACCCGGATGCGCCAGACCCGGATGAGCCGGTGGTATCTGATGGGACAGGAATGGGGGCGGTTGAGCATCAGGACGACCTCGTAGAGAGTGTGGGTGCAGTCCTGAGTCCATTCCTCCAGCCAATTGATGTCTTCTGGGAGCTGGTCAACTTCTGGCCCCGTCTATTCTTGCAGTTCACTGGGACATTTGATGGGGAGGGGACTCTCACACTACTCGTTTCAACTGATATCTTGGGTGACTTTCAAATACATTCACTGAGTATAGCTACTTCGGTTGAGCAGGGACTCTCAGAGCAGGAGCTACAGAATGTAGTGGCAGAAATGAAAACACAATACGACGAGCTCATTTCAGAATACGCTGTCCCTACGGCACTTGCCCTTACTGTGGGACTGGGATGGAAGGCAATAGAAGCTGTGGCATCTCCTTTGAATATTGACACAAGTCTGGGAGTCCTGCTAGTGATGCTTGCTGCTTGGACTGTGGCATTCGTGTCATACTTGGTGTATCTAGTCCATACTGTAGATGAGGGGGTGACCAGTCCTCTTGCTGCCGCCGGAGCATTGACCACATTCTTGATACCGTTTCTTGGGGACGGATCCATGCGCTTGGTCCTTGGCAGGGCCTGGTGCATGTCTGGTATATGGAGAACACGACGACCTTTCGACCTAGGGCTGCCCTCTGGCTCCCGCAAGATAGGCCTCTGGTCTGCCACAGTCGTACTGGTAAAGGTAGCGGTCCTGGTCACCTGTATCTATTACATTGTCAAGTTCTTGGAGATGGGTCTCAGGAACTGGACTTCTGAGGTGGAAACATGATGACCGAACAACCGCCCCTCCCGATAGTCCTCATTATCTGGGCGCCCGCAATACTCCTGTTGTTCGGCTTGTTTATCATGGTATCCGACTGTTGTTCCGAGCATGAATGTGGCCCCATGGTACTGCGAAGGGTGGGACGTTTCCTGTGTGGGACTTTCAAACGGGCAATGACGACCTATGTCATGTTTGATGTTATGGTAGCATTCCTTCTGTCAGCACTATTGTCAGTGCCACTTCTGTCAGCACTATTGTCAGTGCCAGCAGGCCCGATGGATGGCCTATCCCTGTTTCTTCTGTCCGTGATTTGGATTTTTATTCTTCTACCACTGTTCTTTCTCATTTTCTCTGTCTACGGCAGATACAGAGAGCTCTCAAGGCGGTTCGGGAGAAGAGAGATGACAGACAGGGAGCGGGCCCTGGAACAGGCGTGGGAGCAGGTCCCAGTAGATGCAGTAGTAGGGGCAGTAGAGACGGCCTTTCGTAAGTCAACACCTGACAGGACTGCATTCAAGGAACTGGTGCACCGTCTGCTCACAGAGTACGAGAAGATGCGTCAGGGGGGGACGCGAAACATCTTTGCCAGAGCATTCAGACAGCTGCTGGCCCGGGACGATGAGTGCGGGGAGGCATTCAGGAGGGCCTACAGAGAATGGTATGCTACATATCTACAGGACGGGGACCAGTCCATGGCCTCCCCATAGGACAGGGTGGCGGACACAGTGTACATTGGTGGCGGACATGACACAGCCGGGCTTGGACGACGAGCAACAGCGACCGTGATGCCTGTCGACAGGGCGTTGCGTGGGCCGGCGGCATGAGACGCCAGTCCAACGTCTACTCCTCTCTACATGACAGTCCTCCAGGCCACTGGGACCCAGGGTACTCGTGCACCCTGTCCAGGAAGACTGGGGCGTTGTGGTGGGGACTGTCCGGTGGGTGGTGATGGAGCGGTGAATGTGAGCACTGGGCCTGCGACGCCTGGTCCGATAGGCGAGTGCGACAATGCCCCGCGTGTGGCCAAGTACGTGGCGGTCTCGGGTTACAGGCACTCTGGTTTCGACCTTGTGGGGATGCGGATACACGACATCAAGGTGGTGGCGGATCTGACGCGGCACGACCCGGATGCGCCAGACCCGGAGGAGCCAGAGGAGTCCGATGGGACTGTTGACGGGTGCTATGCAGAGGTCGAGCCCTCGCCAGCTGTCCAGTCCCTCCTGGATGACATCCAGGGGTTGCCGGAGCAGGTTGTGGCATGGTGGGAAGGGTGGTGGCCCCGCATTCACCTGTCGTTGACGGTCTCGACTCCAGCAGGTGGCACGGCTACTCTGCACGTCTCGGTCGACCTGCTGTGTGACTTTCGAGTCGAAGGGTGTGAGATTGACACGCCGGTGGACGACCGGATGACTGACGCACAGGAGCAGTCCTGGGCAGTGCATGTGGCAGAGGCAACTGCCGTTGAGAACACTGTTTCAACTGCCATCGCGTGGTCGAGTGTCGCATTGCTAATTGGTCTGGGTGTAGTAGACACCTGCATGATGGCGGCGTGCCTAGAACCTGCTGCAAAAGTGGCCCTTATGCTTGGTTACTATGCGATTTGGAGTCGGTGGATTACGCTACTCCTAGCGGCCTATGGAGCAGGCGCGGTCACAGCCGATTTCGTAGTCGGACTGCTGGGACTGTGGTTGGGCATGGCCTTGTCATACCCAACGGGGCTTGTCGGGTATGCCCTCATAGTACCACTCTTGTGGCATGTTTCCGAGGACTTGTTTGGTAAGCTCAGAGAAACGTACCGTTTCCGACTTCTCTGGGGAATAGTCGCTGCGGCGTTCAACTTCTTCATAGTCGCATCTATGTGGTTCGTATGGACAAAGTTTTACGAGATCTCAGTCAGAGAGTTCATGGAGGTACAGTAATGACCTCTTTTCGCTTGGCTGTGGTAGCAGCTGTAATGGCACTAGCGTGGGTCTGTTCAATCACCACTGTCTTCTGGGGTGATGAGTACACGACCAGACATGCTGGTCGCCTGCGGCGAGTCCTGTGTGGTAGTCACCTCCGCTCCTATTTCACCCTTGTTGCCCTGCCCGCGAACCTGGGCTTCTTCATCGGGCATTTTCTCGACAGTCTCAGTGATGACCCCATGTTTCAGGGGACTCCTCTGTGGTGGGATGTCCTCCTCGGAGCTGTCGCTCTGGTGGTGCTGAATATTGGGGCTGTCTATATAGGAGAGCTGTACAAGGACTGCTTTCCCAGACATGTTGTGCAGCCGATAGTTGCCGCGTATGAGGAGGGCCGCGGAGTGGACACGGAGCTCCTCACGGACTGTCTTGAGAGTGTGTTCCTGGCCGCCCACAGGCACAGTGTCATCGCAGAGGAGGTATTACAGTCGTTGATAGACCGGGAGGACGAGTTGGGGGTTCAGGCAAGGGCGGTCGTGCAGGAACTCCAAGCAAAGTATTCGGGCCCGGTGGTGCCAGGGCCCGTGACAGAGTGATGGGGCACAGAAGACCGTTTCTCACGTTGCAGCGACAACTGCTGGTGTGGCCCCGGTCGCCTAGGACGGGGCCAGTGGTATTGTCCGCCCCCTTGTTGGTGCACCTGTTCATTCTTGGTCTTGACGGACTGTCAACCGTACCGGATGGCCCTACCAAGTCATCCGGTGCTGCCAAAAAAGACAAAGAACCGACCCGACTACAACGAGTTGGAGGTTCTGTTGGTGTCGCTCCTTGGAAATCCCGTGTTCCCGGTCTATGCAGTGGCGGTAAGCACTGGGATGTGTCTTTGGGCCAACACGAGGCAAGGGGTGGCAATGAGGGCTGCAGGGTGGATGATGACCGTTCCCGCTACTATGTGGCTACGGGCGGTGGCCTGGGAAGTGGGACAGATCACTGCCATGCAGTCTGCGGATTCACCTTTTCACGCTCCAGGTTGGGTGGTATGAGGACTGAAAGAGGTGACAGTGATGACTAGAACAGTCCGAGGACCGCATCTATACCAGTTGTTTGTCATTTGGGTCGTCGTCTCTCTTGTGACGCTGTTTCTATCGACGTTGTTTCTATCTCCCTGGCATAAGTTTCTCATCTGGCTCGTTACTGCTCTTGTCACGTTTTTTCTATCTCTCTGGTTCTGCGACAAGTATCTCGGGACATCCCTTATTGAAGTCCTGTTCGGCCTTGAAGGACTGGTAACAGAGGACGTTGCTCTCTTGGAGTCCAGGCCACGCTGGTGGCGGGGAGTACTGGAGCTGCTCATAATTGCCTTTAACGGTATCGTAATGCTGTGGCCCATTCCTTTTCATCGACCCCAGTCTCTCTCAAACAGAGTACTCCAAGGCCTTCTCCCCCTCTGGACACTAACCATCATTCTTGGGGGAATCTTCCTGGTACTTCTTGTCGTTGACAAATTCTGGTTCCGCAATGAAGGACTGGACTAACAACGGATTGTTAACACTGCATGTCTGAAGTATCACTCCAGAGCTCCAGAGACGATGCCTTGGTCTTCATTGTCACCAGCCGGTGATGAATGACGGGACAGCAGGAGCATCAATGAGTCTTGCTCGCGTATACTGTCCTACTGGCATCTCTTGTCTACTCCGGAGGGGACTGAGGACAGTGCTGGCATTCAAATCAGTCTTTGTCTACATGTCACTGCGGAGGAACAGACTATGTATGTCGATTGGTTCTTGCTAGGCCTAGTTGCAGGCGTCTTGATACTGATTGTTCTAGGGGTGGGGAGTGTCTATGGCATCCGACATCTCAGAGGAGCTGAAGAGGCCTGTCCAGTGATTGCCATCTTGTATCTGAAAGCATCAGAGAAGCGGATTACAGAGTTCATGTACAATATCATTGCACTCGAAGCCCCTTTTCTGTGTATACTCCTTGCAGGATATCTCCTTGCGCCATCCGAGCTCGTAGACTTCTTGTTTGGACCCCCTCATCCTTCCATTGACGACTTTCTGACTTTTTCTTGGGGGGGCTTTCTGAATGCCATTCTGTTGACCATAATGGTGACGGAGGAGCCAATGGATGAGGAGGAGGACGAGGAGGATGAGGAGGACGAGGAGGACGAGGAGGATGAGGAGGATGAGGAGGACGAGGAGGGAGCAGACGAGGAGTCCGGACTGGGATCAGAATAGTCATCGTTGGCATCGCAATGCCACTCGTGGTCCAGTGGGTATATGAGGACGCCAATATGACGGATAGGACACGCGCAGGCCTAGTTGATAGGCAGGAGGAAACTGTGATGCCCCTCCTCCGGGGTGGTGTGCGGGGTCGGTCTCACCAAGGGCTGGTCCAACGCATACCTCTGTCCACAGGACAGGTCCTCCAGGCTACTAGGGTCCCGGACATGTCCGCACCCCGTCCAAGAAGGCCGGGGAGTTGTGGTGGGCCCTCTCAGGGTGGTCGGGGAGCGGTGAATGCGGGCACTGATGGGTCTGGAACGCCCGGTCTGATAGGCAAGTGCGACAATGCCTCGCGCGTGGTCAAATACGTGGCGATTTTTGGCTACAGGTACTCCGGTGTCGACCTTATGGGGATGGGCATACACGACACCAGGGTGGTGGCAGACCTGACACGGCACGACCCGGATGCGCCAGACCCGGAGGAGCCGGTGGTATCTGATGGGACAGGAATGGGGGCGGTTGAGCATCAGGACGACCTCGTAGAGAGTGTGGGTGCAGTCCTGAGTCCATTCCTCCAGTCAATTGATGTCTCCTGGGAGCTGGTCAACTGCTGGCCCCGTCTATTCTTGCAGTTCACTGGGACATTTGATGGGGAGGGGACTCTGACATTCCTTGTGTCGACTGATATCTTGGGTGACTTTCAAGTACATTCACTGAGTATAGTTACTCCGGTTGAACGGGAACATTCGGAACAAGAGCTACGGAGTGCAGCTACAGAAATGGAAACACAATACACTGATTTCATTTCCCTTTTTGTCATCCCTGTAGCATTGAGCTATGCTCTATCACTAGGGTTGAGGGCAATAGAAGCTGTGGCGTCTCCTCTGACGATTGGCATGGATTTGGGAACCCTACTAGCGATGCTTGCTGCTTGGACTGTGATATTTGTATCTTACTTGGCGTATCTGTTCTATGTTGTCGATGAGGGAATAGTCCATCCCTTCGGTGCAGCTACAGCACTAGCCACATTGTTAGGCCTGCTTTTCCCGGGGCTAGCCTATGCTCTCCGAATGGCATGGTTCATGTCTGGTCTATGGGAACTGCTACGGCCACTCGATGCAATGCCTTCTGGTCCCCTTAGAATAGGCCTTTGGTATGCCGCAATAGCACTGGTAAAGGTAGCAGTCCTGGTCACTTGTGTCTATTGCATCTCCAGGTTCTTGACAATGGGTCTTGAGAACTCTTGAGGTGGGGATCTGATGACTGAACAACAGCTCCTTCTCTTGCAAGTCTTTGGAGTGTTCGGGACGGTCTTCCTGTTGGCCGTTTTCATCTGGGTATCCGACATTTGTTCCGAGCATGAATGTGGCCCCATCGTACTCCGGAGGGTGGGACGGTTCTTCTGTGGGACTTTCAGGCGAGCAATGACGACCTATGGTATGTTCGATGTTGTGGCAGTGGCCTTCATTACATTCTTGTGCTTGTGGCCCTACATCTCAGGCTCTTACGAGAATGCCGAGACTACACTGATTGGAGTTCTATTGACAATCTTCCTGACTGCACCAACTTTCTTCTATGACACATACAAAGGTGCGTTAAGACGGTTCGGGAGAAGAGAAACGACAGACAGGGAGCGGGCATGGGAAGAGGCATGGGAACAACTTCCAACAGATGAAATAGTAGGGGCAGTAGAAACGGCATTTCGTCAGTCAACACCTGATAGGACTGCATTCAAGGAACTAGTGCACCGTCTGCTCACGAAGTACGAGAAGATGCGTCAGGGGAGGACGCGAAACAGCTTTGCCAGAGCATTCAGACAACTGCTGGCGCGGGACGATGAGTGCGGAGAGGCATTTGGGAGGGCCTACAGAGAATGGTACGCAGAATGGTATGCGGCACGTCTACAGAATGGGGATTAGTCCACAATCCCCCCATAGGACAAGGTGGCGGACATAGTGACATTGGTGGCGGACAGGACACAGCTGGGCCCAGACGACAAGTAGGGGGAAACCGTGATGCGTGTCCACTGGGGCGGTGCATGGGGCGAATCTGGACGGTGTGTGAGGTGGTACCACCAGGGGCTGGCCCAACGTCTGCCCCTACCCACAGGGTGGAGGTAGTGGTGTGCAGTCGTCAGGGATCATGGCCTCCTCCTCTGTCGAGACTGGGGAGTCTTGGTCTGTCGAAACTGGGGAGTCTTGGTGGGAGTCGTACCGGGGTGGTCAGGGAGCGGTGTATGCGGGCACCGGTGGGTCGGGGAGCGGTGTATGCGAGGACTGGTGGGTCAGGGACGCCAAGTCTCATAGGCGGGTGCGACAATGCCTCCCGGGTGATCAAGTACGTGGCAGTCTTGGCCTACAGGTACTCCGGTGTCGACCTTATGGGGATGCGGGTTCACGACATCAGGGTGGTGGCGGACCTGACGCGGCACGACCCAACAGCACCAGACCCGGACGAGCCGGTCGGAGATGATGGTACAGTTACCGGACAGACGGCCCAGGCCAAGACCCTTGCGGAGAGTCTCTTCGAAACGGTCCAAGAGTATCTTACGGTGTATTGGACGGGGTGGTGGCCGACACTACATTCTCTTATTACGTTCTCACCAGTCCCTGAGGTGAACATGTGCCTACATTTTTCCATTGATATTCTTGGAAGCTTCCAGGTCCATCCGGATGGCATGATCGACCTGTTCCAGCCACTTCTCCTGAGATATGCAGCGGGAACACAAGACCCGCTCACGGTCTTCCGTGCTGCTGTCGATGATGCTTTTGAGTATCTGTTGGGACCGGGTGGAATTCCCTGGCTCGTTGCGGAGTTGCTGGAGCGAGCAATGGCTGCAGCTGCACTCTCTGCAGAAACTGGTCTGGGCAGCGCTCTTTTCGTGGTACTCGCCATTTCTTTCGCAACAGCTATCTTCCTGGGAGCTGCAAGAGTTGTTACGGACACCATCAATGGAGTGCTCAGACCGCTTACTGCGGCTGTTGTGTTGATTTTCATGGGCTTTCTGTGTCTGTGTGACAGTATTGTCACGTTGGCTGAGGCAGTCAGGTTGAACTCGCCTGTCGAGATGGACTACTTTGAGTACATAGAAACAAGACTCCACTCTGATGAGGAAATCAACAGAGCAAGACAAGTGGTCTCAAATGTTGTTGTAGCAGGGATTGTGATGGTTGCTGCTGTAGGACTCTTCGCCTCTGCAATTGGAGTATTGAGCTGGTGTTACCTGAATGGAATGGACCTTGTATGACATCCAAGTACAAGCAGGGTCTGAACCTGACAAGGATGTGGACAATAGCCGGAAGGAAGGGATTACTGTCATGTCACTGGGTATGAGAGACCCCGGCGAGAGAATGAAGGACACGAGGGACTTCTCATTTCTTGTGTTTCTTGCTGTCTTATTCCTTGTAATGATTGTGCCTTCCATACTGATGGTCTGGCTTGCAGTCAAAATCCTACTACAGCCCTTTCCGCCTGACTTGGGGATGTCGTCACCCCTCTTCCCAGCTGCAATGATGGTCGGCCTCTCATCTTCTATAGGATGGTTCTTGTATTCCCTGCTGATAGGCGTCCCTCTTGTGGGACATTCGCAAAAGATGAGGGAGCGACGCACAACGTCAGGGGAAAAAACACTTTCAGAAGAGTTTGAAGAAACGCCTGTCGGAAGGGTCCTCTTCAAGACAGAATGGACTGTAGCATTCTTGCTCTCTTCGATAGTCGTGATCTATGTGCCCTTGCTCCTGGCCATTTGGTTTGTACTCCAAGACCCACGTGTTTTCATTATCCCGCTGCTGGGCCTCACTTTTGGATACTCACCACATGCTATTGTCAGGTTCTTCTGGGAACGACACAAGCTCAAAGAAGAGTCCAGCAGACAGTAGTCTGCCTTTCCCTGTTTCTCTCGGCTCAGGTAGAGTATGTATCGTTTGGGTGAAAAGAGTAGGGGTGCTGCGGAGTACTCCAGGTGTTTCAGAGAGCGGTATCAGCATGGGCAACAGTGGCAGAAGAGAGGCCTTGAGGGGCGGATACATTTTGGACTCATGTTGGCGGATCTTGTCGTCTTGCTCACTATAGTCGTCTTTGCAGTTGGCTTCTTAGTAGGGTGGATTTATCAGTGGTCTGATGGGACGTGACTACGGGCCGGACTATCGGCCGGAGGGCTGTCAGGTGCAGGAAGGTGTCCTCAGTTTGATTGCATGGTGCACTGGAGTACTGGTTGGTGGGACCATCTATATCTTGTTCAGTCGCTACAGACGTGACGGTGAGTGGCAGCTTGTGCTGAAGATGAGAGGGGCGGGACTTGACCCCACGAGACGTGGTGCATGGTACGCAGAACACGTGACACGACCAGTAGACCTGGTCACATACATGCTCATGGCATATGCTTCCGCTGTATTGCCCACGTCCTTGTTCTGGTGGCTCCTGTTGCCCCCCGCTTTCCTGTCAGGTGTCATGTATGAGATGGGAAGATACCCCATCTTCGTCCTCTGGGTAGTAGTAATGACGTGCTGTTACCCTATGTATGACCCTCGCTACAGGTACTGGGGCGCCGGCAGACCATATCCGGCAGATGAGGAGATAGAGGAGGAGATGGAGGATGACACGGGACTGGACGAGATGGACATGTGCGAGGACGGCGCTTGACCACCACGGACTGACCACTCTGAGTCATGAAGGACCAGGGGTGGCCCCCGCAGTCCCGCTGAGCACGGGCGTTGATATGTGCCGCATGCCATGGGCCCTGTGCGCGGTCACTGTTGCGGCCACGGCGAGGGGCGAGGGGCGGATGATGTCCTCCGCACGGGAAGGGCTGGCCCAACGTCTACTCCCACCCACAGGGTGGAGGTAGTAGTGTGCAGTCGTCCGGGACTATGGTCTCCTCCCCTGTCGAGACAGGGAGTTGTGGTGCCATCATCCAGTACGTTTTTTACAGTAAGGCCGGTGTGAATACTTGAGAATGGACTCCGAGGAGACGCAATCAACAGGTAAGTACCGATGACTGGACCGAGTCCTGAAGAGCTGGAGGCATTGCTGCCGGCAATAACCGAGATACTGGCGACCCAAGGCGTTGTACTGGCCTACCTCCATGGTTCCTACGCCTTGAGAGCTACGACTCCGCTCAGTGACCTCGATATTGCGGTCCTGCTCCCAGATGGCACACCAGACTCAGAGTACGCATCTCTCCTGAGAGACCTGACCTACGACCTGTCCCGGATTGTTCCTGATGTCGAAGTGGACCTCCAGTCCCTGGACCACGCCCCTGTGGAGTTCCGGTACCAGGTCATCAAGGACGGGCGCGTCATCTATTGTCTTGACGATGAGATCCGGGCATCCTTTGAGACCCGGACGCTTATCGAGTACCTCGACTTCAAGTATGCCCTTGACACGTACTACGCATATCTGCACAGGCGCCTTGTGGACGGTGAGGCCTCTTGATGTCCTCTGGTTCAATCAGGGAGAGACTGTCTCGACTTGACTCTAGTATTGCTGTCCTGAGAGAAATAGCATCAATAGGGCATGCCGAACTGGTGAACAACCGTATCTATCTCGGTGCCGCCAAGTTCTATCTCATAGAAGCTATCCAGATCTGTCTGGACATCGGGAATGCAATCATAGGTAGAATGGGCTGGGAAAAACCCACTTCCTATGCTGAAGTGTTCACAGTCCTTTCAAAGCATGGTCTGTTGTCACAGGACTTTGCGGAGCGGCTTTCCAAGATGGCGGCCTTCAGGAACCGCCTGGTCCACAGCTACATGGACTTTGACAACTCCATACTGCTCACCATACTCAAGTCCGACCTCGATGACCTTGTCCAGTTCGAAAGAATAATTGGACTGAACATTCTTGGTCGGTTGTAAGGGACTGAGATTTTCCTCCTGCTGTCAGGCCTGCAAGGGAAAGGCCCACTGCCATTTCCTCGGACTACGACGGACAACACTGGTCTTCACGGCACTGACAGTAGGACTGAGCATATTTCGGATAATGATGTGTCCCAAAATACGGGGCCGGAATTGACTTGAGTTGACGGGCCACAACGTCTGCTGAACTCCTTTCCGGCAGACATGCTATCTGGTTGCCAGTCCTATCCCTCACTCATCTCTCTTCCGTCGCTCCCCTCTCTCTTGAAGGACGGGTTGTGGACTGTCTTCTGGCCGGTTCTCCTCCGTGGCACACCCTGCACTGGAGCCGGCGCTGGACAGCACGTGACGGAGTGGTCGTGGCCGCACCAGCAGCGTGGCCAGATGTTAAGCAGAGAGGGCCATTTTTGTCCTTTCCAGGACACCCTCGTGGGCGCGTCGTCCTCTCCCTCTCCCATGATCCCCGGAATGGCGCCAGACAGGCCCTCCGGGCCAGAGTTCGGCACGGCACTGTGACCCCGCCCCTTATATTGTCGCGTATGTGAGTAGCACTTGATAGAGAAAGTCGGGTCCGGCCCCGTGCAGGGTAGGGGCTGGGCACCCTCATCCACCCGTCTGTCGCGTGGTACCATGCACCGGCATGGGTGCAGGACCGCGCATGAGGGCCTGAGAAAGATAGAGGACGCCTGCATGAAACACAGACATGGACACAGACACAGACGCAGACAGTGAGAGAGGAGAGGAGAGAAAAGAAGAGGAGAGGTAGCATTCCAGTGTCAGTGTCGCGCAGTAGTGTTGTGGGGACGCTCAGAGAGGACAGAGTGTGTCGGTGTGCCCCCGAAACAGCTCAGCTGTTGGGGCGGCACCTCAACAGGAGAACCGTGTACGTGACCGCACGCTACTACTACCGGGAAGACGGTACGAGCGCGTGCAGTCAGGTGGCGGTGCCGGGACGGTTCACGGGCGTGGTGGCCCTGCGGTACGACCCGCTACAGGGAGTGGTGGCGGGCGTGCCTGGTGCTGACGAGAAGGTCCTCTACCTCTACGACCAGGTGGACCGTCACAGGCCCATCCAGTACGTCGTCATACAGGCCTACCGCAATGGGGTCACTCAGGGCCTTGCGAGGGCCTACGGCATCCGGGTGAGCTACGTGGGCTCCGAGTCCACGGTCTTCCACGACACGTGCAACGACATGGAGGGGTTCCACAGCGACCCGTCGTTCCCCTTCGGTGCCCGTGGTGACGGCGAGCTCACAGTACCGTCAGGACAGAGCTACATGACGTGGTCGGAGATAGCCACCGGGGAGGGGTGGCACGGCCCGTGCTACGTACACGTCCTGGACCGGCCCTTCAGGCTCTACCAGCTCAGCGAGTTCACAGTGGTCTGCGACCTGCTCCAGGACTCCGGGGCCGGGATGGGCAAGACGTACGTCGCGCTCTGTGACGAGGAGATGCGACGGGTAGTGATGGTGGTGTTTGGTGACTCGTGGTCCAACGCCAGGAAGGGCTACGTCTATGCGTACTTCTACCCACAGGACAGCGGGTCGCCTTGCCGCAGGTGGTCCGGCTACAGCTACACGTCCTTTTTCCAGAAGACGGTCACGTTCTCGTGGGGCGAGCACGACGGCTCGCCACAGGGCGCAGTCTTTACCAGTACCGATGGACAGGCCGCCCCATTCGCACTGGGCGACTGTAACAATGCCTCCCGGGTGATCAAGTACGTGGCAATACTGGGCTACAGGTACTCCAGTTCCGACCTTGTGGGGATGCGAATCCACGACATCAGGGTGGTGGCGGACCTGACGCGGCACGACCCGACAGCGCCGGACCTGGATGAGCCGGTGGTGTATGATGGTACTGCCGATGGTACTGCCCAGAGCGCAGGTAGGTGGTCACAGGCAGAAAGTTTTGTTGCTAGTTTTGAAGACCTGGCCAGAGATGCGCTCGAATTGGAATGGTTAGGCCCTTGGCCAACTTTGAAGTTCACTCTCAACCTCGTAATCGGATTGCTCACATTCTCAATGGTCTTCTATGTGGACCTACTGGGAACACTCACAACAGAAAGCTGTATCTTTAGTTTCCCATTCCTAGAGTCCATGAGTGATGCGGACTTCGAGTCATCCGTAGGGCGAGTCCTCAGACACGCTGCAATCCGAGATCTCACTATATGCGTGACGGTTTCATTGACGATGGCACAGTTTTTCGCCACATTCCAACTGATTCCGCATTCCAGACTTCTTTTTACGGTGTCCATGCTAGCATATACTGGGTTCGCATTTGCGTTGATAGTCAACATTGCACAGGGATACCTTTTCAGAGAGATTGCATGGCGTGATGCAGTCGTTTCGTTATTTGTACTAACATGGGGTATTGTCTTTGGAGGGGACACGCTTGCTGCCCATACTTTTTTCTGCCGAGTTTTCACACCCCTACGCAAGTATAGGGTCGAAACAATAGAGGAGTGGGGGTACCATGACACTTTCTTGCAGTGTGCACGAACTCTGCTCCTATTGCTTGGACTTGGTGTCATGGCAGGGATTTACCTCTCAGGTCCAAAATAGCAGGAGAAAAGGAGGTGTCCGTACGACAATCAGTCCATGGATTGTGGTCTGGCTTTACATGATATCTTCCCTTCCACTTATTGTACTTAGAATTGCAAGTCATCTAACAAGGAGGTATGCGAGAAAGTCCGCTATGGCCAGGACTGACCAGTCTGAGAGGCCTCTTCCTTTCCTCGTCCGACTTCACGGGGCCACTGTCCGGACCGTGAGAGCAAGTCTGATTGCCAACCTCGGTGCTACCGCCATATTCTTCGGACTGCCTTTGCTAGTCATTGGAATACTGTGGCCCCAAGAACTGCCGGAAACGGTGCAGGACATGCAGTTAACGTATTCGTTGGTCTTTCCGTTAGTTCTCATGGCCCTCTTACGAGTGTGTTGTACGAGCCCAGATCCTACGGGAGGGCTTGGGAACACTCAAGTGCCGACTAATAATATCCGGCATCCGTGAGTGACAGGGGCCCCCAAGTCATCAAGTATGCTGTGGTCATCATGAAACATTGGTACTCCTCGTACACTCTGGTGGAGATACACACCCACGACATCAAGGTGGTAGCGGCGCTGACGCGGCACGACCCGGCAGCGCCAGACCCGGATGGGCCGGAGGAGTCTCATGGGAATGTTGACGGCTGCCATGCAGAGGCCGAGCCCTTGCCAGCTGCCCGATTCCTCCCAGATGACATCCAGAGGTTGCCAGAGGAGGTTGTGGCGTGGTGGGAAGGGTGGTGGCCGCGCATTCACCTGTCGTTGACGGTCTCGACTCCAGCAGGGGGCACTGCTACTCTGCACGTCTCAGTGGAACTGCTGTGTGACTCTCGAGTCGAAGGGTGTGAGACTTGCACGCCGGTGGACGACCGGATGACTAGTCCACAGGAACAGTCCTGGGCAGCGCATGTGGCAGGGGCAACTGCCGTTGAGAGTATCGCCTCAGCTGTCCTCTTCCTGTTGAGTGTCGCACTGCTGCTTGGTCTGGGTGCAGTAGACGCCTGCATGACAATGTGCATGATGGGACCTGCTGCAAGAGTGGCTCTCATGGCTGGTCACTATGTGACCTGGAGTCAGCGGTCGACGCTACTCCTAGTGGCCTATGGAGCATGTGGAGTCACGGTCGATTTCGTAGTCGGGGTATTGGGGGCATGGTGGGCCGCCTTGACGTTCTCAATGGGACCTGGTACGCATGCCTTCATACTGCAAGTGCTATGGCATGTTTCCGAGAACCTGTCTGGCAAGCTCAGAGAGATATACTGTCCCCGACTTCTCCGGGGAATGGCAAGTGCGGCGTTCAACTCCTTCATAGTGGGCTCTATGCAATCCGTATGGATAGAGTATTTTGAAACCTCGGTCAAAGAGTTCACGGAGGTACAGCGATGACTCTCGACATCTTTTCCTCAGTCTTCGACATCTTTTCCTCAGTCTTCGACATCTTTCTCTCAAACATAGCCCTTTTCTCATGGATCATGATCTTTTTCGGAGGCGTGATGGTACCAGAGTCCTTCATTGTGACCATCCTCTATGTCTACTTCTGGGGTGATGAATACACGACCAGACATGCTGGTCGCTTGCGGCAGCTCCTGTGTGGTAGCCACCTCCGCTCCTATTTCACCCTAGTTGCCCTACCCTGGAACCTGGGCTTCTTGATTGTGTATTCTCTCTGCTGTCCTAGTGCTGACCCCATGTTCCAAGGGCTTATGTGCGGGCATGTTCCCTTCGGAATCATGCTCTTGGTGCTGAATGTCTGGCTTGCCTTTCTGGGGGAAGGATACAAGAACAACTTTTACAGACACGCTGCGTACCCAGTAGTTATCGCATATGAGGAGGGCCGCGGAGTGGACACGGAGCTGCTCACCGACTGTCTTGAGAGTCTGTTCCTGGCGGCCCACAGGCACAATGCCATTGCAGTGACAGAATTGCAGTCGTTGGTAGGACGAGAGGACGAGTTGGGGGCCCAGGCAAGGGCGGTCGTGCAGGAGCTCCAGGCAAAGTATTCGGGCCCTGTAGTATCAGAGCCCGTGACGGAGTGATGGGGCACGGAAGACCACTTCTCATGTTGCAGCGACAACTGCAATGATGTGTCAGGGGACCACAATGCATTACATCTTGAGACCATGATGCGTGGTTGCGGAGCACCTGGTCCAACGACAAGACATGGAGACCACGCGGAAATCTTGGTAAGTACCTGGCGGTCGGTGGTGGTAGTGGTATAGTAGCGGGTTATACAGGTGTTTATTGGCGGTTATGCGCAGCCAGGCCATATCACTGTCTGGTTGGAAAGACGGGTACTTATCGTGGTCGTGAGGGGGCGCCCGGAATGTTGAATATTCTGGGATGCGATGTCATTGTCGGTGAGCAGTTGATGTCGCGAGGACTCCTAGACCTTGAGGCTTACGCTGAGAAGTTGGAAGAACAGGGCCGCGTCCAGGTGACGGTCCCGGTGCAGGCGGCCTACAGTGATGGTTACCACAACGTACTGCTGGCAGAGCTCCTCCCGGGCCCGTACATGGTGGTTGTGGTCGGCCTGCGCAGCAGCATACTGGAGCCGTTCGAGCGGTTCGCAGAGCGGGCGCCCGGCGGGTACTTGCCGTGTGACATCCCGTCCTTGGTGTCAGCGGTTGCAGTCATCCTGACACAGGAGGAGGCCGGACTTGCTGGGGCGGCTATCATCCGGAAGACGCACACATCGGTGGCCGTGATGGTACAGGCACCAGACCTCCGGGAGCTGGCAGTGCGTGTCGACAGGATAATGCACAGGTGGAAGACCTGGACAGAGACCGTGCTGAGTGCTGTGCGTCAGGAGCCTGTGAACGGCGACTGGGAGGTCGAGTGGGATGAGTTCCTTGCCGGAGAGTCGGGCTTTGTGGTGATGCCGTGGTACAGGGTGATGGGCGTCGAGGAACGCAGGCTGGCACTGCGACGGGTGGCCGATGCTGGCAAGGCACTCCTGGTGTCGGTGCTCAGTGCTGACGACCTTGACGCGGTGCCTGTGCGAGATATCATTGAGTGGCTCGACGGACTCGCACCACTTGAGCACATCATGGCGCTGACCGGCGCTGACACGGTGGGTGGAGGTGTACGGGCGTAGCCTCTAGGGCGCCCCCCGGCCACGGCAATGAATCCTGTCGTTGGACCGGGTTGTGACCGGTCGCAGCCGGCGGGTGCAGGGGAGTACGAGCGGGAGAGTCCTTTGGGGGTGTTCCCATGACAGAGTTGACAGAGGTACCAGGTATCGGTGCTACCATAGCGAAGAAGCTGCAAGAGGCGTTCATCACGACTGCGGAGCTGCTGGCAGTCCAGAACGCGGAGGAGCTGCAGGAGAGGACGGGCCTTGGTGAGGGCACGTGTAAGAAGGTCATCAGGGCCGCCCGGGAACGGCTCGGGATGTTCGACTTCAGGCCGGCAACAGAGGTCGAGGCTGAGCTCGGGAGCCGTCCCCGGCTCAAGACCGGGATTACAAAGCTCGACGCACTGTTGGAGGGCGGCCTCGAGAGCGGTTCGATAGTCGAGTTCTACGGTAAGGCGAGCAGCGGCAAGACACAGATGTGCCTGCACCTTGCTGCGCGGGCGCTGCTGCCACTTGAGGACGGCGGACTGGAAGGGCGCGTCCTGTGGCTGGACACTGAGAACTCCTTCAAGCCGAAGACGCTGCGGGCCAACATCTACAGGTGGGGCCTCGACCCTGACGTCATGCTCGCCAGTGTCCGCACAGCAACGCCAGTGACGACCAACCACCTCGTCCAGCTCTTCGAGCGCATCCCAAAGATCTGCGTGGAGGACGATGTCAGGCTGGTCGTGGTGGACTCGCTGACCGGCTTTTTCCGTGCCGAGTATGTGGGGCTGTTCAACCTCGGCATCCGTCAGCAGCGCATCAACGCGCTACTGAACCTGATGCGTCGCGTGGCCATGGCCACAGGTGTGGTCTTCCTCTATACGAACCAGGCCATCTCAAAGCCTGGTGCCGGTGGGTTCGGCCAGGTCAACGCTCCTGTGGGTGGCCATGTGGTCGCACACGCGTCCGACTACAGGTTCCAGTGTGCACCGGGCGTCGACCGGAAGAGGGTCATCAAACTGAAGGACCATGCAGGGCTCCCCGACTTTGACGTGAGCATGTCCCTCGGCTGGGGCGGCTTCTATGATGACGAGCGGGTGCGCAAGCGCGTCGAGCCGACGGTAATCGAGTACCTCGAGGGGCTCGGTATGAGCACGGAGCTCCCGACAAAGGCCCCCGAGGAGGAGCCAGAGGTAGAGGAGGTGGCACTTGAGACTTGACAGGACGCAGCAGTGTGTTCAGGGTCTATACCTGTCCGCGGTGTGGCTATACGGGCTACGTGCGTGTCACTGACAGGGACGAGGTGACATCATGCTCGATGTGTGCAGCACCCGTAGTACACACGCCCCAGTCCGTGTATGCAGCCACCCGTGAGGAGGCCCAGGAACTGGTCGTGGGCCTTGTGGAGGAGGCACGCATGGGCTCTGCACGACAGCGTGGGAGGGCCCGTGGACGCGGTGTGAAGCGGAGAGTGCTCGACATCATCCGCAGCCTCGCAGCTCTCGCCCGCAGTCACGTCGTCACGCTGGACATGGTGCTGGTCGAGTGTGCAGAGGCCGGTATCAACCCGGAGAGGGCGATGCACTTCATCGACCTGCTGGTGTCAGAGGGCCTGCTGCAACAGGACGCCGATACGCTGGCCCCCGCGGCCAGTGAGGAGGTGGTGTGACACCATGGCACAGAGCGACGTGGTGGCCCCGGGCAGGGTGCAGCAGCGCCCGAGGGAACGCATGTCGGTCATCAACCTCGTCAACCTGCTCCTGAGGGACACCTATCACAGGGTGACCGTGCTGCGCATGCCGGGTATTGACGAGCCGGACCCGGAGCTGTTCGTGGTCACACGCGTCGACTGGCGCGACCCGTCACGGCCGCTCCTACCACAGCTACCGCGTGTGCTGTCCCTGCTGGAGGCCCTGCGTGGTACCCAGAGCGTGCCCCATGAGGTCTATCTCGACAGCAACGACGGCATCGCGGTCTACATCCCCACCTCGGTCAGGCTATCTGACATCCCGGCCGGGGCGCGTGACGCCGTCCGGTTCCTCATGGCCACGGTGGAGAAGAGCGTGGTGTTCGTGGTCTCGACGATGCGTGAGGTCGAACAGTACTTCTGGACCGCAGCCCGCCAGAAGGGCTTCAGTCCTGAGATTGTCGAGCGGATTGGCAGTCGTGACCCCGAGTTCTACCGTCCCAGCCAGGTCGCACGCTTCCACAGCCTCATGCGCAGCTACTTCTCCATCCGCTTCAGGATCCACACCGCGGAGTCCTGCATCAGACTGGAGGCGTGAGGGCCAGTGGACGCGCGTTCCGGGCACATGACGTGGTTCCCCTACCGTCCGCGGCCGCACCAGGACGAGGCGGTGGAGTTCGCAGCCCGCGTGTTCAACGGGAAGACCGTGGGCCTACTGTCGGCGGACTGTGGTGTGGGCAAGACAGTAGCGGTCCTTGCAGGCTTCCTGGCGTCCCGTGCCGCAGACCCGACATCCAGGCTCGTCGTCCTCACAAGAACCCACTCACAGACCCGGGTCTTCGAGAACGAGCTGTCAGTCCTGCGGGAGCACGGCGTCACGGCCGGTCACTCCACCCTGGTCACCGCCACGAGCATGGCCTCGCGCGTGCATATCTGTCCCCTCCGGGACTCCATGGGTGCACGCTCGAATGTGGGGTTCAACAGGGCATGTGCTGAGCTCATACAGTCAAGGCGGTGCCGCTTCTATAATGACTTCTATGTCAGGGGTCAGAACGGACGGTACTCTATACGTGACCGTGCACGTGACGTGGTGTCCCGCCTGGCCTCCGCAGGGCTCGTGACAAGGGAGGCCGCAGAGCGGACGGGTGCCGAGGAGGGCCTCTGCCCGTACGAACTGCTGCGGTGGTCTGCCCGTCGGAGCCTCGTGGTGATTGGCCCGTATGGGTACATGTTCCAGGAACGCGCACGGCGGGCGCTGCTCTCAAGCCTCGGTGTCCGGCTACTGGATGTCGACCTGGTCGTTGACGAGGCACACAACCTGCCAGAGCATGTCCTGTCGTCCCACACGGTCACGCTGAGCGGGGAGGACATCGAGTGGCTCAGGAAGAACAGTGACGACATCGTCCGCGATACGGGCATGCAGTGGCTCGGCGAGACGGTCGACTTCGTGTGGGACACTATGGTACGGGGCCTTGAGACACTGCACAGTGGGGAGCGCCGGCTCAACATATGGGACGTAGTGCCGCGGTTTGCAGATGTCGATGCCCTGCGTCGTCTCCGTGACATGGTCGTCCCGGTGGAGATAGCAGACGATGCCCCGGCACTGGAGACCCCACTGGACAGACTGGTGGAGCTGCTCCTCACCGGACATCTTGCGTCGAAGGGGTCTGACTGGCTGGTGACCCTTGAGTCCCACGGCTACCGTGGTGGTGCCAGCAGTCCCGCCGACCTGGTGCTCAGGGTGCGCCCCCTCAATGCTGCGGGCCTTGCTGCGCCTGTCCTCCGTGGTGCCCGCTCTGCACTGCTCATGTCGGGGACGCTGCGGCCCCTGTCACACTACTCCCGTCTGCTCGGTGTGGCGGATGCCATTACTGCCGACCTCGCCAGTCCATACCCTCACGGGACGCGCCTTGTCCTCCTCGACCGGACCGTGAGCACCAAGTATACCGAGCGCTCTCCCAGTATGTGGCGCCGCATTGCAGAGCGGGTCACTGTCGCACTGTGTCACATGCCTGCTGACAAGAGCGCCCTAGTCGCATTCCCCAGCTACGCGATAATGCAGGAGGTGCTCAGCTATGGTGTCAGGACGGGCATGCGCGAGCGGGTCGTGGAGACACGCGATGCGAGGCTGGAGGAGCTCCAGGCCGAGGTGGAGGCCGGCCCGCGGGCGATATTCTGTGTGTACGGTGGGAAGTTCAGTGAGGGCATCGACCTCGTGCGTGGCGGCTCCAGCATGGTGGACCTGATTGTGGGGGTGGGCATCCCATTCAGCCCGCCGACACTGCACCAGCGTGCGCTGCAGGACTGGTACGAGGAACGGTTCGGCGAGGGACTTGGCTACTACTATGCATCGGTGGTGCCCTCTGTGCGCCAGGTCGCCCAGCTCGTCGGCCGTCTGCGCAGGTCGCCAAGTGACTGGGGTGTCGTGCTCCTGCTGGACAGGCGGTTCCAGCAGTACCTCACAATGTTCGGTGACGACGCCGTGGCGGATGTCTGGCCCTACAGCTCCGTCGACGAGCTCCGTGAGGCGATCTCGATGTTCGTGTCGTCGCGGTCGCACCACCTCCACCCGCCCTCCACGGAACGCTCTCGGTCAGGGCCTGGGGCCACGCCGCGCCCGTGTCAGGACTCGCAGGAGGTGTGCACATGAGCTGGTACGACTCGGTGGCGCTGCGTATCGTGGCCCCGGTCTCGGTGTTCGTTGCATGGGGCGCTGTCCTGCTCTGGACACTCCCCGGAGTCCCCATGGCACCCCTCGTGGGCCTGCCCGTCCTGCTGGTGCTCATACTCGTCCACCGTCATGACCGGGACCGTCACCAGCTGCTCTGGGATGATGAGGCGCACGTACTGGCCGCCCTGCGTGCGTGGACGGTCGAGGTGTCGACCTGTCGCCTCCTGGGCACCGTGCCCCTCGGGATTGACCTCACGCACTCTGCTGAGCGTGTCCTCGAGGCAATGCATGTCCACTACAGTTCCGCAGGCGCCGGCGAGCTCAGGTTCTTTGTTGTGCGCCCGCATGGTGAGGGGCCCACCAGAGTGGGCTTCTGTGTCCACAGAAAGGGCCTCAGACTGCGTGACGGTGTACGGGCGGCAGAGTCCCTCAAGGAGCGGGTGCTCGTTGATGCAGGCGTCCTTGAGAGTGCGATGCGTGCCGCATACCCACATGTCCCCGTCCGCGAGCCGTCGCTGGAGGACATGCTGCTCATCAGCACTGGAGGTGTACGTCGTGAGTGACCCCACTGCCGGTACGGTCGAGGTACGGATCCCGCGGCCCCTGGACGCCCGCCGTGTCATGCGCGTCCTCCGTTCTGGACATGGCTATCACTGGACAGTACTGCGTTCATCGCCCGGCACCATTGCACACGGTATCTCACGGGTGCGCGGCATGCCAGAGGTGCTCATCATTGGTACAGACCTCGTGGTATCGGGTGGTGACAGGGGCGCAGCTGACAGGCTCTCACGGATGTTGCACGTCATAGCAGCACAGGGGGTGACCCGTTGACAAGTGACTACGTACTGGGCTCGCGTCCGGAGAAGGACCCTCTTGAGGCCATCGCAGAGGCGCGACGAGAACACAGGGAGGTCGACTCCTTCAGGTGGACCGACAGGGCCGTCCGTGGACGGTGGACATCGGTCGTCGCCACGTTCATCCTGGTCACTCTCATCACGGTCGTCTACCCGTGGGCCAGTGTGGCCGTTGTGGTACTGGTCACGCTGGTGCACCTGGTGGCGCTGGCTGGTAGGGGGGCCTCGGAGGCCGACACGCTCGTGCATACACCGTGGGTGCATGTCCGTACGTATGATGCCACCACCTCCTGTTGGGAGCACTCACTACAGGTGCGTGACCCGACCGGGACCCGCCAGCTGGTGGCACTGCGTGCCAGCAACGCCCCCGTCCGCCTGTCCGGACGCCTGGACAAACTGCTCCGCGGAGTCAGTACTGCCTGCGGCCTGGCCGTGGTGGTCGCCATGCG
>JALVPN010000220.1 GCA_027031765.1 Promethearchaeota archaeon | reverse complement strand
TCATTGCCCTCCCGCCGCCCGAAGCACAGCCCCCGCCACCACTGGCCGACCCTGCGACAATGGCGCTGCTCTTGGAAGTCAAGGCGTTCCTCTCGTTCTTCAATGCCATCGTTGCCATGGCACTGACTGTCGTGTACGTGGACATCTATAGGACTCTCCACACGCGCTTCACACTCGGGCTCGTCCTCATCGTGGCCGCTCTGCTGCTGTACGCCGTGGCCTCAAACCCTCTCCTGCACCTGCTGTTTGGCTTCCGCGCCCAGGGGCTTGGACCATTTGTCCTGATCCCCGACATCTTCGCTGGCGTAGCACTTGTTGCGTTCCTGTACATCAGTCTTGACTGACCAGCGGATTTGGGTCAGATCTGGGTCAGAACTGGGCCAGAACAGGACGGAGTCCGGCAAAAGTGCATATACTGTCGCACAGCTGACTGACCTGCCATGACGGGCATCACATCACGGGCTGCTGGTGGCGCAGGACATCGAGTCCTCCTCAGTAGAGAGAACCTCAGGGCCTACACCGCAGTGCTCCTCGGCATCATCGTAGTGGTCGTTGCATATCGCCTCTTACTGGGCCCCGCATCTGCGAGAGGGTACCTTGGTGGTCCCCCACCGCCCGGTCCGCCACCACGGGATGGGACATGCACGTATGGCAGGTTCGACAGCTGGCCTCTGTGGGGTCAGCTGGTGTTGCCGGGTGTCCGAGAGCTGATGGTCGCTGTGCCAATTGCAGTCATTGCAGCAGTCTGCTTGGGACACCTCAACAGACGGGAAGGTGCACATCTCAGTGTCTGGCAGGCGGCCGTGGTCGGCACCCTGTCCATCATTGCCACCAGTCTGGTCCATGGCTGGGACGCCGGCATAGTGCAGCCTATTGCAGGGCCCTTGGAGCTCTTTACTGATCTGCCCAGAGTTGTGAGCATAGTCGACTTCATCAGCAACTATGAGGAGCTGCAACCGACACTCACAGTGCATGCGCAGACCCAGCCACCTGGAGCAGTCCTCTTGGTATACGTGCTCTATCGGCTGGTAGGGTCACCGGGCGCAGTGGCCATTGCCATCTGTGTGCTCGCAGCCATCGGCTCGGCGTTCTTCATCAGGGGCATACTCGTGAGACTCCTTGGCGTGGACGAGGAAACAGCAGCATATGCCGTGCTCCTCTACCTGCTCCTCCCAGCAGTCCAGGTGTACTATCTTGCGAACGTCTATGCAGTAGTGGCGACACTGGTGTCGGGCGTCGTGTACTTCTACCTCTACGAAGACCGGCGTGTCGCATTTCTGGGTTCTTCGGTCTGTCTATTCCTGCTGACATTCATTACGTTCCTGTCTGTCTTTGCAGTGCTGTTGCTCTTCACCTTCGAGGGGCTCAGGGCACTTGCCGGGGCCGACAACAACAGCCTGCTCGCCCGGATGGCCAGCGTCTTGCGTCCCATGGGCTTTCCTCTCCTCGTCACAGCCAGTGTCGGCGGGGTCTACCTGCTGCTGTTCGTGACAACCGGTTTCAACTACGTCGATGCATTCCTCTACGCGAGCTCCCTTGAGAACCCGGGTGGGTTCATGCTCGTGGCGAGTCCAGTCGAATACGTCGTGACGCGCGTACAGGATGTCATGGACATCTTGGTCTTCCTGGGCCCTGCAATGTGCGTCCTCACATACCGGGGGCTCGTGACGATGAGGGGGGAGGCGGTCACGGGTGGGCAGTTTCCAACAGAGTACAGCTTGGTCAAGGCTGCACTCCTCTCCCTTGCACTCTTGTTCTTGGCCGGGACGCCGAAAAAAGGGGAGACCGCAAGGATCTGCATGTTCGTCCTACCATTCCTCCTCGTCCCGGTGCTCACATACATCATGAGGACAGACATGAGCCGCAGAGAGAGTCGCTTGTTGCTGGCCATAGTCTTCGCTCAGGCCGTCGTCTTCCAGCTCTTCGGGATGTGGGTGTGGTAGCGTGTGTATGGTCCCACCGGAAACACACTAGTGCGTGCGTGCGGGTGCAGTTGCCGAAACGGCCTGACAGAGTGCGTAGGCCGTCCAATGGGAGCCTCCCCGGTCGGGGGCTGGTCACCGGTGTGGTGGAGCTGACATGCTCATCCCGCTGGCCGGGTCCGGGGCAAGCGCTCATGCACTGAACCCCACTTGGTAGGACATGCGTCGGTACATTCGTCCAACCTGTCTGGAGTTGCGAGTCCTAGCCTGAAGGCCGGACTGGGCAGAATGGGGGTGTCCTGCCCCCGCCGCTCACTTGGGTGTGAACGCCCTAGCAGGACACAGCCCAGCATCCCTGTCAGCAGGTACCTTGGCCCCCAAGCAATCGCCCTCGTTCTCATTTATTGGTCTGTAGTACTTGCAGTCACTGCATGTCGGCATAGCGTTCAAGTCTCCCTTTTGTGCCATGACGTTCTCGGTGGCCGGAGGCGAATAGGTCACTCCATCTCTCAAGAAAAAGGTTCTTTGGCTGTCCTCTGCTATTCGCCAGCAATACTTCGACAGAGCATGAACGTACGCGGTAGTGCCCATGTCATTGATGTGGTGCGGGGACTCTTGGGTAGTGATGTGCACCGGGTTGATAGCCACGTGTGTCTGGAATGAGATCCAAGAGAGGAAAATGGGGTACGACCTGAGTGCGGTATGTTGTACGTTGCCGATACGGTGCGCGAGGCTGTTCGGACTGCGCTCGCACTTGAGAGCACGCTGGACTAGTCGTGGGTAGTAGTCGTGTTGCTCAACATACTGGCCGGCACGGGGGCGCCAACTACCTGCAAGGACCAGTATCGGAACTCGTGGCTGACGACAGCAATCTTCCCCAGTTGCTCGTCCCTGTACGCACCGGTGCACTTCGACTAGGTTGACGGCATCGTGTCCGCGGCCTTTGAGGAGGGCTATGGACTGTGCCGCCATCCAGAGTCCATGCGAACTCCTCGGCCCCCTCGTACGTGGCAGATGCCACCCCTCTGCGGCGCAGGGCAGGTACGACATACAGCGACTCCGTCCACACCGTGTCCTCGTCGACCCAGCACACCAGATATCCGACCACGCGGTCCTCGTGCACTGCAACGAATATCGGACAACCCCGGCCCATACAATAGTCCAGTTCTTCGCCTGCAGCCTCAAGAGTGAGCGGTGTTCCTCGCTGTTTCAGTCCGGCAGAGGTCTGTCTGAACTGTGCAATGAAACGCACCATCTCTTCTCTGTTGCATGCACCGAAGCCCCATGTCAGCAACAGGAACCCTCATACGACAGGGGCCATGTGGTCCCTATCATCCTTCCCTTGGCACGCGGAGGCGAGAGGTGCACCGGGGTCTAGTCCCTTTGCTGCATAGGAGTACACCTTCAGCCTGAGACTGCGGGCCGTCGGGAATGGGCCGTCCAGGCGTAGACCGCAGGGCCCGTAGGTCGGTGAGATGACTACAGGACCATTTAATAGATGCGGACCCATGATAATGTATGCGAACTGGTTCTATAGCGCTAGACTGTATGCACGACAAAGCCGTGCCATCGACATAACGTCGTGAACCAGCACTTCGCGTTCTGTTGAGGTATAGAACAATGCACACCACTATTGGTATTAGGACCAGGGCTGTGAGTCTTCTGTTCATGGTCTTGCTGGTCTCGAACTATGGCGTGGCCACGCTGCCCGGAGCGGCCGCGCCACCGAAAGCCCACGGGGCACACGCCCCGGAACGTAACGCCATCTCATCTGCACCTGACCTCTACAACGAAGAGGCAGTGACCTGCTATATCGAGGCGTGGTCTGACAATGTGACTAGTCCTGGTGTGGAGGACGCCAAGGCCATCGTAGGCATTCCAGATGGCCTCCAGATGCGCATGGGGTTTCCTTCTGAATCTGAGTACGCCTTGCTAAAGGTCAATGGCTCAATAATGAGCGACATGCTGGTGCTCAAAGCGGTAGTCGATGAGGGTGCCGCTGACACCATCCTGGAGGTGTACACATGGAATGACCCCTATGTTTCACCCAACAGCAAGGGGTTCAATGTGTCGATGATTGACCCGTACGACTGGTGCCATCTCGGGGACGTTGTAACAGAAACGGGAGACGTCGTCCTCGAGTACGCCAACTGTTCGATTGAGTACGTGCTGCTTGTCGGACACTCCTCTGTGTCCAACCCGACATACTACTACGCAGTCGACGCTGTAGAGGTGCACGGGCACACCAATGTCATGGCCGACACCGAGAACGACGGTATCCCCGACATATGGCAGAACCCCAGCATTGAGATGTACAACATGACGCTTGATGTCGACATGCACGGACACACGTTCGGGATCATGGGACTGGTCGGAGTGGCTGCTGAAAGCGCTACCAATCAGGAGTTCCTGATGCCGTTCGTCAAGCTGGGCATTATCGACTATGAGGACATTGACGAGTCGCACTACTACGTCATCTGCCAGACCGAACTCACCCTGCCATTCCCGAGTCCCTACGAGTACATGACCTTCCTCGGGTCACATGACCTGCTGAATATGACCATCATCAACGGCAATGCCACGGTGCAGGCGGCCTTTTTTGATGCATTCTCACACTACATCGCCCACGACCACCGCGTGAGGAACTATCATCTCATCGACTATACGGTTGAGGGCACCTTCGACCCGCACAACTACTTTGCCTGCCAGCACCAGATTGATGCGAAGTATACCACTCTGAATACCGTTGACACGACCACGGACGTTGCCGAGGAGAAGTTCGACCTTGACATCTCTATCGTCCTCGACATCGCTGAGAACGTATTGGACGCGGTCAAAAGAGGCGCGGACTTCGCTGAGCAGTTCATGAAGAAGATAATCGGCTTCATCCAAGGCAAGATGCTTGACGGCATCAAGAAAGCCCTCCTTGAGAAAATCACCAAGAAGGCCCTCAAGAGCTTCCTCAAGGTAGTCTTCTCAGTAACAACAGTAAAGGACATCGTTGTCAAGGGCATAAAGATACTTGAGAAGTTGGAGGTGCCAATACCCTCTTGGCTAAAGAGGGCCCGCGAGATTGCAGAGAGCATCCCAGTCATCGACCCGCCCGTCGAGATATGGAAGGTCAGGCTCACGTTCGTGAACGAGACGACCGGACTCCCAGTCCTCGGGTACGACTTCATCAACAACAAGTCCATTGAGAGCCACCCGAAGGGGCTGTACTTCGGTGACACGTACAGTGCGCAGGTAATCCTTTCGTCCCGTGACATCTTCCCGGTCGTCGGACGTATCCAGTCAGTGAACGGCTCCCGGACGCTGACCGGCCACCTCTACATCGAGGACTTTGCACTACAAGAGGCGACACACGCTAGGTCTTCGCTTCAGCCCGGCGAGTATGCACGCGGCCGCATCTATCCAACGCCACCACGCGGTTCAATCGTCATCAGCCAGTGCCACATCACACTCAACCGCACGCTCCCGTTCACGGTCGAACTGGGCACCGCAATCCCCATCTCGCTGGTCGTCACGGACGAGAACGGGACGCAACTGACGGATGCCAGCAGGGCCTGTGCAGCAATCAACAACTTGCCCCACCCCATGATTGAACTGCCGGTAACAGCCCAAGCCAACGGCACCCTGACCACAGTTGCCGACACTGGATCGCTCGGCATCAAGCCCGGCGACTACATGATTGCAGCCGTATACAAGCCTGCAGCGATGTTCCACGACTACTGGAACTACACATTTGTGCTCCAGGACACCACACCACCGTCCATCAGCACGGTCACAGCACCCCTGAATACAGCACACGACACTGTCGTCGTCAGCGCCGATGTCTCGGACCACGACCTCAACACGTCGTCCGTGCTCTTGGGGGTCATGGACGGCTCACCCGACCCTGCACTCGCAGTGCTGCATGGAATGACGTTCAATGGGACACTCTATGTCGCCACTGTCAACGTCACGGAGTTCAGTTCGGACACCATCTACTACTTCGTGTCTGCAGCCGACCGCTCGGGCAACACAGTGCAGTCCCCGTATAGTCCGCTGCAGCTCTCGACAACAACCACCACGACAACAGGCACGACAACGACAACAAACACGAGCTCCACCACGACCACACCAACTGATGGTCAGGTCCCACTATGGGTCTTCATTGTTGGAGGCGCAGCAGGACTGGCCGCAGTCGCCCTCATAGTCTATGTAGTGCGAAGACCACACTAGGCCCCATGACTACGCTGGGACTCCCCCCGACTCGCCCGTGTCAGAGCGGTCGGGGCCCAGCAATACGGCTGACCGGCCTCATAGTACACCCGATGGGTAGGGCATGACACATAGTGCATGCCGGGCCGGGCATGAGGTATCACTCCAGCTGTGTACGCGTGTCACTCACCGGTACCGTGCCATTGGGCCTGCCATGCCGTCCGGCAACACCCCATCTGCATCTGGCTGGCCAGACTACTGCCCGCTCACGCGTTGCTGGTCCAGAGCACTGGCCAGCGGGAGCGCGGTCTCAACCGGCAGTACGTCAGCGTAGTGCAGCGCAACCCCACGTGCCACAGCAAGGGGGGCGTGGTCTAGTGCAACGGACAGCCCGAGAGCAGTCCCGCCTCCCTGACGCACATAGATGTCATCGTGCACGACCACTCTTGGAGGCGTCCAGTCTTCTGCCGCGTGGCCCACGCGCCCTTCGAGGACTCCAATGCCTACGGCTGCAGCTCGCCGCGCAGGCCCAAAGTCGTCACTGAGCAGCCTTTCGAGGAGTGGTGCTGCGATGTCCCCCCGACCTCCTGCAACAAGGTGTACCAGTGCCCATCCTGCAGCCGCCCGTACAGTATTCGACCCGTCCTTGACCGCAGACGCAAGCGGTTTCAGTGGTCCATCGTCCTGTGCAGCCAGTACGGCGCCCATCGAAAATGCTGCAGTCCTGCATACCTGCCAGTTGGGGTCAGAGAGCAGGGGACGGAGGTCGTCCGGAGTGATGAGTGGTCTGTGGGACTCTGCACACATCAGGCTGAGGCCGAGGACAGCACCCAGACGGGCGGCCCACTCTCCACTCCCAAGATACTCCCTCAGTGCGTCCGCGTCCTCACTCAGACTGCCCCGACAGAGAGCGGCCAGCGCACGGGCCAGCAGTGTGGCCGGTGTGGGCCCGTCCATGGGATTGTCCAGCAGTCCTATCACTGCCTCCACGCTCTCTGGGCGCCCCGTTGTAGCTCCCACGAGCGCAGTGCCCAGCACTACGGCCTGCCGTTCCCTCGGCCCGCCGAACATGTCCTCCGTGCTCACGATGTCTGGCACTCCGGCAGGCCTGTGTATACCCATCAACATACCTGCGCTCAGAGCGGCCGCAGTCCTGACCCCCGGTGACTGGTCCTGCTGGAACATCATCAGGATGTCTAGGGTTCTGTTCACAGCGTCTGCTGTGATGCCGACCACACCTAGGGCAAGCGCGACCCCAATCCTAGTGTAGGCATCACCCGGCAGCAGGCGGCCCATCAGGGCTACCGCCTCATTCACTCCGCGTGAGCAGGCGGTACCGACAGCAGCCCCAAATACCGCGACACGCCGGACGCTGGCGGCCCAGTCGCTGAAATGAGGGCCCAACATGGCCGCTACCCGGTCGCAGAGCCCAGGGCTGGGGGCCATACATGCCAGGCCGGTCGCGGCACCAAGACGCACTGGCCACTCTGCACTCTCAAGGAGCTTGGAAGACGCACTGAGTAGTGCACTGTATTGACTGCGACTGTCATGTGTCATCAGACTGTCTTCTCCTGACCGCGACCCGTAGCCACATCCGGCCACGGTCCCGGGGTACTGCGGTACGAACGCACCTGTGCATATGTGTGTTTGCAGAGTCTTGGGCCTCATGGGCCGGATCTAGTACCGATACTATGTGGCCCGGTGTTGCACGAAAGGAACTAGGCCCGCACCTGACCGCAGTTGCACCAGACCTGCCCATACCAGCGACCTGTGGTTCCCACTCTCATCAACACACCCTGCGGCCTGCGGCAGGAGCCGTAGCCGGACAGCACGAGCCACATGCCCAGGTCTGTCACACCCGCAATCAACAGTTGGTGTGGACTTGGACTCCATGACATTCAAGCCCAGACTGTAAGTTGACACTCACCCGCACCAGAAACGATGGCTTCCCCGAACACTAATATTATTGAGATGATGAACCAGGCTATAGACTTGAGTGAGGACATCACAATCAAAGCCCTAAAGACGGGTATGCTCTCCGGTCTCAGTGAGGAGAAAATAAGGGAGTTAATTCATCCTCCATTTAGAGTTGTTTATTTAAGAGAGTTTGACTCAATTCATCTCATAAGGGTGTGGCGCAGTGAACGAATCCTCAGATTGCCAGATGAAAGTGAAACATAACAATTCAAATTCACTCGGACAG
>JALVPN010000219.1 GCA_027031765.1 Promethearchaeota archaeon | reverse complement strand
GGTCATGTACCGTATCCTCGACACAAGCCTCTGGCGTCTCTCTGGCCTCAGGTCGGCTCTGGTGAGCTTGCGCTTGAACTCCCGGTTGCGGGTCTCGCCTACCCGGAGAATCCTCCGCACCTCATCTATTGAAGTCATAGTCCCATGTTCCTTTCACCGAGTCCGGCCCGCACCCAATAATATAAGCTCATCTGACGCTGTGGCATCACACCGACCGTCAGTCCTTGTTGTCAGCACCGAACACACTGGCCACTAGCTCCGCGGCGTCGGCATACTTCTTGGTGTCCACACCACCACTCCCCACTCGCTCCGGGTACCTCTCTTCAAACTTGGCCGCAAAGTCCCTGAGTCTGTACCGTGTCTCGAAGGTCTCCTTGCTGGCGACAAGCACGACAATCCTTGAGCGTGTGTGCTCCAGTATCAGCACGAAGCCCTCATGGTTGACAGAACGCAGCATACCCGTCCCGGCCATGAGGGTGCTGGAGAAACTGCTGATTGCAGATATGAAGCCGCTCACTATCGAGCTGTCCACGGTCATCTCCTCGTTGAAGCTGTATACGAACTCTGGCAGTCCGGAGTCCCGGTCGACCGCAATCAGTGTGTACAGCTCTGGCTGTGGGACCACGATGGGTCCGCGTGCGGGCCTGAACGCTGAGACCCTGTCCATCGACCTTGTAGCGACCTGGTGTTCGAACGTGCTGCTACCGGTGGGTGTTACCGTCAAGGCATGGAGCCGTTCCGTCGCCTCTGTCTTCAGCCTGTCGTCCTGCAAGAACGACGCTATACTGAGGGCCCTGTTCAGGTCACCTTCCGCCTCCGGCACCTTGTCGTCCAGCCGGAAGATGTCGCTCCTCAGCAGTAGCACTTCTGCATGTAGCGCTTGGAGGCCCTGTTCCTGCGCTATCTGGATGAGGTCGTTGAGGTGGTACGCTGCGCTGGACAGGTGCTTGTCGCCCCCACCACTCAGGTACGCCATTAGGTGCGTGCGTGCCAGTTCAAGCTTTCCGCGTACGAGCGTTTCAAAGACATCACTCTCCTTCCCAATGCGTACTGCATGTTCGAAGCAGGCGAGCGCACCTGAGAGGTCGCCCTCGGCAACCAGCACTGTGCCCTCTGTCAGACAGTATACACCGCGTTGGAGCGGTCTCTCGGTGCGGTCGGCTATCTCCTTCGCATGTTTCAGGTATCTCTTGGCCTCCAGCGTCCGCCCTGTCCTTGCCAACAGGATTGCATACCATGCATACACCTCAATCGTGTCGGTCTGCGTCTTCTTCTCTAGCGTGATGGCCTCCCTGAGTGCCCGCTCTGCATCCTCGTACCTGCCTAGGAGAGTATTGATCTCGCCTATGTTCGCCAGTGCGTTGACCTTTGCCCTTGCCATGTTCATGACGCTGTACGCCTGTTCGAAGAGTCTAAGCGCCTCCTCCAGTTTCAGGGAGTTCAGCTTGAGCGTACCAAGGTTGTTCAGTGCAATTCCGGCGCCCAGCTCGAAGGAGAGCTCCTCGCTGATACACTGAAACCTGAGGTAGTGTTCCTCGGCCTCATCGAACTTCCCCTGCAGGTTGCAGGTATTGCCACGCAGGTTCTCGACAAGCCCGAGCATCATCCTGTGCCCCCTGCTCCTTGCCATGTCCTCCAGCGTGTCGGCAATCCGGGTCGCCCGTGCTGCCTCCCCAATCTCTCGGAGGAGTGAGCCGATGACGTAGAGTGTGAACATTGTTTCGATGAGGGGCTGTTCCACCTGCTCGGGGTATTCCTCAAGGAGGCTATCGAACTCCATGACGCAGATTATGGTGCTGGTGTCACGTTCAAGGGCACCCAGGTATATCTTCACGGTGCTGAGCCTGACCCTGTCGGCGGGCGGGGAGTCGTCGTCCACCTTCTGCTCTATGGCCCTGAGCACCTTGCGCAGCCCGTCCACGTCAGAGAGGACGAACAGGGCAATCCCTCGTAGGCTCTGGACTGCGACCTCGTCCGTGTCTGTCGAGATGAACAGTGCCTCTGCCAGCCGTCCCCTGTTCAGTGCTGCTTCCATGCCGAGGCGGAGCACAGCAACATCAGGCCTCTCACCCATACACTCTCTGGACGCAATGTCTATTGCAGCATCTGTGAACGCCTCGAACTCGCTCTTACCACTTGCCACTCTCTTCTCAGTTTCCTCAGCAAGTCTCTCCCATGGGACGCCACTCTCATTCACGAGGTGTCTGAACTCGGGCGGCACAAACCCTTTGTCCATCTGCACACATCTCCAGACGCACTGCTGGGGCCAACAGGTTCACAGTGTTGCCATTGCATCACTTGAGGACGTATCCATCTCCCTGCCGACGCTATTAAAAGCTCAGTGTACGACGCGGTCGCCCTATGTCCTGAACATGGGGACGCACATGGGTCCAGTGCAGTATCCTTGGACTACGCCAGTCTGGTCGTGCAGTCCGTTCACGTCCCATCTGGCCAGTTGGCCCCCTAGTAAGTGTGCACAGAGGGTCCGGCACCATCTACCAACACTCGTGCCAGCATATGGGCTGCGGTATTGTTATGACGGCCTGACTGCCCGCAGTCTCCGTAGGGCTCCGCAGCATAGCGCGACACTGCTACAGCGGGTGTGTCACCAGTCAACTTGAAAAGGGGTGTCTATCTCCGTGGACGTACCGCTCAGACGCAGGTGCTCCTATGCGACGCGTCATCATAGTACTGATCATCCTGCTGGCACCTATGTCCATGGTGACCCGTGGAACGGCTGTGGCCAGCAGTGCTGCAATAGGGGAACAACCACTCGTACCTGCCCTCTCACACGTCATGACATCACGGACTGTTGAGCCGATGCTCCTCCACGAGCTGAGCACTCTGAATGGCAGGTACTCGCTCGCCTCCTCTGGTGGCTGTCGTGCGCTCCTGCAGTTCGACCACGTACTCTCACGGACCGAGCTGGCTACTGTTGCCCGCCTCGGTGTTGACCTGCGCTACCGGCACGGGACGCCCGTCCGTGTCGGAGAACTGTACTTGGCATCGGTACGTTCTGCGGCGTCTGTCCACCGTCTGGAACAGCTCGGCCTGCTGCGGGCATTCTCGGGCAGCAAGAAGTTCTACCCCTCGCTGGTGGAGTCCGTACCTTGGACAGGTGCTGACCAGGTGTGGCATAGTCTTCACGTTGATGGCCAGGCAATCGATGGTTATGGAGTCCGGGTCGCAGTACTGGACACGGGCGTCGACTGGTTGCACCCCTCCTTCTGGCGTCGGAGTGCCGGTCCCTTCGATGTGCTCCTCTCCGACGGGGCGTTCTATGTTGACCTCGACCGTGACGGGTATGCTGACGACAACGAGGGCCCGGTCGCGACAGTGCTGCACCAGCCAGGCCACAACTACGACCTGAGTTCGGACTACATGTTCATTGATGTGGGGGGCGATGGGCATTTCACGTTCACCGATGGTGACAGGTGGCTGGGTGGTATCGACGGCAACGGGGACGGCACTGTAACGCTCCCTGACGATGATGTCGTCGTCCTTGGCGAGTCCAAGGTGGCAGTACTATACGACCAGATGGGGCAGAAGGTCTACGTCCGCGGGGTGAACCTGACAGAGGCACTTTCTGTCACTGACTACCACGGTCATGGGACGCACGTGGCATCGACGATTGTAGGCGGCCAGCCCGGTTTCACACAGCGTGTTGGTGTGGCCCCGGGTGCGGATCTGATTGTAGTCCAGAGTGGACTTGACTCGGCTGACGTACTCGACGGTATCAGTTTCGCTATAGAACAGGATGCTGATATCATCAACATGAGTTTCTCAAGCTACTTGGGCTTCCTCGACGGTACTGACCCCGAGGACCTGGCCACCAGTAGGGCCTTCATTGCGAACGGCACTCTGTCATCGCTTGCAGCCGGAAACCTTGGCGGACGGAGCAAGCACGCACGCCTGACAGTGGCCGCGGGCCAGTCCGGCACGGTGGGCCTCTCGGTCAGCAACCCTCCCGTCTACTCCTACATCAACATCCTGTGGCGCAGCACTGACCGTGACGAGTCCATCATATTCAGGCCGCCCTCGGGCGAGGCCGTTACCTTCGGCCCCTTTGAGTCCATTGTGGGCTCAGCAGCATACGTGGAGGAGCCGGTACTGAACGTCTCGCTGTTTGCAGATGTGAGTGCACGCGGCACCAACAGGCTCGTCGTCCAGCTCTCAGAACCACAACAGCACATTGACTCGGGGATGTGGGCCATTGAGGTCGACAACCCATCCGGCCCCCCTGTGACCGTCGACGTCTACGCCTGGGACGGCGACTGGAGCTCCTCGCTCTTGCGTCTGACAGACCACCTCGACATGACACACACAATAAGCTCCCCTGGTACTGCGGACTACGGTGTCTGCGTGAGTGCCTTCGTCGACACTGATGGCGAGTTCCTGTCCTCCTCCAGCCGCGGGCCACGTGTCGATGGTTTTCCCAAGCCTGAAGTGGCGGCCCCCGGCTCGACAATCACGGCTGCCGCTCCGTCAACAACGTCGTTGTGGCGGACACGCGCAGGCACAAGCATGGCAGCCCCGCATGTCGCTGGAGTACTGGCACTCGTCCGGCAGGCATCCGGTCGCAGGGACCCGTGGGCCGACTACAGTGCCCTCGTGCAGTCTGCGGGTGGCATGGTGGCCCACTACTCGACACCCTCGCAGTCGTGGGGCTACGGCCGTGTGGACGCCCCTCTCGCCGTACAGTACTCGCTCAACAGGTCACTGACGAATGTCACTGCCGTCCACGAGTGGACCGGCATCGGCGGCGTCATTGACGACCCGCACGACCCCGGTATCTCCCCTGCCGTGGACATCCTCAGCGTCCACACATATGCAGAGCTCGACACGCTCAGTGTTATCGTGGCGTTTGCAGGCCCGCCTGGACTGACCGGTAGGACCCTCTCCATCAGGTGGGACACCGACAAGAGTCTGGAGACCGGGGCTGGAGGCGCTGACATCATGGTGAATGTCACAGACGGCACGTCAACAGCATACGTGTGGGATGACACCACCTACCAGCCATCCACCATGCAGGTGTCTGTGACTACTGGGGCCAAGACGGTTCTGGTCACCACAGAGCGTCCGGAAGCGTCCGGGCTCGGGCGCCTATCTGTCACGATGGTATCAGGGAATGTGTCCGACTACGACACCACCGGGTACGTTGACGTCGTATGTACCTGGCACCCGTGGGTCCAGCGCCTGCAGTTGACCGAGGAGGGCAGTGCTGTGGACATCTATGCGGAGGCCTACGACCGTGACACACCCAGTAGTGACCTCCAGTGGGGATGGGGCCTGGTCTCTACGGACTACCAGCTCCTCAACACCAGTACAGTCAGTGGTCGCGCTCTCTCGCTACGACTTGAGCTGCCATCCGGGCAGTCTGGCATCACATGGCTCTGTCTCAACGTGAGCGATGGTGTGGGGGCGCTGGTGCTGCCACCGGTAGTCCTCTCTGCCGGCATGTCGGCCAACATCGCATTCCGCAATGTGACCCTTGACCAAGACACAGTGGTGCTGGGCCTGTGGAGCCCCGGCGTCCTGTCGGGCCACGTCGTGCTCGACGGCTACCTGCTAGTTGACCAGGTGTACCTGTCTTTGAAGTCCGACTATGGTGTGTGTGTGAACCTCACACTGTCGGGTAGCCGTGGAGTGTACAACTTCTCTGTCACGCTGTCCGGGTTCGCGCCAGGTGAGTATGATGTCTATGCAGTCGCGGTAAGCCTTTATGGTAACGTTATCGAGGCCTATGCTGGCTCGATTGCAGTCGTTGAGGACACGACACCTCTCATTGTCATCGGTGTGGGTGCCGTGGCGGTAGTAGTGGTTGTTGTCCTCCTCAAGATGCGCGGGGGTCTCAGGAATTGAAGATTGTAGTTGTCGGCTATGGCCCAGGGGGCGCTGCCGCGGCCTTCACAGCGAAGACCTTTGACAAGTCCGCGGAAGTGGCTGTCCTCACCGATGAGACACACGATGCTCACAGACGCCCGGGTGTGGCAATGGCCCTAGAGTCGCCTTGGCCCAAAGAGCTCACAGTACCCCAGTGGTCGCTCCAGACACTCGCAGGGGCTGGCATCAAGGTGAAGACAGGTGTGACCGTTGTTGGGGGCAGCGTGGAGGACAACCGCCTCGACTGTCGTGCCCCTAACGGTAGTACTTTCGTCGAGGAGTACGACCGTCTGATCCTTGCCCTCGGGGGAGTGCCAGCACTGCCACCTATCCCGGGCGTGGACCTGGACGGTGTGTTCACGATAAGGGACATCCGTGACGCCTCCAGGGCCGGCGAGTACCTTGCCCATGTGTCGACAGTCGCAGTGATTGGTGCCGGCTATATCGGCCTCGAGATGGCCGAGCGCCTCAAGAGGATGGGCAAGACTGTGCACCTGGTCGTCCGCTCACGGCTGATGCGAAGACTACTCGAGGTGCCCCTGAGCGAGGACCTCGCAGCAAGAGTGGCACCACGTGTGCACCTCCACCTTGGGAGGAGCCCCGAGGCAATCGTGGGTGAGGAGCAGGCCCGGTGCGTGGTGGTGGGTGGTGACGACCTCGATGTTGATGCGGTGCTCTGTGTCACCGGCCTGAGGCCTAACACTGCACTTGCCAAGGAACTGGGCCTCGAGCTCGGCCCTGCTGGCGGTGTGCTGGTTGACGAGCAGATGCGCACATCTGTTGAGAACGTGTTTGCAGTGGGTGACTGTGCAGAGATACCGGACGCACTGACCGGCAAGCCGGTGCTCCTGCCTGTGGCCAGTGCCGCAGCACGCGGTGGCAGACAGGCAGCTGTTGCTGCGCTCGGCCGTCGGAAACGGTTCAGGGACGTATCCCTGCGCCTCCAGTATGACAGGGTCTTCGAGACTGATGTCCTGTGTGTCGGCTACTCGTCAACAGTTGCTGCGTCCCTCGGAGTGGAAACGGACGTTGAGGTCATCGAGGACACTGCGGAGATGACCAAGGTCGCCCTTGTGACCACAAAGGAGGGCCGTCTCGTGGGCGGTCAGGTCATTGCAAGCCGCATGGCGTCTGTCGTAGGCCTTCAGCTCTACAAGCGCGTCCTTGCTGGTGTGACCTTGGAGCAGGCCCCGCTGCTGGACCCGGTGCATGACCGGATCAGGCGCCTGCTGGAACAGACCTACGGGCCTATTCGATGACTGGTGGGGGCGTCTGTCCACTGTCGTCCCAAACCGGCTCCCACTCGACCTCTTCCTCACGGCCTCCCATGGGCCGTCTGAACCGCTTGCAGCCGACGTATGCGAGTCCGGCGACCACCACCACTAGGAGCGACCCGAGCACGCTCATGGTGAACACATCGTCCACGGCCGGGACAGGCACGAGCACTGTTTCCCGTACCTCCTTCGTGTGCCCAGCCGCATCGGTCGCCCGCACTGTGACGACGTAGAAGCCACCCGTGTCCACTGGGAAGTCGAGCATGAACTCGTAACCAAGCCGCTCCACTACCGGGGAAGTGATGTTCTGGCCGCTGGGTGTGGTCACTGTGATTGTGACGTTGCTCAGGTCATCGTCAAAGACCCAGGCCGTCACGTTCCCGGGCTGGCCTATCCTGTCGAACTTGGTCTGCACCTCGTATATCCTTGGGGCCTCCGGTATCACAAGTGATGCTATGTTGTGCAGCAGCGCGAGGTTGTCGGCCCCGTTGCGGATTGCGTCGTAGAGGATGTCGTCATACAGGGTCGAGCCGTCAGATACTGCTATGACACGCCCCTGACCGTAGCGGGCCGTGGCCACAAGTGCGTGTTGTCTGGCGGCATCATACCACAACAGTCCGTGTGCCCTGGACGGGTCGACGGTGAATGCACTGCCGAGGAGCACGTAGATGTTCCGCACCCCTTCCGTCAGCGGGTCGTCGTCTACCGCACCCCCATGGTCTGCACCGTAGACATGTCCCATGTTCTCCTCCGGGTACCCGCCAACGGTGAACCGTTCACACTGGATGCCAAATGGCTCCAGTATCTTGTTGTACGCATCTATCCCGAAGCTCGCAGTGTTGCTGCGGTTGTCATAGTACTCGGACATCACAAGGAGAGTACCACCATCTCTGACGAAGTCGTGGAATGCTGCAATCTCACTCTCCCCGTAATTGGTCTCGGTGTCCATTATCAGCAGGGCCTCACACGTCCCCAGTGTGGCCCGGTCGAAGCGCCTCTGCGCAATGTCATTCGGGTCTCCAAAGGTGCCCATCGTGACCCCGTTCTCACGGAGGTACTCGGCAAAGTACCGGTAGCTTGACGGGTCGTCAGGGTCATCGCTGGAGTGGTGTGCCATGTCGACCAGCATCCGTCCGCCAAAGGTCGCAACTGTGAATGTCAGCTCCATGTC
>JALVPN010000218.1 GCA_027031765.1 Promethearchaeota archaeon | reverse complement strand
ACCCGGTCGGCCATGCCGATGGCCCCTAGGACAGAGTGTGACGGCATGGGATAGGTCGTGACGAGGCCCAGGAGAGCAGAGTCTTCAAGTCCAGCAAGAGAAACGGCCTCAAGGGCGTACCGCTGGCAGACCCCCGATGCCACAATGAGCAGGTCATAGTGGTCACGATGGGGCACACTGTTGAACTCTGACGACTCGAACTCAGCAGCAACCCGCTGGAGCGTCGCCAGCAGATCTCTGTGCCGGAGGTGGGGGTGTGGGACATTGAAGAGGGAGTCCGGAATGGTAGGTGTTGGGGTCCACTCCGTGCGTGGTATCTTGCCCACATATACTGGGGCACGGGAATGGCTGAGCCTAGTGGTACTCCGTACTATGACCGGGAGGCCATAGCGCCTTGACAGGTCAAAGGCATAGGGCATGATATCATGTGCCTGCTGACATGTCGAGGGCTCGAGCAGTGGAAGGCCAGCAGCCTTGGCATAGAACCTCGTGTCCTGTTCGTTACTCGAGCTGTGGCCCCGGGGGTCATCACAGACCACAACCACAAGGCCACCAGGCCCGGAGCCCGAGAGGTCCAGGTTGAGCAGGAAGTCCGATGCGACATTCATCCCTAGGGACTTCATGGCGCAGAGCGCAGGCACACCGGCCCAGCTGGCGCCCGCAGCAGCCTCCATGGCCACCTTTTCGTTCACGCTCCACTCGGCATACAGGCCGAGCTCGTCAACAAACCGCATGACGTACTCAGCAATCTCAGTTGATGGTGTCCCGGGATACGCCGCACAGAAACCAATCCCAGCCTCCAAGGCACCACGCGCAATGGCCTGGTTGCCGTTCAATAGCACAGGTTCAGAGCCGGTCACAGTCATAGGAGCACACCATTGTGGACGCAGAACAAGAGAAAATACTTTCGAGTCTTGCACCGGGGCTGTCGTCACCCGGCAGGGCCTGTGCGTACGGCGCGTCACACGTGACCGTGACGGCCCGGGTCGGCAGACTGTCAGTCCCCGGACTGTGACATCAGGGGGTTTCTCCGGGCATGGAGGACACTGAAACTGTGAGGGGAAGAAACAAAAGGTCATCCGCCGCTCCGCACTGGGATGAGCAACCACAGGACAGAAAAGACGCGGCGCATCAGGTCGCTGCTATCAATCTCTCACGATAAGGATGTTGACGGCCTCACCTCAGCAGCCATTGTCTGGAGATATGCAATGGCCCACGGCCTGGACCACGAAGTGATACTCACAGACTATGGCTCATTTGAGCCGGTATTCTCGACTGTAGCAACACGACGCAACACGCTGGTCGTGGTCACCGACTTGGGGATGGAGGACAACTCCGTGGACACTGTCGTCCAGCTGCTAGAGAGAGCCGTTGCACAAGGGTGCAGGGTCGTCTGGCTCGACCACCACCAGTGGACACCGACAGCCATCAAGAAGGTGCTCTCCCTTGGCAACAGGCCAGTGCTAAAGGTCAACCACGACTACTGTGCTGCCGAGATAGCGTTCCGGGTGCTCATGCCGAGGGATGCCGTGTCGGAAGAGCTCGCAAGGGTTGCACATGACAGTGACTTCAACCTCAGAGAGATAGAGGCTGCAAATGCCCTGACAGACGCGCTGTCGGTAATAAGGTTCGGTGTAGTGGACCGGGGCGAGGACATGACATCAGCCCTGCTGCCCCTGCTGAGCAAGCTGGCGCATGGGGGCCTGGACGGTGTATGGGACCGGGAGAAGGACTGCTTCAAAGACCCAGTACTTGAAGAGAGGGTGAAGTACTACAGGAAGGAAAAGGCCAAACGGATGCGGAAGGCGCTCCTGGGCCACTGCGACCACACCGTACACGGCCGACTGGTCAGGATTGTGGAGCTCCCCCGCGGAGTGACCACCACGGACATGGGCACGTTCCTGTGCGACCCGGAGAACCTGAAGGTCGATGGCAAGAGCCTGCCAGTGGCCGACCTGGTCATAACGCTCGGACAGGGGGGCAAACTCGGTTTCAGGCGTGGCAATGAGAGCGTACTGTGCAACATGGTGGCCAAGTTGTTCAATGGTGGCGGCCATGAGTATGCAGCCGGTGGCGAGTACGGGTCATATGAGGACTTCGAGGCTGTCTGCGACGACATCTTCGTCACGCTCTCAAAGGACATGTCGTGGGTGGCACCTTCTGCTGGCGGGGACTCAGCAGGGGCGGACTCCTAGCCATCACGCTGGAGTTCACGGATGGCCTTTGCAAGTTCACGTCCCTGGGCCCAGTACTCCTCGAACTTGGCAATGGTATCACGGATGAGCAGCGGGTTGTCGTCCCGCGTCAGGAACACGCCTTGGCTTAGCGGGGCCATTGCGGTCACAATCAGTATCATCGACTCGTCATTGAACACGATTGCCCGGTATGTCAGTCCTTCGCGGAGTATGTGTCGGAGTTCAATCTTGGAGGACAGTATGGTACTCTTGGCCTCGGGACCATAGGAGTCGATAGCATCATATACCGTATCGACCCTGTAGTCATCAGGCGCAACTACAAACAGGACACGGAACTTCACACCGCGTTTCACGGCCGCCAGAGCAGTTTCGACCACGTCCCAAAGTATGCTCTCAACATCGTACGTCAGGGATGGCTCTATTGCCCTGACAATGGAACCAGCTGGAAGGGCCTGTATCTTCTCGGTCAGTAGAGCGCGGATTTGCTGTGCGCTCTCAAGGGTCGTTGCACGAGTGCCATCATGCTCTCCCAACACGTAGTCATAGAGGTCGTTCGCGACCTGGGCAGGACTCACACTCTCCGTCTTACGGAGACTATCCTTCAGTGTACGGATCTCAGACTCTATGTCTTGAGAGCGGTGACGGATCAGCAACTCGATGGCCGCACGCACAGTGTCTTCAGTTGCGATATAGCGTTTGGGAGAGGCCACATGGTCGGCCAGGATGAAGTGTTGTTTCTCAAGAGAGGCCAAGCACTTGTATATCCACGACCTCGCAATGCTTCGCTCCTCCGTATGCGCAATCTCCTTGTGGATGTCAGCGGCAGTGGCAAACCCTCCAGACTGTGTGGCGATACGTAGTACTGCCCGCAGAATCAACATCTCTCGTGACGAGAGGTCAAGCCCCAACAGGGCCAGCCAGTCCTGCATCTCCTCATAGTCCATTTGGCACCCCGCCGTCCTGTTCCAGCTCGTGTATCATTCTCTCAAAGTCAGCATCAAAGCGCTCGATAACGTCCTCTATGATGCGCGGCTGCATCCTATGTGTTACGAGAACCACTGCGAGAGGGTTCGTGGACACTACAAGTAACATGTTCTCCTTGTTGAGTGCAACGAACTGGTAGCTACGGATAGGCTCCACGCTGTACAGCACACGGAGCGGAGATGACTCTGCGGTAGACACTCGGATGGACATCAGGGACTCGGCTGTTTCAGGGGGGCACGTGTGGAAAGAGTAGAGTATTGCATGTACACGGCAACCTTGGCTCACTATCTCCTTCAACCGGTCTACCCGTATGCGCAGGTGCTCTCGACCCATTGGAACACTTGACAGGGCAATACGTATGGTGTCTCCTGACTTTGCACGGCTATATACATACTCTTCAACAAGCTTCGAGGTGACCGCGGCGCCGATAGCCGAGCGCGAGCGCTCCACCAGGTTGTTGGTCATGTGAGCAATCATGGCCTGTGCAAGGGCCGAGGGGTCAAGCATACTGATGCGCTGGGCCTGTCCCCGCAGTTCCTTGATACGTGCCTGGTTGATGGTGATGGTCCTATACTTCTGTTCGTGGAAGGCTACGGTCAACAGACCCCTGTCAACCCAGTACCGGTGATGATACGAGCTCCTGTCAACCTGCACGAGGCCGGAACGCTCCAGTCTTGACAACATCCGGTACACAAGCGGCTTGGCCCCCGGGTCATGCTCCTCAGACCTCAGGAGTTCTGCGTAGACCTCTGCAAACGTTGCCGGTCTGTCCTCATGGGAACACGCACTGATAACAGCCGCCAGCACACGCATGGGCTTCCTGTCCAGATTCATGCCAAGGAGCGAGAGGGCCCCTGATAGTCGGTCACGACTCATTTACCGGGCCCCCCACTGCCATCTGACTCGAAAGAGCGTAGGAGGGCATCTAGGATGAAGCCCCTACGTGGGAACCGCTCCAGAACGGTCGGGTCGAACATGGAAACTGCGTTCTCCCAGTTGACATCAAAAGTGGCAATCGTGGCATCAATGAGGTCTGCGTTGAAGGCGCGGGTGAAGTACACAGCGGTGATTGGCTCTCTAGCAAGTAGGAACGCAATCCGTTCGGAGTTGAGGGCCACGAACTGATATGTGTCCTTGGGCCCAAAATACACCCGGACATCGAGTTTCTTGCCAGCCCTCCTGAGCTCCAAGGTCTTTGCCAAGAACTTCCGGACACCATCAAAGTCCACGTTTGCACTGAGCACATCGTCAAGGACGAAGGCGTCGCTGGTCAGGAGATAGCGTATCTCAACCCCTTGCTCAGCTGCGACGAGGAGTCGGGATAGACGCACCAGCGCATTCTCCACGAACTCACTGACCCACAGGGGGCAGGTGCGGATCACATCACCCTGACGCGCCACACGGTATATCAGTTCGCTAGTCACATCGTGGAACTCGTCTATTCCCTTCAGCAGCCTCGAGCACGGGGCTGAACTCGTCCCTGTGACCTCCATGTACAGACGTTCGGCAAGAGCAGTACAGTCACACTTCTCAAGCTCCACGAGTTCGGCATGCAACGCTGCGACCTCTTCACGGATGTGCGTCATCCGGGCCTCCCGCATGCGCTCCAGACCGTCGGCAATCGTGTCCACATCCGTGTAGTACCGGGCCCGTCCTTTGCCCGGCATGGTCTTCACAATGCCATCATCGACAAGACCTTTCAAGACCCTGTGCACCCATGCCCTCGTCAGGTCCGACCCAGCTATCTGCTGCATCGCACCATACAGCTCACCGAATGACAGGGGCCTCATAGGTGAGCCTTGACTCCGGAGGAGCGCAATGAGTATCTGCAGTGACCGGGGGAGGTTCTCGGAGGACTGGATAGCCCCAAGCCGTTTCAGCAAGTTCCGAGTCTCGTCACTCAATGACAAGGGATCACCTCACTCGCCAGACATGTGTCGAGGTAGCAGGTCGTCAGCAATAATGGGGCAGGACATGCAACACACACCAACAACATACTAACGTTATGACTCATGACACTCGGAACGCTTTATAATATGTTCTGGGATGTATGGAACAGGGTATTAGTGGGTCTGTACCGAAAAGAGTTTTGGCCCACAGGCCCAGCATAGCACGCTTGGCATGTTGTAGGTCCACGCACCATTGTAAGCACGGGCAACAAACGGAGGCGGGGTTCACCCCGCCATATCCTTTCTTTCGCTCTCTCTTTTTGATTGTCCTTTCTGTTCTGACCCCGTTTCATCCCGTCATGCCTTCACGCACCTGGTGGCTGCTCACCGCTGGATGCACCAGTGGGCGGCCTTTCGCACGCGCTTGACACAGCAGGCCCACACTACGAGGACACAGTGTACGCGGTGTCAGGCCGTGCCGCTCGCCCTTGTACTCCTGCTCATCGTAGTATGTGGCGTGGTGGTGTGCGGGGGGAGTGTACACATGGGCAGGGCTGACCGGTGCAGAGTAGCATATACCAGAACTGTTGCCCGTGTCACAGGCCAGTCACAGCAATGCTCTTCAGATACCCCAGGCCAATCCGGACGACGGTAGGGAGAAAGTCAGTGAAGAGAGTGAACATCTCGCCTACACCAGCGGTGCCCTGGATCAATGCGTTGAGGGTCCTAGCGTCGAGGGTGCTGAGGACGGTCTCAGCGGCCTTGAGAGGGTCATTGAGCATTGAGTACTTGGCGACTGCCCACATCCCCTTGCCGGTCTGCTGGATGTTGCGGGCGAGGTGTGTCTTCCGGTACTCAGACTCGTACCTCCGGATGCTCTCGCGAGAGAAGTCATCCTCCTCAGTGGCACGCACGGCATGCTTTGCAAGGAGCGTCCCGGCATGCAGACAGGTGGTCACGCCGCCCCCAACTATCGAGGACACTTGGCCAGCTGAGTTGCCGCACAGTGCAACACCGGCATCAGTGAACCGCGGGATCAGGCCGGCGCATGGCACCACACCACCATTCTTTGCAACGACTCTTGCAGGCTCCAGCCCGGGGATTACCTTCTTGTACTTGGCCAGGACATCCATCATGGACGGCAACTGCGCCTGCTTGGAACGTGTTGTCGGTACGCGGCCTATACCCAAGTTGACCTCGGTCTCGCTACGCGGGTACATCCAGAGGTATCCGAGGCCCACGTCGCGGCCAACATAGAAATATGCCACATCCGGGTCGACACCCTTGCACCCTGCGAGCTTCCAACGGACACCGTAGCTCAGGAGCCACTTGGGACGCGTGAAACCAGCAGTGTCCGAGACCCGGCTGAAAGAGCCATCGGCACCGACTGTGAGTGGCGCCCTGACCTCTTCGCCGCCATTGTACCGGACACCCACCACAGAGCCGTTGTCACGCACAACAGACTGGACGTGGGCGTTGTACCGGAACTCGGCACCATCTGCAACCGCCCTGTCACGCATGAGGAGCTGGCACAGGTCTTCATCGAGGAGGTAGGAGCTACCTAGTAGGTTCCGGTCAACGACAATGTTGGCACCGGTGTCCAAGCTCTCGCCAACTATTGCTGAGTACTTGTTGCCGACATACTCAGAGTCGGGGCGTATACGCAATAACCTCAGGGCCTTGTCTGTGACGAGTTCGCCCATGAGAGAGTCTGTCACACAGGCGCCCTTCTCAAGCACAACCGTACGGAGGCCCGCACGGGCGCCCCTCTGCGCGGTCATGAGGCCGGCAGGGCCGGTCCCTGCAATCACAATGTCAAAGGTCATTGTAGGGTACCTCGTGGTATGGGGTGACCAGTATCTGTTGCACTGAGCATCAACGCGAGTCCTGCCTCTGGTGTGTGAGCGCACATGGCACACTTAAAAGGTACTCGGATGTACACCAGTCCCGGACACCACCATGCGGATGCTCATGTTCCATGTGAAGGACTACTGGTACGCCCCATACGACGAGGACAGTGACAGCAGTGGGACCGCCACCCGGTTTGAAGACTGCATCCTCGTCTGGGTTGAGGCTGAGAGCAAGGACATAGACGACAGGACCGCCGTGCTCAGGAAGATGGTGAAGAATATCCGCTGGATTGCCCAGAAGCACAGGCTCAGACAGGTGGTGCTGCACTCCTTTGCACACCTTGGTGGAGAGAAGGCCACACCCGAAGAGGCACAGGCAATTATCGAGGAGACCGCCACCCGCCTGCGGACACGCGAGTACGACGTGCATATTGTGCACGCGGGGCTGAACGAGTTTGCAATGCATGTGTGCGGGCCGTCGCTGGCAAAGGTGTTCAAGGCCTTCTAGCGGGCCTAATAACGGGGAATGCCGACAAGTGGACGAGATGCCACAACACGAGGAATACACCCCCCGGGGGTATCAGGAGTACATCCTCCAGCGACTGGAGGGGCTGCGTGGTCGGGATGTGCTGATAGAGCTGGACTGCGGACTCGGCAAGAGGTTCATAACCCACCAGATAGTCGCTGAACGGTTCGCGGACGCGCGGGCCATCATCATTGTCCACTCGTCGTCCTCACTTGCAGAGACCATCCAGTACCTCCGTGATGAGTACGGCAGACTAGGGGACTGCATCGGTGAGCTCTCGTCGAGGGTGCCGTCAAAGAGGAGGGCATACGTGATGCGGGAGAAGCGGGTCGTAGTGGCCACACCCCAGGTCCTCGCCTCGGTTCTCACAGACGACCCGTCACTGATAGAGCCCTTTGACATGGTGATCATAAACGAGGTCGACAAGATGGTGCGCAGACACGGTGACAGCGCCACCCTGGTATACCCTTGGTCGCACTTGGTCGGACTGATCCGCAACAAGTGGGTCATCGCAATGAGCGGCACCATCCGTGATGACCATGCGGTGCTGACCGGCGAGCAGCTTGAGATACGGGACGAGCTGACCACCCTGCGGGAGCACCTGCCAGACCTCGAGCTCATAGCCATGGAGGACCTGTACCAGACCGATGTGACCGACTATCTGAGGCCCACTCTGCTGACGGTCGTCACTGTTACAGACGACCACATCAGGGCGATTTCGACGGTCCTCGACGAGCTGCTGGCAAGCACCAAGGCCGAGATTGTTGCCGAACTGGAAGAGGGTGGCAATCTCCACCTTATCGAGGGCGACCCCCGCAGGCTATACCTGATGATAGAGCGGTTGCCAGTCCGGGACGAGTTGAAGGGCCGGTATACGGGGCTGTTGATGCTCCGCAAGTTCGTCTTCGCGATGCCACCCAAGAGCCTTGTCAGGAAGTTCTACAACGACTACTTGCAGCACTATTTTGACGTTGCAGCCCTCAGGCGCTCGCTGCCATCGGTCTCGGCGAAGGTCACAAAGGTACTCGGACTTGCAGTGCGGTACCAGAAAACAGTGGTACTGACCTCGTATGTAGAGATGGTGCGACAGATAGAAGATGTCCTTGAGAAGGCAGGCCTGCATGTTGTCACAGTGACCGGCAGCACCCGTGACAAGGGGGCTGTCCTCCGCAGGTTCCGTGAAGACCCTCAGACAAGGGTACTGGTGATGTCGCCAGTGGGCGAACGTGACCTCGACCTGCCGCAGGCTGACCTGATGGTCGTCTGTGATACTATCAACACCACAAAGACCATGTACCAGAAGTTCAAGCGCACCCGCGGCGGCCTCGTGGTGTTGCTCGCCTACTCCGGTACGTCCGAGGAGAAGAAGGTCAGGAGGCTGTTCGAGAGAGTCCTCGAACGGTACCCCTGGTCGACGGCCGTGTTGGGAGCGGTCGACAAGGACGGGTCGGGTGTCCCGGAAAAGTGACGGGTGCGGCCTGCGAATCCATTATAAGAGGACCTGGTGAGCACAGGCCGAAGAACATTGACCGAGACCAGACGCACAGAGTGGAGCATTGGTGCGGACATAATCGAGATAGACCGCTTCAGGCACATGGGCCGCGAGTCGAACTTCATCCAGAGAGTGTTCACAAAGGGGGAGATTGCCTACTGCTACGGCTATGATGACCCGGCACCTCACCTTGCAGCCACTTTTGCTGCGAAGGAGGCCACACTGAAGGCCCTCTCAGGGGTGTCCGACCAGGCGGCCTCACTCCGGACAGTAGAGATACTGAGGGAGGCGTCAGGTGCGCCCTATGTCCGTCTTGGCGGTCTGTGCACGGGGACGGTCTATGTGAGCCTGTCCCACTCAGCCACCCATGCAATAGCGGTCGCCCTGTACAGTGCCGGGGAGGGGCCTAGCGAGGGACAGCGTGCGGCTGTGGACGATGCAGTCAGTATCATCGCAGCTGGAGATGGTGATAAGAAGTGAGCCATGAGAGCACAGTGGAGGAAGTGCTGGCGACCGTCCGCGAGGACCCCAGCTACCTCAACCACTGGAGTGCCTACAAGAAGATCCAGAGGATGGGAGTTGACCTGCCGGACGACCCTACAAGACGACTGCGGCTGGCGGTGATCGGCTCGGCGACTCTGGAACCACTTGCAGCATGCACCGATGTCAAGGCAAGGCTGGAGGGACTTGTCGTGGCGACGTTCGTCGGCGGGTTCAACACGTACAGGCAGGAAGTCCTCGACGACAACTCCGGTCTGTACGGGTTTGAGCCTGATGTGGTCGTCCTTGCCGTGGACGTATGGTCACTCCTTGACAAGACGTTCATCCCAGATTTCGTGAGGATGGGACACGATGAGCGCGTGCAGGCACAGGAGAGGGCCGTGGCCGAGCTCCTCGACACTGCACGCAGACTGGAGGAGAGGACATCGGCCCTTGTCCTCGTGAACAACTTCATTGTACCGACATTCACGCCCCTCGGTGTGGTCGACAACAAGCAGGAGATGGGACTGCGGGAGTTCGTCCGCGGCGCCAACCGGCGCATGGAAGAGGGGGTGAGGGACTCCAGCCGGATGTTCGTCGTGGATGTGGACTCTGTGGCGTCGTCACTCGGGAAGGAGCGGGCCGTGAACTGGAACACGTACTACCGGGGCTCAGTCCCCTTCAGCGAGGAGTTCTCACTGAGACTGGCGGCAGAGTACGTGCGGTATATCAGGGCCCTCAAAGGCCGTGCAAAGAAGTGCATTGTCGTCGACCTCGACAACACCCTCTGGGGCGGCATTGTCGGGGAGGACGGCCTCGACGGGATCAGACTCGGCACGACCTCTCCGGGCGTCGAGTACGTCGAGTTCCAGAGGGCGCTGCTGAGCCTCTACAACCGGGGTGTGATACTGGCCGTCAACAGCAAGAACAACTTTGACGACGCAATAAGGGTACTGAGGGAGCACCCGTACCAGGTCCTGAGGGAAGAACACTTCGCTGCACTGCGTATCAACTGGCAGAGCAAGGTGCAGAACCTCATCGAGCTGGCCAATGAGATAAACATCGGGCTCGACAGCATGGTGTTCATAGACGACAACCCGCACGAGCGGGAACAGGTCAGACAGGCGCTACCTGAAGTCATGGTGGTCGACCTGCCCAGCAACCCACGCCTGTACAGACAGACCATTGAGGCACTGGATGTGTTCGACGTCCTCTCCCTGACAAAGGAGGACATGCGCCGTGGTGAGATGTATGTCGGCAAGCGAAAGCGGGCCGAGCTGGAACGGACTGCCGGCTCTCTCGAAGACTTCCTGAGGGGGCTCGGACTGAGGGTCACAGTCAGGGAGGCCACCGACTTCGACATGCCACGCGTCGTGCAGCTCATAGGCAAGACGAACCAGTTCAACCTAACCACACGACGGTACACTGATGCGCAGGTCAGGGAAATGAGCGACTCCGGCGATGTGGCCGTATACTGCATGGCCGTGAGCGACAGGTTCGGCGATGAGGGCATCGTCGGTGTGGCAATCGTGAGGAAGGGCGCAGAGGAGTGGGTTGTGGACTCATTCCTCATGAGCTGTAGGGTCATCGGGAGGTCTGTCGAGACCGCCTTCCTGGCCAAGATAGTGGCCGACGCCAGAAAGGGTGGCGCGAAGAGACTGGTCGGTGAGTTCATACCGTCCAAGAAGAATGCTCCAGCCAGCGACTTCTATTCGAAACACGGCTTTGAGGGGCCCGTAGAACAGGACGGCGTCAGGGTGTGGACCCTCGACCTCACGGAGAGGACAGTGGATGTCCCGGAGTGGGTCGAGCTTGTGGAGGAGTGACTGCTGGATATGAGCGTTGACGAAAGGCTGTCAGAGATTGTCGCGAAAGTGCTGCTCCTTGACGGGGACCAGCTGAAGGACGACATCAGACGGAAGGACTATGAACCGTGGGACGCCATGGCCCACCTGGTACTGATAAGCGAGGTGGAGAACGAGTTCGGTGTGACCTTCGAGGACGAGGAGGTCGTCGAGATCTGGACCGTTGGAGACCTCAGGGCCGCACTCGCACGAAAGCTCAGGGGCTGAGGACTCAAGGGTCAGTAGTGGCTGTCCTGCGTCCCGTCACTGTTGAGCTTCTGCACGACACGTGCGGGGTTCCCGGCGACCATTGTCATTGGTGGGACGTCGCGGCTCACCACTGCTCCCGCAGCCACAATCGCCCCCTCGCCCACAGTCACTCCCGGGAGTATGATTGCACCTGACGCGACCCACGCACCACGCTTGATGGTGACCTTCTTCGGGGGGCCGTGGTATATCTTGAAGCGCTGGTGGTATGGGCTGGCACCGGAGTGCGCCATGACCATCACACCCGGGCCGATTGACGCCCAGTCCTCAATCTCAACGTAGTCTGGGTGCTCACTGTCAATCATGACATTGGCGCCTATGAAGACGCCCCTGCCAATCTTGACGCCGCACCTGCGGTGACAGGCCACACGGAACTGGTACACTGGTGCCAGCCATGCGAGCACACGCAGCAGCCTACCGAGCAGTCGTCCCATGGCCGTCCTACCTCACTCTCAGGTGGCGGGCCTGACGGGCCCAGATAACACGCCGCAGATAGTCTGAGAAGACCCAGTTGTCAATATCCCCTGTCAGGAGCAGGCAGAACCGCGCGTCTCCGGGCCACCGTCCGTGCTGCCCCCAGTACTCCACCGCCTCTGCCGGAGTGGGGCACCACCCCCCAAGCGAATGTGCCTCTTCCACGAGCCGGGCCAGGCAGCCTACATACTGCGGCTGGCCAAACCGGACTGGGTGGAAGTCGAACATTATGACACCACCGAGGTCTGCCACCCGTGTGACCTCGTGGACAAGACGCCGTGTGATCTGGGACGGCCCCATACCATCGGTATCAATCATGCGGTCGTCGCTCCAGGCATTCAGGGGAATGAACGTGGTCGACAGTCGACGGCCGCGGTGGTTGACGTGGAAGAACATGTGACGGCCGCGGTGTTCAGGACGGTACCCGAAACCCCCGTCCCACAGGATGCCAACACGGTCCAGCAGCAGGGGCATGTCATCCGTATAGTTGTTGTAGGGTGCACGGAAACCGCGTACCCTGACACCAAGGGACTCGAAGACAGCGAGGCTGGACACTATGTCCTCCTCACGTGCCTGTGGGGTCAAGTTTGGGTAGCGTAGATGGTTGAACCCGTGGCTCGCCACCTCGTGGCCCTCCCGTTCAATCATCTGGACAAGATCTGGACGCATCCTCGCGACCAGTGCCACAATGGGAAAGGCGAACTTGGCGGCGTAGGTATCAAGTGCACCGAACATGTCCGTCAGGAGGGTCTCGAAGGGAACCCTGTGGAACCGGTACATCTTGAGGGCCTGAACCAGACTGCGCACGCCCCAGCGCTTGTGCAGTTGCCTGAGATAACCGAGCGCCGACAGTGTCGTGGGCCTCCTCATAGCAGGCAGGGGCACAGTCACGGATGACCGCAGCCCCGCCGCAGCCTGACAGGCCCCCACTCATAAGAGTTGCGGACTGCCGGGACGGTCACGACTCGACCACAAAGATGGACGAAAACAGCGCGAAGAGCGGCTCGAAGTACACGGGGTCCAGACACGAGTACACGTACTGACACAGTCCGATAAACTCCGTAGCACGCACATCAGCGTCCTCACCCGAGGCGAGCACCTTCTTACCATACTTCATGATGTCCTTGACAATGTTCTTGGCCTTCTTGTGTTCCTGGAGAATCAAAGTGACCTCTTGTTCAAGGTGCTGGATGTGGCTCTTCACACGGATGTCAGCAATCTCATCCGAGCCCATCGACTTTACAAGATTCATCAGCACATCCAGGATACCATTGTGCAGTCCTGCCACCACGGACTCGACCTCGTATGCAGTGAACCGAACAGACTCGCCATCAGCCTTCAGTTCCCACTTCAGGTCACTGGTGCGCACCACACTCAGCTCCCGCTCCCCTATGACGATGGGCTCCTCATAGTACTTGCTGTTCATACTGTTGAGCACAGATATTTTGAGGAGGGCGGCATCAGGGAGCGTGAGGCGGACAGACCCACCGTCGCCCAGTACTGCCAGACAGAAACCTCCGCTCGGCGGAATCGTTTCGACATAGTCCGATGGCGGCGCGACCTCGATGGGTGGTAGTTCCTTGAGCAGACGCGCAAGCTCGCGGATCTCTTCCTCGGAGCATATGATGGTCTGGCCATCGCCACTGATTGTTATCGTGCCGTCGTCGCTGCGTTCGAACTCGATCTTGTTGCCACTGCCCACATCCGTGGTCTTCTTGTAGGTCTGTTTGTAGTTCCGTGCCGTCTGGGCAAGCTTCTCAAGGGCGGCAGCGATCATGTGCGCCTCTCCATAGCCGAGAGCAATGTCGCCCTCGCCCTCGCCTCCGCGACCTATGCCAACAGCTCCATCTGTACGGATCTTCACATACAAAGTGGTCACCGAAGAGCTACGGTACACAAGCTTACAAAACTATTCCGCACGGGTCATATCGGGGGACACGGCATCTGCGGTTGGTACAGCACGCTGTCACCGTGGCGTGTCACTGCTGTCCACTGGCCCCTGTGAGGACTTATCAGGTGGTCAGGCAGTGATAGTGTGTGTCAATGATGGACAGTAGACGGTATCTGGTGGTAGTCCTCTTGTGCATGCTCTTGTGGCCCCTAGTACAACGCCCGTTAGTGTTGCAGACTGCTACTGGTCAGTCCGGCATCAGGGCCCCAGCTACCCTGACATTGTTGAGGGGGCCAACGGTACATTTTGTCACGGACTCTACGGCCCGGGTCGTGTGGCGCACCTCAGAAGAGGCCGACTCGACCATCCACTATGGTGACACAACCGAGATGACACTCACTGTGATAAACGCCACGCCGACCACAGAACACAGGGTGTTCCTCACTGGGCTCACGACCGACACCAGGTACTACTACAAGGTCGTGTCGGGCGGTGTCGAGAGCGATGTCTTCCACTTCCGGACGGCACCACCCGACGGTGAAGAGTTCAGACTGGTCGCCCTTGGAGACAACAGGCCCTCAAGTTCAGATGCGCCCATACAGCCGGCCATGTTCTCCCAGATTGCGGACATGGTGGTCCAAGAGGAACCGCACATGGTGGTAATGACCGGCGACTACGTGCTCAGTGTGACAACGGACGATACTGCGAACAGGGAGGCATGGGCCCCGTTCATGGCGATTGTAGACAGGATTGGGCACTATGCGCCGGTATATGCGGTACTCGGGAACCACGACACGGGTAGCAGCACAGGGACACGCCGGCTGCAGTACTTCTTTGATACGTTCGAGTTGTTCGATGAGCCGGCGACCTACAGTTCCTTCGACTATGCAGGAGTGCACTTTGTGCTCCTCGACTCCGAAGAGCTGGGAAAGGAGGGGCGCATAACAGGGGCGCAGTACGAGTGGCTCGTCGAAGACCTTGCGGCCACGGATGCCTATGCCAAGTTCGTCTTCGTCCACAGGCCACTGTACCCGCTCTCCCACGTTGGTTCCGCACTCGATGTGAACGTGACCGAACGCGACCGGCTGCAGCACCTGTTCGAGGAGGAGAATGTCACTCTGGTGGTCGCCGGGCACGACCACTTGTACGACCGCATGACGGTCAACAGCGTGATATATGTGATAACCGGTGGCGCAGGTGCCCCCCTCTATAACACCCCATGGGGTGGCGCATACTACCACTACACACGGGTGACTGTGAGCAGACACCGGATCAACATCACCGCGGTAAGGACCGACGGCTCCTGCGCGGCAAGCTACGCGTTGCCGTATACCGGGCCCATAGAGATCTTCCTGCGTGAAACCGCAAATGCCTCCACAAAGGCCAATGGGACAATGCCAAGGATATACTTCAGCCAACAGCCCGAGCAAGTATACTACTCGTGGGACGGTGGCACCAACACCACAGCCCTCACCGGACTGCCGGATATCGGAGGAGAACATGTGCTCAATGTGTACGCATGCGACACCGAGGGGCGCTGGAGCACTGCACGGTTCGTGTTCTATGTCAGGATGCCGACCACATATCCCGGGCCGACACACGACACAGAAACGCCCCCCACAGACCTGGAGACTGTGACGGTGGCAGCGGCAGGAGTCGCGGGCATCGCCGCCCTAGCGGTGGTCGTTGTCCTTTTGAAGAAGAAACGCTAGTGTCTGAGACCGGGCGTGGGGCGGCATCCCACAGACACCAGTGGCGAGGCCCACCCCAGCAACAACGACACAGGCCACAGATGTGGGGGCACACGGCATGCACCGGACGGACCAGAGTGACATGGCTGTCCTGCAGCCCCCTCATGCACACAAGTACGTACTAGATGCTGTCTTCGACGTCAAAGCCGACCTGGCCGACCTCTCTTGTCTTCAGCTCGATGTATATCTTGTGCTCACCCGGGGAGAGCTGCTCGCCAGCGATGTGGACTGTTATCTCCTCGTTCAGACGGATTGGGAACGGCGAGGACTCTGAAATCTCACCTGCATTGTACACTTCATCATCGTAGCGCACGGTGGTGCTGTCCAGCGGGTACTCCTTGTCGTCCACGCGGACTGGGCTCATGGCCACAGCAGTGCTGTTCGAGAGCCGGTTCTTGAGCCTGAACTCAAAGCCATCATCAACGTTTTGAAGACTGCCCTTGACATAGAGTTTCCTGAGCAGAAAGGCTGGGATTGGCATGTTGGTGGTATACCTCCATGGTATTCGCTCTAGGCATGTCCCGTCAGGTACAATTTATACGTTGTGAAGAAACCCCACACACGTACTGGGGACGGCTCAGGCCAGTACCAAGTACAGGAGCACCAGCTGACACGCCACCGACGCCGGCAGGAGTGGTCGGAGAACAGTCGAATCACTGGTGGCGTGCGCAGTGCCACTCACGCGGCGGGCGGGCCTGCGGAAGCAACAAGGTAAAAAGGGCTGATGACAGGGGGCTGTTGAGGCAGCGACAGTGCTAGCACAGATGCCCCCGTCCTTTCAGGAGATCTGGGACTTCGCCAAGATGTTCTTCATTGTTGTCCCTGTACTCACGATAGTGTTCGGAACAATTGTGGTCATTGTGATAGTCCGCACAGTGTGCAAGGCTGGAACGGTGGCAGAACGTATGACCACCGTGGCAATGCCATCAAGGTTCATGCCCAGACCGGCTGTGGAAAGAACAACGACCGATGGCTCGGACATAAGGATGGTCAGGATTCCGGAACGGTGCCCCTCATGCAATGCAGCCCTCTCCCACGAGGGTATAGACTGGGTCGGCCCGCTAGAGGCCCGCTGCTCGTATTGTGGTGCAACGGTACGGGCCACATTGGAACGGCTCTGAGAGAGAGCGAACAGCCCAGTGCATGTGACCTGGAACACGGAGGAGTCCCACAGGAACGGCAACGGCGGGCCCAGGTAGCCGGGCACGACGTGGCTCACAGGAGTCCACCCTTGTCCGGAAATCGTGCAGTCTTGCGGCTGCAAGGCGTCTGCCATAGCCCAATACGCACAGGAAGTATTTGCCGCGACTGCTGTCCCACATGTGGGACTCCCGTAACATTTTAAAACGCCACGTCGCAGTGCACCTCAGAGGCCAATACGGCTACAAAGCATGTGGCTCCCTACCCAGTGGGAGCAGGCAGAGGAAGCCCATGACCCACGGACTCCTTGTACTTGATGATGGCACCTATGCAGAGACCGACGTTAGCAGGAGGAGTTTGGAGGAAACAAAGGTCTACTGTGTGGTGGACGGCTGCGCAAAGATTGTCTACATATGGATTGGTGCCAGGGCACATGTGCGGACTCGTTTTGCTGGGGCCACGGTTGCCGCATCAGTGCGCCGCAGTGCCGGGTTCAACTACCGTGTAGTGACCATTGACCAAGGCGCCGAGCCGCCCGGCTTCTTTGCACTGATAGACAGCGACCAAGGACACCACACACCTACGGACACCTCAACAGTCACACAGGCCCGGTCAGCAGCCCGACGGAACACCGCGTAGACGCCCAGCATCAGGGGCAGCACCTGTATGCGGGACCCCAAGCACTGGCCCGTCGGGGCAACATTATAAGTAGTACCCGGCGCCGACTGGGTGAGAGATGACCGTTGCTCGGACTGATGAAGACAGGTCGTGGCCCGGGAAGACTCGAGCTTGTTGAAGTGGACGCCCCACGCCCTGGTCCCAAGGAGGTGCTGGTACAGGTCTCTGCAGCTGGGATATGCGGTTCGGATGTCCACATCCGGCACGACACCACATTCTATACGCCACCAGTGATCCTTGGACACGAGTACTCCGGCGTCGTGGTCGAGGTCGGGGCTGATGTCACGAGGGTATCGGTGGGCGACAGGGTGGTGTCCCCGGCCACTGCGTATTGCGGACAGTGTTACCAGTGCATGACAGGTCATGTCAACCGTTGCACGGCACCTGACAAACGCATCCTTGGTGTTTCACGCGCCAATGGTGCATTCGCAGAGTATGTGGTCGTACCAGAGTACATAGTACACCTGGTACCCAAGGGAGTCGACTTGGAGCATGCAGCCCTCGCAGAGCCAATGGCATGTGTGGTGCATGCACTGGTCGAGGCCAGCACCGTACGCCCGGGCGAGAATGTGGTGGTACAAGGCCCCGGGACGATGGGACTCCTGGCGCTCCAAGTGGCAAAGGCCATGGGAGCGGCGAAGGTGATTGTGACCGGCGTCACCTCCGACGCCTGGCGACTCGAGGTCGCGCGTAAGACCGGTGCAGATATCACCATCGACGTGCAGGCAGAGAGCGACCCGGTCGGTACCGTGCTGGCAGAGACCGACGGCATTGGTGCTGATGTAGTGGTCGAGGCCTCAGGGGCAGGGGCTGCACGGGAGCAGGCACTTGAGTTTGTCAGGACCGCTGGCCGTGTGGTCCTGGTGGGAGTGCAGGGGAGTGATACTCGGCTGCGCCTCGACAGGATGATTGAGAAGGAGCTGACGATGACGGGCACATGGGGGACCGTCCCGTCCTCGTGGGTCACAACACTCAGGCTGTTGGGGTCGGGCCGAATCCATGTGGGACCGTTGATCACGCACCGGCTGTCGCTTGTGGAGTGGGAACGTGGCTTCGGACTGATGGAGTCTCAACAGGCAATCAAGGTGTTGTTCACAGAGATGGGGGGCTGAGAACACGGTGTACTTGACAAGGGACGTACCACCGGAGGACTACGTGCCGCTCGGTGGTGACGGGGTGAAGGGAGTACGAAGACACAGGATGTTGCACCCTGAGAACTCGACGAGGGGCTTTGCGCTCAGGGCCTACATCATAGAGCCGGGTGGGCACACCTCGATGGACACACACCAACACGAACATGGGGTGTATGTGCTCCGTGGTCGGGTGACCGTCGTCGTCCAGGGGGAGCGTATTGAACTCGGGCCGGGGGACGTCATCCACATTGCCGGTGGCGAGTCACACCAGTTCATGAACGAGGGCGACACACCGGTCAAGTTCCTCTGCGTCCGCGACTTTGTCAACGTCTAGGGGCCCACTTGTCAAGGCAGTCCTGCACAACAGCGATGTGTGACGCCGCAGGACCACCCCCCATCACAATGGCGACGGCACAGCCCTCCATGATCTCCTCACGGGTGGCACCCGCAGCGAGCGCCTGCTTTGTGTGATAGACCATGCACGACTCGCATGGTGCGAGTATTGATGCGACAATGCACATGATCTCCTTTATCTTCGCGGGCAGCGCACCGTCACGGTGTACGGTCTTTATCAGCTCGATGTATGCGTTCCGCGTGTCCGGGATGTCACGGTTGAGGGCCCCGAAGTGCCTCTGAAAGCTCTTGAGAATCTTCTCGACGTCCTCTGGCATCTCGACTCAGCTCACTGTGTCAGTTGGTCTCGGACTGGAACTCCCAGGTTCCACTCGGGGTGGCTGTAGCGGTCACGATATAAAGCCTCTGCAAGCTGGCGTTCATCAGGGGTCAGGGTGTCGGGCTCGATGACACAGCCAGTGAAACCGCAGATGCCCGCAATGACTGCATGCTTGATGTCGTCGAGTGACAGGGTTGAACCGAGCTCGCGTGCAATGGTCGTCACGATGTCGCGCTTGCTCTCAAGGCAGCGCACCTTGCTGTCCGGCCGGGCGTATACCGGCTGTCCGGGGGGGACGTCAAGACAATGATGCAGGCGGTCAAGGTCGGAGTCCACGAGGAGGGTGCCATGGATGAAGGCGACCCCACGCTTGACCCACCCAGCAATCCCGGAGACCTTGCGGCCGTGGATGCGCATGCATGACCGTTCTGCATCGTAGACCGCCGGTACACCGACCTGCTGCAGACCCCTGCTGATGGCCCCCACAAAGTTCCAGTACAGTTCGGGGAGCGTCCGTGTGACATACGGCTCATGCTGGTCAACGCAGACTGTGAAGTTGAGGTTTCCTGGGTCGTGGTACACTGTCCCGCCACCTGTGAACCGTCGTGCAACCGCCACACCGTGATCCGTACAGTACACGAGGTTGACCTCCTTGTGGACACACTGGAACCGGCCCAGCACCACTGCAGAACGCGACATCCAGAGGCGGAGCGTGTTCTCCTTCTCCACCCGCTCTGCGTTGGCCCGGGCAAGTGCCTCCTCCACTGAAAGGTTGTAGAATATGTCACCTGTGCCCTCATCAATCAGTCGCCATGGGCTGCACCGCAACTACACCACCAGCAACAACACTGTGCACTGGCCACTACGCCCTCCGTTGTGTACTTAACTGTTTCAGAAATGAGTAGGGAATTCTCTGCCGACGTCGGAAGTATCCGCGCCGGCAGAGGCCCTTTGGGGTCTCCCAAAGAGAGGTGAGCAGATGTCGCTTGTTGCGAGTCTGGCATGGCAGATTGGACTGCCACGCCGAGTGTAAGTCCTACACAGTGCCTAATAAAGGTACACAGTATCAGCCCGTGCGGGGCGCCACACACGTTTGCAGGCTGGGTCGTGCGAGGACGCCAAGTCCCGGTCCCTATACCGACATGAAGTATGGGTTCTCAAGGTAGTCCTTCAGGGCTGCGAGGAACTGTCCGACTGGTGCACCGTCAAGGACGCGGTGGTCAACAGCACAGCTGGCCATCATCACCGGGCGGACTTCAATGGAGCCGCCCACGACGACCGGTCTCTCCTTTATCTGTCCGAGTGCGAGGATTGCGGTCTCGGGCGGGTTGACCACCGGGATGAACAGGTCCACCCTGAACGGCCCCAAGTTAGATACTGTGAAGGTGCTGCCGGTAAGCTCTTCAGGACGTAGCGTCCCTGCGCGGGCCCGACGGCCCAGGTCCTTCGTCTCGCGCGCAATCTCAGTTATTGTCTTCCTGTTTGCAGTCCGCACCACTGGGACAATCAGGCCGTCGTCAGTCGCCATTGCCACACCGATATTGATGTCATCTAAGAGGTGCAGCTCATTACCGACGAGGGTGGCGTTGAAACGTGGGAAGCGTTCCAGAGTGTCCGCGACCGCCTTGATGACAATGTCATTGAACGACACCCTGACATCAGAGTCCCTGTTGATCTCCTCGCGGAAGGCAACGACCTCGGTCATGTCAATCTCGGTTATCATGGTGATGTGCGGGTGTTGCCAGCTCTGGGTCATGCGCCGGGCAATGGTGCGCCGCAGTGGCGACAGGGGCTCCACACTCCTGACCCGGGCCTGCACGGGAGCGACAGTCTGGCTGGACGCGACCACATCACGTTCAACAATGCGTCCTCCCGGCCCGGTGCCCACGACCTGTGAGAGGTCGACTCCGAGCTCGCGGGCACGCATGCGGGCACGTGGTGAGGCACGGATCCTACCACCGGGCAACCTGCTGCTGGTCGGCTGGGGGGTTGTCTGTGGGGCGCCCCCGGGTATGGCCGATGTGGCTGCTGGGGCAGTAGTCCCTGCTGTGACTCCGGGGGTGGCTGCTGCTGGCACGCCCGCAGAGAGCTTGCGCGGGCGCACATCCGGCACCTCCTCGCCCTCCTCACCGATGACTGCAATGGGCTCGCTTATCGGGATCTCGTCGTCAACATCACAGAGTATCTTCAACAGGACGCCGTCGGCAGGTGCTTCGAGCTCGAACTCGCTCTTCTCGCCGAACACCTCGACGACGGGCTCGCCTTTCCTGACACGGTCGCCCTCCTTCTTGAGCCACTTCAGGATGACGCCGTACTCCATCGCGACACTCATGCGCTGCATGATCATTATTGTGACCATTGTACGAACCCCAACAGTGAGAGTCACCGACTGGTCGCCAGCAACGGGCTGGGTTGCAGGTACACCGTATTTAATGGTACTGCAAGGCATACCGGCGTCAGTGGGCCGGGATGAGCGAGGGGGACAGTGGCCAGCCCAGTGCTGTGTCATGGGGCAACCATGTAGGCCCGGGACAACGGGCGGTGCCTGGACACTCTGGCCACGCATCTGGTGGTGGCCGTGCCAGACCGACTACACAATGCTCCTGATGGCCTCTGCAATGCGCTTGTTGTCCGGGATGAAGAACTGTTCCAGCGGTGGGCTGAAGGGTACCGGGGTGTCCGGTGCGTTGACCCGCTTTATCGGTGCATCGAGCCAGTCAAAGGCCTCCTCCTGGACCAGTGCAGCGACCTCGGCGGTGGTGGCACCCGTCCTCGTCTCCTCAGTGACGAGCACGAGGCGGCCGGTCTTCTTTACGGAGTTGATGAGGGTTGTCTTGTCGAGCGGGGCCAGAGTCCGTGGGTCAATCACCTCGACGCTGATGCCCTCCTTTGCAAGTCCCTCTGCGACCTCGAGGGCCTTGTGGAGCATCAGGAACGTGCCCCAGACCGTCACGTCGTCGCCCTCTCTCCGGACCCGCGCCTGCCCAAATGGGATGAGGTACTCCTCTTCAGGCACCTCCTCCTTCTTGTCGTAGACGAGTTTGTGCTCGAAGAACATCACGGGGTCGGGGTCACGGACGGCCGTCTTGATGAGGCCCTTCACATCATACGCAAAGGCGGGGACTGCAATCTTGAGACCGGGGGTGTGCATGAACCACGCCTCGAGGCTCTGAGAGTGGTGTGACGCTATGTTCTTGCCACCGCCAAAGACCGTCCGGATGACCAGTGGCACCGATGTCTGGCCACCAAACATGTAGCGCATCTTGGCAGCCTGGTTGCAGACCTGGTCCATTGCCAAGGTGATCAGGTCGCCGAACATTATCTCAGCCACAGGGCGCATGTCCGTAATCGCCGCACCGACCGCAGCACCCACAATCGTGTTCTCGGAGATGGGGGTGTCACGCACACGCTCGTCGCCGAACTCCTCGGCCAGGCCCTTTGTGACCTTGAAGGCGCCGCCCCAGTTGCGTCCGATGTCCTCACCCATGAGGAACACACGTTCGTCCCTGAGCATCTCCTCACGGAGGCCCTGGCGGAGTGCCTCCCGGTACGTCATCACTGGCAATCATATCACCTCCGCAAAGACATCGTCCAGCGCCTCTTCGGGCTCCGGGTACGGCGACTGTATTGCAAACTCGGCC
>JALVPN010000217.1 GCA_027031765.1 Promethearchaeota archaeon | reverse complement strand
GGGGCATGGGTCGTGGGGGTCGTGGGCGGAGGAGGTGGTAACCCCTTGTGTCCAAGACTGCTGCTCCCAGTCCAGTCAGCTGATGGGGATGTCATCTCGGGGCACTTCGGCCGTGCCCCATACTTCCTCCTAGTAGAACTCGACGACGATGGCACTGTGTCACGGCGAGAGGTGTTCCCAAATACCGGTGAGCACTCTGGTGGTCGTGGTCATGCGCACGACAATGTCCTCGCTCACAGGCCCGATGTCGTAATTGTGCAGGGCATGGGCCCGCGTGGCCTGATGAGCTTCCAGGATCAGCGCATTGCGGTTCTGAAGGCGAACACAGTACGCACTGACGAGATCCTGGACGCGTTCGTCCGGGGCGAGCTCGTGGAGCTTACAGAAGGCTGTGTTGATGCTAGGCACTGAATGGCTGGGTGTGCTTCGTTGCTGGTCACAGTCGCAAGTGGGAAAGGTGGTACTGGTAAGACTACAGTTGCAGTCAACCTGGCAGTTGCACTTGGCGATGTGACCCTGCTTGACTGCGATGTTGAGGAGCCAAATGCACATACTCTGCTCCATCCCCCGACATTCGAGTCCACACCCGTAACAGTCCCCACCCCCGTCGTTGACCAGGACTCGTGCAGCCACTGTGGGGCCTGTGCCGACTTCTGTCAGTTCAATGCAATCTTTGTAGGCAAGACAAAGACCATTGTATATGAGGAGCTGTGCCACAGCTGTGGTGGTTGCGCGATGGTCTGTCCGACCCACGCAATAAGCGAGAGGCCCCGCAGGGTGGGGTGGGTGCACACCGCTAACATTGACGGCATCCGACTCGTGTATGGTGAACTGAAGATTGGTGAGCCTGTGGCGACATCTGTAATCAGGGCTGTCAAGGCAGAGGCCGGTAGTGGTGATGTCGTGGTGGATGCACCGCCTGGCACCGCATGTCCGGTAATCGAAAGTATCAGGGGCTCCGACTTTGTCGTCCTCGTTTCGGAACCAACACCTTTTGGTGTGCATGACCTCTCGATGACCGTTGAGGTAATCAGTACGCTGGGCATCCCATATGGCGTAATAGTGAACCGGGCTGGTATTGGTGATGACAGGCTACACCAGTTCTGTAGGGAGAATGACATCCCTGTCCTTATGGAAATCCCCTTCGAACGTCGGATTGCAGAGCTGTACTCTGCTGGAATCCCCTTTGTGAGGGGGGATGCTGAGTGGCGCCGGCGGTTCCGTGAGATGTTCGAGCAAATCCGTGAGATGGTCTAGACATGGCAGTCCAGATAGGCATAGTCAGTGGAAAGGGTGGAACGGGCAAGACGACACTCACCGCTTCCTTCGCAGCAGCTGCGGACGATGTCGTCCTCGTTGACTGTGACGTTGATGCCCCCGACCTCCACATCCTGCTCCATCCTGTCGTCAAGAGTGAGTCTGAGTTCAGTGGCTCCAAGGTCGCGTCAATCGATGTGGACAAGTGTACTCGCTGCGGACTGTGTGAGACCCATTGCAGGTTCGGTGCAGTGGATGTGCCTGAGATTGATGCCCTGTCCTGCGAGGGGTGCGGTGTCTGTGCACATGTCTGCCCGGTGGACGCAATAGACCTCTCTCCCCGGCTCTCTGGATACATCTTCGAGTCTGCCACCCGCTATGGTCCCATGGCCCATGCGCGCCTGTTGCCTGGCGAGGGCAACTCGGGCCGTCTTGTGACTGAGGTGCGCAAGCTGGGCGAACGAATCGCAAATGCCACTGGTTCTGACACCATTCTTATCGACGGGTCGCCAGGGATTGGTTGCCCCGTCATCGCCACCGTTACTGGTCTCCAGCTGGCTGTGGTGGTCACGGAGCCAACGATGAGCGGTCTTCACGACCTCGACCGTATCCTCTCTCTCCTCGAGCGCTTCAGGGTTCCCGCAACGGTCGTGATCAACAAGTACGACCTCAATGTTGACAACACCCGGAAGATTGAGGACATGTGCCAAGGCCGTAGTGTGGAGGTGCTGGGCCGGCTCCCCTTCGACACGGTCACAACAGACTCTATGGTCGCCGCGCTCCCGCTCCCGGAATATGCCCCCTCTCACTCCATGACAGAGAGAATAGTTGAGATGTGGGACCGGGTCATTGGGATGGCCCACTGAACCGGCGTTGCTCCTGTCTGTCCAGCAGGCCATCCACCCGCTCTTCTCTACTCTTCACTGAGCTCTCTGAGTTTCTTCTCGATATCGGCCAGGGCCGTCCGTAGCGACTCAAGCTGCGCCTCGATAATCTCCTTCTGGCGCTGTAGCACTTGGACGTCAGTGACGCCAGGTGCCACTGGCGGTGGCGTTGTGGCCCGTCCCCAGTAGCCAAGTGTCCAGCATGAGCCGGGGCCGTACAGCCAGCCTGGTCGTTCCCACGGGGGCAGGTGCCGGAATGGCCCATTGCCGGGCCACATTCCCCAGTTCCCGCCGCGGCCCCGTCCCGCGGCCCTGCCATGTCCAAATCCATATGGGTAGCTCACATCACATCACCTTTTCTGTGCATACTCTCACAATATTTCTGTGCATACGAACAGATATAAGGCTAGCGGTGGGACGGTACGATGGTAACGAGTTGAGTGGACATGCACAGACGAAGACGTGGTTGTCGTGGCCGGTATCCAATCCAGCCTGTAATCCGCAAGGTGCCTGCGGCCAGACGGATGGATCCGCATCCTCTGGGGAGTCCCGAGCCCCTCGTACTGGATCTTGCAGAGGCTGAGGTACTCCGTCTTGTAGACATTGAGGGCCTGTACCAGGAGGATGCCGGGCGCGCCATGGGGGTCAGCCGTGGGACAGTGTGGCGCCTTCTAGCCAGTGCCCGTTCGAAGGTCGCCAGAGCTATCTATGATGCCCGTCCCCTCATAATCGGCCATCGGGACTCTGACACCAGCTCCGATGACTAGCCCCGGGACTACCTTGGCGGCGGCCGCTCTGACCACACAATGCACCTTGGTACACAGTCTTGCTGGGCGCTATTGTATGTCCTCGTATTTCCCCACCGGGCTAGACGCAGTGTGTACCATCGGCTGATACGTAAGGTGCAGGTCGTGTTAGTCCTCATCGTCTGGTCATGTGCTTGGATATGCCTGCGACCAGCCTCATCCAGCTATGGCCACAGCAGAAGACTAGAACAAGAATAGGATGGTAGCGGGTAGTGGATTTGAACCACTGATCTCGGGGTTATGAGCCCCGCGGGATAGACTTCGGCAGACGATGGGCAGTCCAATCGTCTTCTGGCTTCCCCAACCCGCTTTCTCTGGGCTGGGATATTCGTTGCTGAGTGGAGTTTTAAGGCTTTTCATACTGTCGTCAGCCCGTACTCCACAGCTCTGCCGGTCACTGGGGCTGCATCAGGACAGCAACCCCGGGTGTTTAAAATGCAGGTGCGCATACGATAGTGCAGACAGGACTGCTCCTGCAGCCATGGGTGCTGTACAGTGGTCTTCCTGTCGACCACATGTCCCCCATCGAGTGTGACAGCAGTGATCCCCACCCTAGCACTACTTGTCGGTATCTACTTTGTGTGGACAGTTTCGCTAGTCTGTGCGATGGTGGCCACCGATGTCATTTCGTTGCTAGTCCCCACTGTAACGTTCATAGTCACATTTCCACTCTCCATCCTCCTGTCCCTCATGCTGACGGCTGCCCTTGTAGACTATGTGGTATATGTCGACCTTTCGCTGGGTCTAGTCATGATGCTGCTGTTTGGCACCCGCTGGATTATGACTGTGGTGGCCGACTAGAACAGTCGGTGGGAGTGTAGTTCCAGCTTATGTCGTCATCTGCTATGTGCCGCCCCTACCCTTTCGCTTGAACTCCGTGTAGCCGCAGCGTCCGCATGAGAACCTGTTATAGTGCTCGGCCATGAATGTCCCCTTCTCACAGCGTGGACATGGTCGTTTGAGACATGTTACTTTTCCACTCTTGTCCACGCGGTAGTACTTGTACGTCAACGTGCCTCCTCCTTTGGTTCGTGCCTTCTTATTACGTAGTCAAGCTCGACCCGTCGTGCCTGCTCTGGACTTGAGTATATACGGGCTTCACCACCAGTAATCCCTGCCCCAAAACATGTGTGCATCTCCTTGATGATTACCGACTCTACGTCCGCATTGAACATTGCACTGATTTTCGCACGGACATCCGCTCTGCTGGGTGTAGTGTTCCCACTGTGGTCCACCCTGAACTCTATTTCCCTCCGTGAGAGCGTCCTGTTCTCGCGTTCTCTCAGGATTTCAATCTCCATCTTGGCATCACGCTCAAGTATCAGGCAGGTCAGCGGACCCACCTGCAGTGGTCTAATAAAGCTTAGGGTCAGGAGTTACGTTCCGCTCAGTTGTCCAGCTACAGGGATGGCGTTTCTCTCTCAGTTGCGGTGTCTCAATCTTTCAGCCAATCAATCTTACGGGCATAGCTCGATGTCCTGCGTAGGCGCCAGGCTCGACCAACTGCTGGACATGTCAGGCCCCAACGTTCAGCGTATCCCCGGTGCAGGGCAGGTAGAGGCATAAGTGTTTGCACTGTTCTCCCTACCACTTCCCGTCTGGGGGCACCTCCATCGGTGCAGTCGCTCAGTGGCCTGCTCTGCTGAGGCCTCATGCCCTTCTATCTTACCTTGAGCGCGTACTTGCCGGGCTTGTCGATGTTGAGCCGCTCAGCGATGTATGAGGTCTTTCGTGGGTCTTCGTGAGGGTCTCGACCAGGAAGGATGACTACAATCCCCGTAAACGATGTGCTCAGGTTCGTGCTCTTGCAGTTAGGACACTGGTTCTCAGTGGTCAGGAAGTGACACTCTCGACATGCTTTCAGCTTCGCCATAGTCGTCCTCCTCCCTACTCTCCCCGTGCACGCTTCAGGTCCTCCTCGACCCAGGACTGGTCGGGCCCAGTCTTGCCCAGGAACCGCTGCCGCATTGGAAGACCCAGCTCTCCTGACCGGTCCCCGGCCTCGCCGCTAATTGATGTAATACATGCACGGACATAGTCCCCCTCTGAGAGTATCCGGCCGGTCTCCTTGCCCAACAACGCGTTGCCCTTCTGGTCCTGCGTAATAAAGTCGTCACAGATCTGTGAAACATGACACAGGCCGTCAAGAGGTCCCACTCTCACAAAGGCTCCAAAGTCCATTATCTCGACAACACTCCCCTCGACCACCTCGCCACGTATTGGCTTGAATGCAAGCACCTTGTACACAACTGAGTGGTATGTGGCCCCGTCCCCGGGTATCAGTTTTCCGGGCCCTATGTCCTCAATATCAATCACTGCAATCATCAGGCCGATGTCACGGTCGAGTACATTCTCGCTTGTCTTCCTCAAGTACTGTAGTGCTGACTCTCTGATTGGTTTCCCAAAGTCCCGAGGGGGGATTCGTACTTTGTCCCGCACAGTGACGATGCTGTACATTATGAAGGGCTCCTCTACTCGTACAACAAGCATCTAGAACAATCAGACACTAGGGGCTCCCAGGTCTGAACCTGACGGCTCAGGGCCCGTTCCTTTGGTCACAATAAAAAGGTTCCTCTATCGTCAGGGGTCACATGCATGCCACACTGGTGGAGCGTTTTGGCAAGAAGTCCAATTCGCCCTGCCGGACAGACACACTCGTGTGGCCCACCAAACACCCGACCGGGATCCACGCCACTGCATGCCCCACCTGTCGGGTTGTGACAGTTACACGACATCACCATCAAGTGCGAGGTGTTTCCTTGAACGCATGTATAGCACCGGTACCCCATGATGACGTGCCCGTACACGTAACGCGCGGTCATTGGTGGCGAGTACACCCCCTGTAGACCGCGCAAGGTTGAGCACCTGCTCGTCTGTCGTACTCCCTGGGGGCTCATGTGTTATCAGAGTGCACCTGCTCAACAGGCCCTGCGCGATGCGGAAGTGACGTTTCACAGTCGTGCTGGGTGCCTCTCTCAGTCCCCGTGTCACCTCGCGCACCACCGCTGGAATTACTATCATCTCAATCCGGCGCTCCAGAACCCGTTCGGCCTCTTCGAAGATGTCAATGCCAAACTGTGCAGGCACCAGCAGAAAGTTAGTGTCTACAACGACTGCCAATGGCAATGCCCATCACATGCCGCCATCCACATGTTGGTGTGGTCATATCTCTGCATATCCAATCAGTCGCCACTTGTTCTCGACACGCCTCCCAATTGCAACCCGCTGCCCCTTCTCAGCGGCGACCGGACGTTTCAGTGTGAGTTCAATCTCGTCGCCATGTAGTCTTGTGATTATCCCGACTGTGGCTGCAGTGCCTACCACCAGCATAAGTGGCTCCTTGAGTCTGAGGTTCTCCACCTCTTTCTTCGTTTCCATCCCAACAACGCGTTCCATGAGGACTGGTCTGAACATGAGTTTGTGCATCGTCTTTGGCATCTTCCCGACCCTTCCAACGACATTCCCGACCAGTCTGTCTGCCCGTGTATACGCCGGGTCAAGCGCCGTGCCCACACCTATGAGTCCCCCGGGGTATGCCTCTTGTAACCGGTTCCCACTGCCCGAGACCAAGCTTACTATCTTCGCCCGAATGGGCTTGAACCCTTTGCTCGTCTTGAAACCCGGCGCAATCTCGATTTCATCGCCAACCCTGAGTCTGCCCTGAACTATGGACCCGCCGATAACTCCGCCCTTCAGTTCTTGTGGTGGGGTTCCAGGCTTGTTTATGTCAAAAGAGCGTGCCACGAACATCTTGGGTGGGGCATCTGCATCTCTCTCTGGCGTCGGTATGATTTCCTCTATCTTTTGAATCAACAGGTCTATGTTTGCACCAAAGACCGCCGAGACCGGTATTATTGGTGCACCCTCTGCTGCAGTCCCTTTGATGAACTCCCTTATCTCCTGATAGTGCTCCCGGGCCCTCTCTGGACTTACCAGCTCGATTTTGTTCTGGACAATGATGATGTTCTTCACCCCGACTATCTCAAGGGCCCGCAGGTGCTCGGATGTCTGGGGCATTGGGCAGCGCTCGTTGGCCGCGACTACGAGGATTGCCCCGTCCATCAGGCTGGCACCACTGAGGCAGGTGGCCATAAGCGACTCGTGGCCCGGACTGTCTACGAAGGACACCTCCCGCAACTTCTCCAGCTCTCCACCACACCTCGGGCACCTGCCGTCCTTTGCGAGGTGCGACGTCGTGTATGCCTCTGGCTCGGGACACGACCTGCACTTCAAAATGGTAGTTGCAGCATATCCCAGACGAATTGATATCCCTCTCCGCACCTCATCGGAGTGCCGGTCAGTCCATTCTCCTGTAAGATACTCCACCAGCGTTGTCTTGCCGTGGTCAACGTGTCCCAGTGTTCCAATGCTGACTTCTGACTGTCCTTCGTACTTTGGGCTCACCTATTCCTCACTTCCGCGGGGTTTCGTCGGGTGTGTATCACGCCATCCACCGACAGCGCCCATATGAACCCTACGCTGCCTTCATGATGAGGTCTTCAATTGGCGTGCTGCCCCTCTCTACTATTTTCATGTTGACCTGGACAATGTCCGACCCCAACTCCCTGCCCCTGACCATCTTGCGGCGCGCAACTCCCTTGCGCCTTGGGCGGTATCCCGGGGGCCCACGCATGAGTATACGCTTCTTTCCGCTACCATGTACGTCCGGCCTTATCGGGAACCCCGAACTATCACTCCCCCCGGTAATCTTCAGTCTATACCCTGGGAGACCAATGATGTCCCCCTCTACAATGTCCCCTACAGTCCGGCCCATCAACGCATTTGTCTTGGTATCATCTAGCTCGTACTGAACCGCCTTTCCTGTGTCAGGGTCTGATATTGAGAGTTTGTACGGCAACTAACATCGCCTACCTTACGAGCCATCAATCTCACTCGGATATCGGCCGCCCCGTAGCAATAATGGTCACTTTATGAGGCTTGTGGTACGTTATCTGATGGGATGCTGTCATGCCTGGTCTATCACTCAACACCTCACATCCCTCTCTTTGTCGTGTCAACAAGCCCGCACGCCCTTTGCGTAACCATTATAACATCGCAGCAGTGTGAGCGCCAGACGCCCGTGGAAGTGCCATGTTATGGATCCCATCACTGTCCTCGTACTCGTTGCCGTACTGTACCTGCTGATATACTTCATTGCACAGGCGGTTGGCATTGACCGACTGAAAGAACGCGGCATCGAGGCCGGCACCCCATTCTTCCTGATGGTCAAGACAGCACGCCTGAACGACTTCCTTACCCGGCTCGGCCAGAGGTTTCCACGTGCTTTCTTCAGTGCCGGTGTGGTTGTGGCATTTGGTGGGATGATTGCTGGCTTCTGGTTGTTCGGTCAGAACCTGGTGTGGTTCTTCTTCAGGCCGGAACAAGCAGGGGGCGTCGTACCCATCGTCCCTGGCGTGACAATCAGCGGCCTGCAACTTGTATACATGGCCGTTGGCCTTGCAATCACCCTCCTGACCCACGAGTTCGCTCACGGCCTTGCAGCCGCCTGCGATGGCATCCCCATCAAGAGCTCCGGGCTGGTGTTCTTTCTCGTGCTGTTCGGCGGCTTTGTCGAAACCGACGACGAAGTGTTCGAGAAGTCATCCTCTCCGCAACAACGCATGCGCGTGCTTGCAGCAGGGTCGTTCTCGAACCTGATATGGGGCGGTTTCGTCTTCCTACTGCTCCTGAACTTTGGGGCCCTAATGTCAATTGGTTTCGTACCGCCGGGCGGTGCATACATATACGACATAGCTGCAGACACCCCCGCATCCCACACACTGCAAGTCGGGGATGTCATAGTGGGTCTGAACGACACCACAATTGAAAACTGGGCTGATGTAGGACGGTTCATGTACTCAGCACCCGCCGGTGCATCACTGACAGTACATACTCTGCGCGGGTCGTTCAACATAACCTTGGCTGCAAGTCCCGCGAACGCATCACGAGGATATATTGGGATTTATGGTGCTGACTATTGGACCCCACGACCAGGATGGGAGTGGGTTCCCGGTGGCCCCATGTTCGTGTTTCACTTGGGCCGGACACTCAGCTGGGTCTTCCTGATACTGATTTCCGTGGCGCTCCTAAACCTGCTACCAATCCCCGCACTTGACGGCGACCGGCTCCTGTTGGATGCTCTACGCATGGCCACAGATAATGAACAGGTCGTGCGTGCATTGCAGTGGGCCGCAAGGACTGCGGCTGTCCTCATCATTGTGTTGAATGTCCTGCTGTCATTCCTCATGGGTAAAGGTATTGCATAGGTGCCGCCTAACCGAAGTCTTAACTACACAGTTTCCTGTGCGACCACCGTGCAACACATGACCCCACACTGCACTAGGTGTGGCGCTCCAGCTGTATACCTACGACGCTACACATCCGAACGTCTCTGTGTCAGCTGCCTCGTGTCGACTACGCTCAATAGGGTACGCCGTACCATCAACCGGCACAGGATGCTCAGGCCAGATGACCGCATTGCAGTGGCGGTTTCCGGAGGGAAGGACAGTGCTGTCCTCCTTGATGTGCTGTGCCGTATCGAGGAAAAGTTCCCCCGTGCAGAACTGGTGCCCTTCACAGTTGATGAAGGCATACGTGGCTATCGTGATGCTGCGATTGACTGTGCCAAGGCCCTTGTCATGGGTCACGGCCTCACCCTCAGGGTGTTCTCATTTGAGGAGCTCTTCGGCATCACACTTGACACTTTGGTGGCCCGCCGGCCTCCACATGCACTTGGCGCATGCTCTTACTGTGGAGTGCTGCGACGGCGTGCAATGAACCACGCTGCAACTGTCCTGCAGGCTGATGTCGTGGCCACCGGACACATCATGGACGATGAGACACAGACAGTCCTCATGAACCTGTTACGTGGAGACCCCTATCGCATAGCTCGGAACTACCGTCCGCGCTCACGGCCAGTCCCGGGTTTGGTATCACGTGTGAAGCCAATCATGGAGCTGTCAGAGCGTGATGTTGTGGCATATGCACACCACCTCTCTCTATCGTACCACTCCTTCCCGTGTCCATACGCGGCTGAGGCATACCGCTCAGATGTCCGTCGTTTCCTGAACCATATGGAGCACCGGCACCCTGGGACCATGCTTGCAGTCCTCCACTCGGCCGAGTCCATTGCGGCTGCGCTCAATGCATCATCGCCAAACATGTCTGTCCTCCGGTGCGAACGTTGTGGTGCGCCGACCTCCGTCAGTGTGTGCAAGGTATGTTCAATCCTCGATAGTATCAGGAGCTGGTGATTGGAGTTGGCTACACGTCCCGAACATCTCCGTGAGCCCAGGACTATTACATATGACCCGCAGCGATGGCGGCTGCTCGCTCAACTCAGGGCCCGGGCCGTCGATGTGATGTCCCGGCTCAAGGCCCACGGTATCTCCTCGGTCGTGTACGGGTCGGTTGCAAGGGGCGACGTACGGCCTGCCTCGGACATTGACATTGTGGTGCTCCGCCCGATCTCGAGCTACCGACTGGAAATCGCTCTTGACCCCATACTCCGGCGTGAAATCGTCCAGGCGACTCCGTCCATGGTGTTGAAGGGCCACATCTACTTGGAGGACAGTGTTGTCGTATCGTTCCCACTCTTCAAGATGCGACCACGGGAGATGGAGTTCTACACATGGGGCGGTCAGCTCGACCTTGACGGGCTCCGCGAAGGCAAGCGAGTCCCCGGTGTTGACAAACACCTGCTGCTGATTGAGCCCACCGATGTCGGACACGTCGAGTCCAGTGTGCTTGGGCACGAGGCCGAGGTGGCTGACCTCTTGGGTGTGAGTCCTGATATTGCACATGAACGTGTGCGTGTCCTCCTCCGACGTGATGAGCTGGGCCGTACTGGAGTCTACCTCACAAGACCGGTGCCCCCCGACTCCAGCTTCGAGGCTGTGGTCAGGATGATTGAAGACCGCGACCCCGCAGTGCGCAGGACAATCCGACGGAGGCGTTGACATTGCCGCCCGGTCGAGAAGTACAGGAGCTCGCTGGCGGCTCGCTACTCTGTGGACGCCTTCCCCGCGGCTGCGAACTGTGCGGACGCGGGTCGAAGATGGTACTGTTTGTTACGGGAGTGTGTGAGAGCAACTGCTTCTACTGCCCTCTCTCGAACGACCGTGCCCACCAAGATGTGATATTCGCCGACGAGATGCCCGTCGTGTCCGATACAGATGTGGTCTATGAGGCCGAGGCAATCGGGGCAGAGGGTGTAGGCATCAGCGGCGGTGACCCGCTGTGCTCACTGGATCGCACCATACACTACATCCAACTATTGAAGTCCCGTTTTGGGCCCGAGTTCCATGTCCACCTCTATACAAGCCAGACGGACGCCGATGAGTCCGTAGTCCAAGCACTGGCAGCTGCCGGGCTTGACGAGATCCGGTTCCACCCACAGACGACAGACTGGCGTGCTGTCCGCACTGCTCTCAGGGCCGGCCTCGATGTTGGCCTTGAAGTGCCGGCACTCCCACAGTCCGCCCCACGCCTGCGACAGCTGGCCATCAGGGCTGAGCAGATTGGTGTGGGGTTCATCAACATCAACGAACTTGAGGCGAGTGAGACCAACTTCCAGAACCTTGTGGGCCGGGGATACCGTCTCACAGACCTATCGAGCAGTAGTATTGCTGGCAGTGCTGAGGCTGCACATGAAGTAGTGCAGTGGGCTGCCGGACATCTATCGCTGTCGGTACACTACTGTTCAGCACGGTTCAAGGATACTGTACAGATCCGTAACAGGCTCGAACGGCGCCTGAACAATACCATCCGCCCATTTGAGGAACGGGACAGCTCTGAACCACTGCTAATCATTGGAATAGTCCGGGCACCACATGGCTCGGCCCTCTCAACGGACACCCTCGACATGCTCTACAGGGTGCTCGTTGATGACTTCGATGTGCCACCAGACATGATGAATGTGGACTATGGCCGCCGGCGGATTGAGATTGCACCTTGGATTCTCATGGAGATTGCTGACGAGCTCCGCATAGTCTTCCCTGACACCCCCGCCCTTGAGATTGGCATCGCATACGAGTATCCATCTTGGGACCGCCTCCAGACAATGTTCGACCCATTGTAAGCTGTGGTTCAGCCCTTCAGTGGGAACCTGAGGACTGCACCAATCCCACCAAGTCGTTGCAGCTGATCTCCTGCCGGATGGTTGGTCGACACCACATGCACATGTCCACGTGTCTGTTCAGCACCATGTATCAGCGTGTCCATCCAGCGGCGCTGCTGCTCGTCCCCACTCCTCAGCCGGACATCCGTGACGAGCAGGTCTTCCACGGCCCCAAACTGTACTGCTCTCATGACCTCTTCGTCACCATAGGCCCCAAGGCCGTCGTCCCGTGCTATGTGTTCAATTAGCTCCTCTACTAAGCGTGTTTCAGTTTCCACTTTCAGCTCGGCGACCGCTTGCGAAATCACGCCCCTGTGTAACACCTCCTTTGCGCCAGGCAACCCAATCGAGCTGGTGGGCTCGACCACCACCGGTGGGAGCCCCTTGATGCCACTGCGCTTCAGGTGTTCTGCAAAGTGCTCTTTCACAAACCCCGGTCCAGCTACCACGACCAGCTGCGCGTCGTGCTGGCCCAACTGGGCCCTCACGGCAGTAGTGACCTCGTCGAAGAACTCTCTTATTGACGCCTCGTAGGTCTTCTGGTCACCACGCTTCCTCGAAATCCCTGTCCTCACACGTACCACTTGAGTGAGACCGAAGTCGGCCGCCAAGAAGAGCTCTGCAACGCCGTCCTCTATTGTGACAATGAGACATATCGGGCTCGCACCCCGTTTCTCAGCGTCGCGGAGTCGCTGTACCATGTAGTCCGGCCACTGTTCCTTGATTACCGTAAGGACGCTGCCAATCTCAATGTTGAATGTGTGGTGTGAACCTATGCTCACTAGGTCTGTGGGCCCGTCAAGGATTACGCCCTGCACACGCACCCTGTTGCTGAAGTTATGAAAACTGACATCCTCCACTCTCAGGACAAGGGTCATTGGCTTGCGCACGCTCTCCTGCTTCCTAGCGTCCTCGTTGCCAATCCGTACCCTCCTGGTGGTGCGTGCTATCACAACATCCCCCGGTAGCACTACGTTGTAGAGGTGCCACAGGTCATCGAGGTTCTCAACCTTGACTGTTATCTTCCCCTCTTTGGGTACTCGCTTCAGGATTTTCACGGTGCCTCATGGCCGCTTGCAGGGGCTAGAAGAAATAGTCTCCGTAGGTGTCACGACTCCCACTTGTGTCCAAGCCGTCCCTCTGTGCAGAGGGCAACTGGCCCATCATCTGGTTCAACTTGACCGCACTGCGCACATGGGACGCCCGTATCAGTACATCCCCCTCTTGGCAGGCCACGTCACCAGCAATCCGCACTATGCCTCCCAACTCCCTCAGCCTAAGCGTGAACGCGTCCCTCTGCCTGTCCATCTGGTACGCAATCTTCTCGGCTGCGTCCAGCACCTCCTCAATTGCATCGACTGACATGTGCGGTATTCGTCCGTCCTCTGCAATTGTCTGTGCAATGAACCTCACTAGATGTCCAGCACTCTCGGGGCTCTTCTCCATCCACGAGGACAACATTACCTCGTACCCGTACCCCCTGATGCGTGAGCGTAAGGGTGGTAGAATGTTTGGCAGGTCCTCAAGGTTACAGGACGCGAACAGAATGAAGTCGCATGGCACATCATCAACCCTCACTGCAGCTCCGGCGCTGTGTGGGTTCCTACCGACGATAGGATACTTTCGTTCCTGCATTGCAGTGAGGAGGTGCTTCTGCAATGGCCCCAGTGTGGCCAGCTCGTCAATGTAGAGGATGCCCTCGTGTGCCTCGTGGACAGCCCCGGCGACCACTCTCTTGTGCGGAGGGACACCGAGCCCTTCCACACCCCCATAGGGGTCGTGTCTGACATCCCCCAGGAGCTCCGTCGGGCTTGCACCACTCAGCCGCACGAAACGTGGTGTGTCCCATGCCACAAGGATGTGCTCTTCCCTGTCTGCGGGGGCCTGCCTTGGTTCAGGTGCCGCCCGGCGGGTCCTTGTGACCCTGATCATGCCGTCAGCCTCGTGTTCGTATGTCACCCTTGTATGGTACCCCTCCTCCTCTACATCAATAGTGACACTCTCTTCAGCCGGGTCTGGCATGACATCTAGCGTCCTGAACAACTGGAGGTACGCTGCACTGCCCGATACTGACGCCCGCTTTCTCGCCCCACAGGCTGTACACCTCCCCCGCACGGGACTCGACAGCGCTGTGCACATGGGGCAGCGGTACCCCATCCTAATGGCGACTGCAACTGGTAGTTCTTCTGGCCTGACGTATCTGGTGTCCTCATCTATCGGCCCTGGTGTGGGCGCCTCAACGGCAGTCCGTCTGTGGACGGTCACAAGGGGTCTGTCTTCACATGAAGGGTTGCGCCGGATGCAAACCTCCTCCTTGGGCTGGGGCAATAGGGTCGCAGCAGCCTGTGCCAGCATCGACTTTCCAATGCCGGGGACACCACACAGGAGGACATGTCGACGCTGCATGACCGCTGACTTCACAAGCACAACTGCGTGGTCCTGTCCCACTATCCTCTCAAAGGGGTCTTTGCTGAGCTGTATCTGGGCCGTGGACTCAACCCCGTCGAGAGCGTCCAGCATGACGGTCTGCCTCATCCTGCACCTGGTGCCCTGTCGTCTGTGATAACTGTGAGTAATACAGAGGTGAAACGGCCCGACCACTGCATCGGTGGCCGGGCGCGGTAGTCCAGTGTACCAATGTACTGTGTTGCTGGTGGTTTCAGGTCGCCCCGTCCTAGGCTGGAACCAGTTCGTCAAAGGTGTACATCTCAAGTCCTGGCGGCCGGTCTTCAATGTCAGTCATAGCAGCACCGATGAGGAGGCGGGTTCGTTTCTTGCCAGCGATGTCGACGAGGCGCTGTGTTATCACTCCGTCGAACACCACAGCACTCACGTCGTCCGCCTCCTCCATTACCTTGGCAAGCTCCGACACGCTGCACTTGACTATGTCCTGTGCGTTCTCATCGAGTAGGAGTGCTTGGAATGTGTCACGCACCTCGTCAATCCGCGATACGTACGCAGGACTGACCTGCCGTGCAGTGGCACGTCGTCCTCCTCGCGTCCGGCGTGTCGGTTTCTCTCTGCCACGAGTCGTGGCCTCTGCCGCTGCCTCTTCCTTCTTTGTCTGGCTGGTCTTGCGTGCCCCACGCTTACGCTTGGTATGGGCTGCCCTCCGCCCGCTCACTATGGCCAGTGCCTGCTCCGCTGGAACCTTCGCCTGCAGTGCCTTCAGAATCTCACGCTTGGTAAGGTTCTCTACTTCCTTCCCTTCGGGCGCACGGGCTATGTAGTCTATCTTTGCTACCTGCATGAGCTCCCGGAGGATGAGGTCTCCCCCGCGGTCCCCGTCTAGAAAGGCGATGACAGTCTTTCCTTCCTGCCTGGTGAGGTCGGCAATTGACTTTGGGATGTGTGTCCCCTCTACAGCGACCGTGTTGTCAATGCCGCTCTTGAGAAGGTTCACCACATCCGCGCGTCCTTCCACAATTATTATCTCATCACTGTCTTCTAGTCCGGGGCCTGCGGGCAGCCTGTCTGGTCCATACTTCACGACCTGACGCCTCTTGCCCATGGTGACAGCTGCTGTGATCTCCTCGGTGCCCGGTGCGACCTCTTCCTCCCATCCTTTGAGGATGCTTATTGCCCTGCTGACGACTCGTCGTCTTTTGGCTCCTCTTATGTCTTCCAGTTTCTCTATGCTAATCTTTGCTGTGCAGGGGCCCACCCTCTCGACGGTCTCAAGGGCTGCAGCAAGGATTGCAGTGGCCGTCTTGTTGAGGGATACCGGGATTACAATCTCTCCCCTGCTGTGTCCCCCCTCAGACTTTATCACAATCTGTATGCGCCCAATCCTTCCGGTACGCTGCAGTTCCCGCAGGTCGAGGTCCTCACCCAAGAGCCCCTCGGTCTGACCAAAGATTGCCCCAATCACATCCGGTTTGTCCACAACGCCGTCCACATCAATCCGCGCTCGTATGACATACTTGGCGGTGCTCGAATCAAAATCGCTCCCGATTGCAATGCACGTCTCCTGTTCCCTTGAACTCGGTCGGGCTGCCACGGCGCCCTAGCCCGGTCGGTCTGGATCCGTCCCCATCCTGCGAAGTTCTACGGACTTCTTCACATCTGACCAGTTATGTGGTGTCTTTCAGTCCCCGTGAGTGAGTACGTGATGTGATGAGTGATGATCCTGTGAGCGGTAATCGTCCAGCAACTTGCGCGGGGTGCTCCAATGACTAACTCTCTGGACTTGACCCCGTGGCATCCTGCCATCCGAATGGTGATTAGTGTAAACGGGGCCATCCACCAGGCCCCGCAGTCCACATGTGACTATCACGGAGTCTTATTTGAAGCTGTCGCTGTCAACATGGACGACCCTCTGCACTGGTGTCCATAACTGCTGATGCGTCCCTGCCGCCAAGTCCCGCTGTGGTGTGTCCACGTGGTGTATTGTGCTGCCCCGCTGTTCTCCTAGTGCCCGCCTTCGCAACCCTAATATTGACACGGGCGAACTGCTCTCCCGTCTGGGCGACAGCCTCCCGCATTCGAGGGCGCGCGGAGTCGTTCGATGAGGCGTGGTGCAAGGTGCGGGAAACAGCCCGGGCACGGCCTGCCAAGTACTCGATGGGCGAGCCGCAACGGACCCGGTTGATGGGAGAGGACTCTCACAGATGACATGCGGGTCACCACCGGCTCGTACATTGGCAGGTAGGCCGGCACCGCGTTTCCCGCCACGAGACAGCTCGACGGAGCCAGAGGAAACCTCTGATGCCATGATGTCGGGAGTTAGTGTGTTGGGGTACAGGTGTCGGCCACCATCAACTACAGTTCGAGTTCGACAGTCCCGCCCGGGGCGACAACTTCTACTCTCGTTTCTGGAGCCTGCTGGGCCACTAGGTTCTTGAACTCCTGTGGGTCTGCCTCTATCACGGGAAAGGTGTTGTAGTGCATCGGTATTACGTATCGCGGGCGGATCAGTCTGACTGCCATTACTGCTTCTCTGACGCCCATTGTGTAGTAGCCCCCAATCGGGAGCAGCGCCACATCTGGTGAGTACAGCTCACCAATTGTTTCCATGCTGGAGAAAATGCCCGTATCTCCTGCGTGGTACACTGTGCCACTCGGGAACTGTATCACAAACCCGGTCGGTGCCCCTTTCGAGCATGAGTGTAGCGCCTGTACAAGCGTCACCGTTACCCCGTCGACCGTGACCCCCCCGCCAATGTTCAGGGTGTGTACATGCTCCACACCCTGTTCGTGCGCCTGGATGCCGAGTTCGTTGATTGCAATGAAGAACGCACCGGTCCTTTTGCATATCTCCACGCCTTCCGCATAACCATGGTCACCATGGTCGTGCGTCACGAGCACAATATCAGCATGTCCAATGTCTTGGGTCTTCACAGGGGATGTGGGCCCCTCAAGCCACGGGTCTATCAGGACTACCTTTCCGTCGGCCTCTATCTTGAATGCTGCATGACCAAGGTACGTTATCTGCATTGTCACCATCTCCCACAACACACTCTCTCATCATCCATCTCTTCTATCTTTTGGATGTCTGAGCAGTCGTTGTAGTCCCCCAGTCCACCGACTGTCTTACCATGCCCTCTCCACCAGTAACATCACGTCCCCCCCAGTGTTGTGACGATGGCCCCATCGGTATCCACGATGATTGTGTGTTCAGCCTGTGACACAAGCCGTCCCCGCCCCTCCAGCAGGACCGGGTACCCCCTGATGGCCCCTGCGCGGATGAGCCTCCGCAGTGCAGCATCATAGTCCCGCTTGGCACCACCCTCATAGAGCCACCTTGAGGCCCATGGGAGTGACCTGTACTGGCCCTGTGTCCTCTCGTACACCTCTTCTGATAGGGGGTCGAGTTGTTTCTTGAACGGCATCGTGGTGGAAAAGATGTAACTGGCCGTAGCTGCCCTGATTGTACCGCTCCCGTCTGTTGCAAAGGGCTCGATTGCATACACTTCGCCTGCATGCATCTTCCCAGTCGTGCGTGTCCGTACATTGGGAACCGTCTTCCCTGCATGCAGCGTCCAACGTGTCATCTGGTGCCCTGTGAGCTGGTGGACTGGCCTGAGCCCTCTTGTCCGTATCGTCCTCTCAATCACCGCCCCGACATGGCCCAGTCTGACACCCGGTCGTACCTCCCTGATTGCATCTTGGAGTGCTGAGTTGACCGCATCAACAAACTGTCTGTGAGAGTCGTCAAGGTCAATGGTGACGGCTGTGTCCGATAGGTATCCATTGACATTGGCACCAAGGTCGACCTTGACGAGGCCGGTCTCTGGGACGGTCTGCTCATCGTTGTGAGGAGACGTGTAGTGGGCTGCAATACTGTTGATGGAAACATTGCAGGGGAACGCCGGGCGCGCACCAAGATGCACAATCTCCTTCTCCACAAACGTACATATGTCGATGACCTTTACTCCCGGGCGCACCCTCCGTTCAACGGCGTCCCTGACATGGGCTGCAATCTGTCCAGCGCGTAGCAGGTCTGGTGGTGGTGTCGGGGACATTGGGCTCATGTGGCCACTGCAGACCACTTTTCTTAAGATGTCGGTATGGGGCGTCAGATGCCCGTCAGGCATCATAGTAGCCCGGTCTGGCATACAGGTGCCCCGCAGCATCATTGAGCAACCCCAGACCTATCAATATGGCCTCCTCCAGCCGGACAGTTTCCGTTCCCTGTCCAACTACACTGTTGACCCAGTAGCCGACCTGTTCCATGCTGGGGTGTCCCGACCCCACAAGTTCGTGCACTCCGCGTTTCGGCCCCCCAAAGACTGCAAGCACATTGTTCTCGTGACTTATTGATGCTATGATCTTGTCGCGCAGACTGTTGAAGACTGTCCCCCTCCTGGAGAAGACAATCACAGTGTGTTCTCGGTGGCTCTTGAGCAGTGCCGGCAAGTCCTGTATGGTGTCCGTTTCGAAACCCCAGTATACGTCCACCTCCCCCCTACTGACTGCTTCTATCTCCACCATGGGCTCTGTTCTTACGACCCTGAAGAGCTGCGGGGTGTGTCTGTCAATGGTTCCAGAGTATCTCACTTTTTCGTCTAGGCCAAGGTCAACAGTGTTGCTCCCGACCAGCATCCCCCACCGGGTGTCCCCGGGGCGCAGGTCTGCCACTCTGGCTGCAAGGGGGTGGCTCCGGGTGCGCAGTGGCGGCAAGAGGCCTGCATACTTGAGTGAAGGTGTCCGGGCGAATACGTGTCGTCGCAAGTACTGGGGCGTGTCCATGTACTGCAACAGTCTGACGAGCAGATCCCTGTCCCTTGACTGCCCACCCCTCATCTCTTTGGTGCCATATACTACGACACGCTCGACACGGAACACGGCAAAGGCCCTCGCAAACTGCCCTGCTCTTACGGTCTTCTCTCTCAGACCATTGCAGTCGACCAGGGACGAGTCAGGGATTGCAACAGTCAGTGGCATGCCCCTCGTCTCCTCGGCACTAGAGGTCCAGCGTGAACCTCAGTCGTACGAGTTCCCCTTCCTCCTTGATGCTCATGTCCGCATAGGTCATCGCCTTGACCTCAGTCCTCACATCGTGACGTGAGAGGTCTATCGTCTCGCCCCATGCCCGCCCGACCAGTCCCATCCTCCCGTCCTCCTCAGCAATGCGTGTGACCTCGAACCTTGAATAGAACCTCTCTGTGAGGTCTATAAGTGCTATCAGTTGTCCCACCCACTCAACGAGCAACTCCTCAAGGTCTATCCCCTCGACCCGGATTTCCTCCATGTCAATTGCCTCCACAGTCGACGTGTCCACAATCACTTCGAATGTTGCCACGGCCGCCTGTTCGAATGCAGCCTCCATTGTTGGCCCCCAACACTCTATTGTTATGTCGGCTGTGTGTTCGTGATACCTAAAACCCCGGTCCTGAGCTCTGCTGCCATTGTCCAGTCCTGACATCGTATCTTTCCTCGCATTGTCTTCTCTGAGCAGGACCTACCCTCCACGAAGCTTAAAAGGCGTTTGCGACGCCTCTACCCTGACTGGCACATCCTACTGATGACCGCCGAGGTAGCCAAGCCCGGACCACGGCGCTGGTCTTGAAAACCAGTGTGCGTTCGCACTCGGGAGTTCAAATCTCCCCCTCGGCGCCATCTGTGGATGGGGGTCAGCCAATGTCTTTTGCTAGATAGGGCCCGATGCTAACATACCCGTGTTTCCGGTAGTACTCGCGTACTCCTATGCCGCTATTGACAAGCACCCTTGAGGCCCCCGCGCTACCAGCAATCTCCTCAGCAGCTTCGAGTAGTCTTTCTCCCATGCCAGTATGCTGCCACGCCCCATCTCTTCTCTCACCAAGGTTGACAGCTGGCCCATATACCCGGAGCTCCCTGATGACCATACACGGCACTTGTCGTATCTCTCGTCTGTGCGCGTCCTCGCTCGGCCACCTCAGTCGCAGGAACGCAAACAGGACATCCAGCTCTGGGTCCTCGAATGACAGGAATACCTCTCTTCCATCAGCAGCCTCGTAGTCGCGACGGACCAGCCGTATCCTCTCCTCGTCCAGTGGCTCGTCCGACCGCATCCTGAAGTGGCCGACCTCCCTGTATCTTATAGTCGGGTTTCGCAGTCCCCGCTGTTGCATCCACTGCTGCACCAGTTCTCTCAGGTTCCCCTTGTCCAGTCCCGCCTCAATCCGGTGTAGCGGGATGTCACGTTGCATCCGCTGGATCCGTACGTACTCTGGCATCCTACTCACTGCTGTACCGACCAGCTCCACTATCTCGTCGGTCGTATATGGTACATACCTCCCAGACTTCCACCACTCGTATAGTTCTGTGCCCTCAATGACAACAGTCGGGTATATCTTCAGCATGTCGGGCCTGAACCGCGGGTCTCTGAACAACGTGTCAAAGTCCTCAAGGTCTCGCTCTGGGCTGCTACCTGGCAGTCCAGGCATCATGTGTAGGCACACCTTGAGCCCACTGTCCCGGAGCAGCTTGATTGCACTAACGGTTGCATCAACACCATGACCCCTCTTCATTGTCTCAAGGATTTCGTCTGATAGTGACTGTACACCAAGCTCTACACGGGTGGCACCCAGCTCTAGCATCTCATCAATGCTGTCAGGTGTGACATAGTCGGGGCGGGTCTCGAACGTCATCCCGACGTTCCGTACAGGTGCTGTTTCGTTCGTGCGGATGGCCTCGGCCACTGTGGTGCTCGTGCTCCCGTTCAGTGCGTCTAGGCATCCCTTGACAAATGCCACCCTGTAGTCCCGTTCCTTCGAACACCAGTCCCCACCCATTACGATGAGTTCCACTTTCTGAACCGAATGCCCCAGTGTCCTCAACTGATGGAGCCTGTTTGACACTTGGAGATATGGGTCGAAGTCGTGTTCCAGCCCACGCATTGCTGCTGGCTCGTAGCCCGTGTAACTCTGTGGCACACCCTCTTCCGGCCCCCCCGGACAGTAGACACATCTCCCGTGTGGGCACTTCTGGGGTGCAGTCATGACTGCAACAACCGCCACACCAGATGCAGTCCTCACAGGCCTCTTTACCAACAATGGTTGCAAGACCTCAAGCTCTTCGGGGACTGCAGCGGTCATTATGTCTGCATTGGACGGCACTTTCTCGACCCCGAGTCGTGCACAGACCCTGTTCTTGATCCGGTTGACCGAATGCCTGTCAAGTCCACTCCCTGCAGACAGGATTTCTTCGATTATTGTACGGTAGAGTTCGTACTCGGGGTGTGCCATGTACTCACAGTACTCTTGTGGCCGGTTAAAGGAATCGATGTGGTCTCACCACCCGACCAGTCTGCATCCACTACCCCTGTCGGTGCTTGGACCTGCTTCAACCAGATGGACCTGGCTGCTCGCCACTGGCCTATTGCCCCACATTGCCCCTGCCGAACCTTATAAGCGCAGAGCCACCATATAGTGTGGTGTTGAGGTGATCATAGTTGAGTCTGTTAGGCCCTGATGACTTTGGCCTAGGCCGCAGAGGGCGGATGAGGAAACTCGCCCGTGACCTGTCGCCTGAGCTGCAGCGCGAGGTCGACCGGCTGCTCGATGAGTTCGATGAGGAAGAGGCCCTCTCACGGCTGTCAAAGGAACTCGGGCCCGCGGAGGCACACAGACTGCTGGCTGATGCGCGTCGCCGGTCGCGTCGCCGACGTGGGGCACAACAGGAACACTAGTCCCATAATGCGGTGTCCTGTCCAAGACAAGAATAGGGCTGAAATGGAGCCCCAGGCGGGATTTGAACCCGCGATTCGGCTGCAATCTGGAAATCAGGTCGCATCTTCCTCCTTACCAAGGAGGCGATCTAACCTGTCTGAGCTACTGGGGCCTGAGGCTACCCGCCGAAAAGTTGGAGATAAAGATTTCTACTCGGCCGTCTGACCATGGTCATCCGGGTCGTGATGGGTCCAATATGCCACGTATGGCCCCCAGTCCCACCTCGTCGTAGCAGCCAAGGTGCTAGCGGTGCTGTCCAACGTCGGGGCGGCTCCCGGTGTCCTGTGCTAGAAGAGGTCATGGAGGTGGATTTTGTACTTCCCGAGCTTGCCCCCGAAATTCCCTGCTGTCACGCCAAGGACTCCGTGGTGTCTGCATACTTCTTCTATTGCAACACGCATCGCATCTGCCACTGCATGCTCGTCCAGCCCGTTGATGACAATCTCCATTACGAACTCACAGTTGGTCGGGACATGTGTCCCATCAACAAGCGCACGGATTGTCGGACAGAAGTACTCGTTCGTAGATGCACGGAGTGCCTTGTACCGCGAGCCGGGCTTCGAGCCGGCACCCACGAGTCCTCCGGGGAACGGCGTATAGGCCCCCTCGACTTCCTCTATGCGTGCAACTGCAGCCCGCCCACTCTGCATCCCCGACTCCACACTCTCACAGAAGTAGATCATGTTCCCGCCGGCTACTCCTTTGGTACGGCCAAATGACTCCTGGACAACAAACGTCCCACTCATCCTTGGTATCAGCCAGAGAACCCTCCCCCCAATGGGCCCCTTCTTCACTTGGTACCCGTCCCCAAAGAGTGCCAGTTGCTTACCAATAGGATATGTCTCTTTCGGACTTGGTGTCGCATCGTATGCACAGGCAGTGGGACTTGTGAGGACACACTGGCCTATGCGGGCAAGCAATTGCTCCTTGAGGTCTTGCTTCCTTGCGGTAGCAAAGATTACCCGGATCCCCGGTCTACCGTCTGGTGTATCTTCTGCTCTGACCGTGCACTCAATCCCTGCCTCAGCGGGGGCCATGATGACCGAAGTGGCAAACCCAGTGGCCTCCAGTGCGGTGATGCGTGCCCACTCGGCATCCCAGGCTGTTATCAGTGTCCTGTTCATATGCATCGAGAATGCTTCTGCAAATGTGTCCTCTATGGGTACACCATTGACCTTCATGTTGGCCACCGCAGCGGTCTGTCCCAAAGTCCCTTTTGACTCCTACCCTTGTCGTCCTCTGGTTGTGGGCCGTGTACGATGAGAGGTCAGGGTTTTTATCCAGTGCACCGCCGTACTCCTGCTTGGTGTCGACTCCACTATGCCTGTTACCCTCCGACTCCGTGACAGTGTGGACATCCCCGTGGAGGCCGAGGTGATCTCTCCTACCCGCCTCGCAGGAAAGACGGCAGATGAGATTGCAGCACTACCTGTCCGACAGGGGAACCGTACACTACCCCTTGCCTCGTTCTTTGAGGTGGAGGGCAGCGCCGGCCCATCTGCATCGTCGACTGAGGTCGTAGTCCACGGCAATCTGCAACGGTTCAAGATGCTCGGTGCACATATGGACGGGGGTGTCCTCGTAGTGGAGGGCAGTGCCGGGGCGCACCTTGGGGCTGGAATGATTGCGGGCCGGATTCGTGTCAACGGGTCTGTTGGCCCCTGGGCCGGTGCCGAGATGCGAGGGGGCAACATTCAGGTCGAGGGAGATGCCGGCGACCATCTGTGTGGTGCATATCCTGGGAGCCTTGAGGGGATGCGAGGGGGCCGGGTCTATGTGGCCGGAGATGTGGGGGCGGAGATGGCGTCGCGTATGCGGCGAGGTCTGGTCGTCGTGCGCGGCAATGTGGGGCCAGATGCTGCATGCGGGATGCAGGGGGGCACCATAGTTGTCTTCGGGCAGGCCGGTCCACGCTTGGGCGTTGGTGCCACACGCGGTATGGTGGTCCTTGTCGGAGGGGCGGTTCGGGTATTCCCCACCTTCCGCTTCAGTGGCACAGCTCCAAGAGAGTTCATCCACTACTACCTGCGGTATGTGTGGGGGCGTCGACCAGACTTCAACAGCGACATTGTTGCTCCAGACGCTCTCTGGACAAAGTATATTGGCGACTTCTCGGGGCCGCGTCCACGTGCAGAGATCTATGTGCACTGGCGAGAGGACGAACAGAGATGACTGAGCGCTCATACCGGCTCAATGACTGCGCCCTTGAAAGACTTGAGAGTGTAATGGCCCGCCAAGAGGCCCTCGGCTGTGAGGTGCGGGAGCAAGACAATGGTGCCACGGTGGTCGACGCAGGTGTCAATGTGCCTGGCAGTGTAGAGGCCGGACGTCTTCTTGGCGAAGTGTGCATGGGTGGCCTCGGCAGTGTGCGCATCTCTCGTGTCCATCTGGGTGACCTGACGTTTCCCGCTGCTGTTGTGGCCACACGTGACGTCGCACTCGCTACACTTGGGTCTCAGCTCGCAGGTTGGAGGCTCAAGATTGACGGGTATGTGGCAATGGCATCAGGGCCTGCACGTGCACTGGCCCGGGTCGAACAGGACCTCTTTGATGAACTCGGCTATCATGATGACTCAACCGTCGCTGTCCTTGTCATAGAGTCGCGGGAGATACCGCCCCCAACCGTGACCAGCAAGATTGCCGGGCTGTGTGGGGTGTCACCTGCTGACCTGTACTGTGTGGTGGTACCAACGGCCTCCCTCTGTGGCTCGGTGCAGATAGCTTCCCGCATTGTTGAGGTCGGTGTCCACAGGCTCCACCAGCTGGGCCTCACACCGCCAGAGTTCCGCAGGGGCTATGGTGTAGCACCCGTTGCCCCGGTGGCCGATAGTGATGCAAAAGCGATGGGCCTTACTAATGACTGCATACTGTATGGTGGTTCAACATTCTTCTTTGTACGTCCCCAAGAGGGGCGTGACTTGGCGTCAATTGTCCAGCGGGCGGTGTCGTCACACTCTCCTCAGCATGGCACCCCCTTCTATCAGTTGTTCAAGTCGGTTGGTTTCGACTTCTACAAGGTGGATCCCGCACTGTTCAGTCCTGCTGAGATGACGGTCAACGATGTGACGACCAAGGACATCTACCATGCAGGAGCAGTCAGTCCACAGATCCTCTCGGAGTCAATCGGGTCGCTAAGGACAAGACTGCTCTCGCTACTTGATGCGTGCAAGATGGAGCCATACGAAGAGCTCTTCCGGTTCTGACCCTGTCAGGCGACCCCTCAGGCATGACTGTCCTTCCCTGATGCCATTGACTTGCCCCCTGCTCCAATGGTGTCCTCGGGCTACTAGAGCGCGCCCTTTATCTGGGTGCCCGGCTGTGTCGCACCGGGTCGTCCAGTATGGTGTGCATCCGTTTCCGTGGCCCCATCTCTCCAGATGGCGGTACAACCGAGTTTGTTGTACAGACCGATGGTCAAGTGTCCGTAAGGGAGGTCTTCCATGAACTGTTGCGTTCGGTGCCACAGCTGGCCTCAGTGTGGTCACACCCGGACGACATCGAACGTGATGCACTGGTCATGCGTAATGACACTGACATAGCACTCTTGGATGGTCTTGATACTCTCGTGTCCAATGACGATGTGATAGTCGTCCTCCCACTGATCCACGGTGGCTAGACAAGACCCGCACCGGCCCGCAGTGCCCGCAAGTTCAGTTCCACCGTTTCGGGGGGCACAAGGTCTGCAACCCCCTTCTTGAGAGCCTCCGTCCCGAGTACATCTATCTTCTTGGCCAGCGCCCCAAGCATGACCATGTTTGCGACCATGCTCTTCCCGAGCTCCTCAGCAGTCCTCATTGCTGGGACTCTTATGACTGTGTACATGTCGTCGAGCCCAGTCCCGTCGACCAGGTCGGCGTCTATGATCACGTTGCTCTTGGGTGCTGCCCCCTCGATGTAGGTATCAAGTGCCTTTTGGCTCATCGCAATGAGATAGTCTGATCTCCTGACCTTCGGGTACCTGATTGGCCGGTCGCTGATTATGACCTCGCTCTTTGCTGCAGTCCCCCGGGCCTCAGACCCATAGCTCTGGGTCTGCACAGCATCAAGCCCAGCGTATACAACGGCTGCATGACCTACAATCACTCCCGCGAGCACGACCCCCATCCCACCTGTCCCCGCTATCCGGATCTCAACCCTCACCGCTGTCACCTCCTCGCTGCAGCAATCTCTGCGAGCGACTCGCTGAAGGTCTTCTCATTCCTGTCCGCAAACACTCCAAGGTCCAGTGTTTCCGCTGTTGGTGTCTGGTAGTGGATTGGCTCGTCCGGTTTCCTGACCCTGAGCGTCTTGAACCAGCCCATCAGTCTGATGGCATCGCCACGTCTGGAACGTCGTCCATATGCTGTTGGGCACTGTGACAGCACCTCTATGAATGAGAAGCCCTTGCGTTCGAGTGCGACACGAATTGCCCGTGCCATCTGGACTGGGTGAGCAGTCGTCCATCGGGCCACATAGTTGGCACCAGCTGCTGCCACCAGCCGCGCAAGGTCAAATGGCCGTTCTGGGTTGCCATATGGGGTGGTCGATGTGCGGTCGCCGGTGAAGGTCGTCGGGCCCACCTGCCCACCGGTCATCCCGTAGATGTAGTTGTTACTGCAGATGACTGTAAGGTCGATGTTCCGTCTTGCAGCGTGAATGAGGTGGTTGCCACCTATTGCTGCAAGGTCACCGTCCCCGCTTATCACGACGACGTTGAGTTCTGGCCTCGCCATCTTGAGTCCCGTAGCAAAGGCTATTGCCCGGCCATGTGTGGTGTGGAGGGTGTCGGCATTGAAGTGTGGGGATGGTATCCACGCACCACAGCCAATCCCAGAAACAAAGGCGAACCCGTGCAGGTCCTCGTGCCCGAGGTCTTGTACGGCCTTCAGAAAGGCATTGGTTATTATTCCGTTGCCACACCCCGGACAGAACGGTGTTGGCAGTGCTTCCTCTCTGAGGTACTTCACTGCAAAATGTGCCTCTGTTGCTGTCAATGTACTACCGCCACTGTCGTGCCTATCGCGATGTCATATATGTGATACTTCGGAGGCAAGACCCCTGATGCCTCGACCAGCATCACTTTTAATAGACCTGCCTGTGAGGCCTCCACGACTGCGAATATGTACTAGGTGATATCAGATGTCTGAAGTTGCTGCGATGCGTGCCTTCAACCGGGAGATGGCTGCCATTGTTGGGGCGTCGGTGAAGGTTGAAACCACAGGTGGTAAGGTATACTCTGGCACCCTCCGTGGGATTGACCCCCAGTCTCTGAGCATTGTACTTGCAGACGTGACTGTAGAGGGCACTGACGAGTGGATTCCAAAACTGTTCCTCTACGGGCGTTCAATAGTGTCCTTCTCGCTGGCCGAAAAGGAGCTCAGTCTTGAGGGCCTGGCAAAACAGTTGGAGAAACAGTTCCCACCAGGTGGTGTCACATACTTCCCAGATACGCAGATTATAGTAGTACTCAATAAAATCCGCATCACCCGCGATGGTGTAGATGGTACGGGCCCCCTCGCCGAACGTGTGCGTGAGGTCTACGAGGCGTGGAAGGAAGAGATTGGTCTGGAGTAGCTCGTTTCGTCTGCTAACTACAGTCCGGTGTTTGCCTTGGGTGGCTCTCCCGTGTGTCCCGCGAGTCGACACTACATGTGGTGCCCGCATATCTACGTTGGTGTTAGAACAGTTTCCGCAGTCCGAGTTCGTCTAACAACCTGCTCCTATCCGTCGCGCTCGTCCCCCTTTCCCTGGGCGTCATGTGTCTGTCCGCCGGCTTCAGCCGGTCTTCCCACGCAGGTCTACGAGAGGCCTGCGGCACCTTCCCGAGTGCCAGTGGCGCGTAGCCCCCCATCTTTGGGGATGTCTGCGTCGTTGCACTGAGCAGACCAAGTTCAGCCAGCCGCCGGTACTTTGTTGAGGCCCCCCGTCGTTCCTCCCGGGCACGCGGCAGTAGTTGCGGGCTCTTTACCCCGGTCAGGATTAGCATCACCCTGAGCACCCCGGTCAATCTGGGCTCAACACGCGCACCCCATATCACGTTCGCGTCCGATGACATCCTCTCGGACACCATCATCCCCACGCTATTGGCCTCAGCCAAGGACATGTCTGGCCCCCCGGTGATGTGGATTAGGGCTCCCGTAGCGCCGCTCCACTCCACATCAAGTAGTGGACTGTTGAGGGCATTCTTTATTGCGGCCTCGGCACGTCCCTCACCTGACGCCTCTCCCAGTCCCACAAGGGCTACGCCACCGTTACATATGATTGACCTCACATCGGCATAGTCCAAGTTGATTAGGCTTGGCATGGTGATGGTCTCGGTGATTCCCTTGACCATTCCAGCCAGCACCTCATCGGCAACACCAAATGCCTCCTCAAGGGGGAGGTCTGGGACTAGTTCCATCAGGCGCTGGTTGTCAATGACGACAACAGTGTCTGCATTCTCCTGCAGCCGCGCCAGTCCTGCCTTCGCCTTGTCAATCCTTGTCCGTTCCAATTTGAACGGCATTGTCACCACGCCTACGACAATGGCGTCGTTCTGTTTGGCAATCTCCGCCACTACGGGTGCGCTGCCAGTACCAGTCCCGCCTCCCATCCCTGCGGCGATGAACACAAGGTCGGCATCTCTCAGCATCTCCGCGAGCTCGTGGGCAGACTCCTCGGCAGCTGCCTGACCGACATGGGGATATCCTCCTGCGCCCAGTCCCCGCGTTATCTTCTCACCAATCAGCAGCTTCCTATGGGCAGTTGTCACGGCGAGGTGTTGCTTGTCCGTGTTGATTGCAATACACTCGGCCCCCTGTATCCCAATGGTCATCAGTCGTTTGACCGTGTTGTTGCCCGCGCCACCACAGCCGACAACCAATATCCTTGCCTGTCCCATGTCGAGTGGTGTGTTTGCTGTCCTCTCACTCCTACTGTGTTCCCTCGCTGCATCAATCAAGGATCTCATCTTGTTGTCCGCCTCCGGTCATGGCCTTGTTGTGGGCACCCGCCCCCACAGCTCTCGTTTCAGCAGGTCGCGTATTGCAATCCGGATCACCTCGGAACGGTTCGGGTATTGGCTCATGTCCACAAGCCGCTGCAGGTCTGCCTCATACCGCTCCGGGATATGTACTGCAATCAGACGCATGACTTGTCACAAGTACACGCACTGACGGCCCAGTTATTGGTGTGAGTATTACGTGCCTGTACCAAAATGAGATGCCGCCCCCATGTCCAATCGATGGACGGGGGCGAGGGTTGCACTGGAGTATGTTGATTGGAGGGCCGGCTGTTATTCCAAGTAAATGTGGGGGTGGTTGTGCTGCGACCATGTTGGTCACACGGTCGTCAGCACAGGTCCTGGCGGTCTGTCTATCGCCGCCGCCCCGTTCTCCTAGCTGCTATTGAACCTACTTTGCGGCCGGGCGGTGCATGTCTGCTCACAGTTGTCGGTCGTCCTGGGCTCTGGTGTGCACCTCCACCGTGTGGATGTGAGCAGGCGTTCATAGCCGCGCCCCTGACCACCGGCCACTTACGGGCCCTGCCTCTCACGTGGTGGAACACAGCGCCAGCCTTCAGGAACGGTTTTTCCGGCCTGCCGCCACCCGCAACAATTCCAATTGTGGCCCTGCACCTCGGGCTCAGGGCCTTCTGTTGTCGACTCGGCAGTCTGACAATAGCCTTAGTGGCGTCTATTGAGACCAGCGTCCCCGCCAGGCCCGAAGACCTCACAAGCTTCCCGCCGTCCCCTGGCTTAATCTCTATATTGTATATCGGGGTTCCCTCTGGGATGTGTTGCAACATCAGAGTGTTGCCACTAGCAAGCGCAGCGTCCTCCCCACACTCAATCACTTGGCCCACATAGGCCCCCTCAGGGGCTATCATGTAGTGCGGCTTATTCTCCCCCTCGAACTGCACTTCTGCGAGTGGTGCGCCGCGTCCGGGCTCGTGGTACAGTGCAGTGATCCGACCGACATAGGTCTTCCCGGGTGCCCACTTGGGATGTCGGACGGGAGCAATCTTCTTGTGGCCCGGTGACTGCCACTGGTCTGTGCCGCGTCCCTTTCTCTGGACAAGGATTCTTCTTCCCATCTGACCACCCCTAGAATATTCCCAGCTGGGTCGCAACATCCGCAGCACTGTACTCTGGGCTCAACTTCACGAGCGCTTTCTTCTTTCCATCTGGCATGATGAGGGTGTTCACTTTTTCGACTACCACCTCGTACAGTGTTTCTACGGCCCAGCGTATCGTGTGTTTATTCGCACGCCTGTCAACATAGAAGATGAGCTTGTTCTCGTTCTCCACCGCATCGAGGCTGGCCTCGGTGACCACTGGACGGATTATGACTTGGCTTGGGTCTCTCACTTCCTGTCACCTCCTACATGAACAGCCCCTCTGAGGCGAGGCGTTCGATTGCCGACCTCGTCCAGACTACGAGCCGTCCCGGATGCGTCCCTGGTGCTAGGAGCTCCGCGTTGAGGCCGTGCACCTCGCACACATCGACCCCGGGGATGTTCCTAGCCGCCCTCAAGACCCCGCGGTCTCTGCCGACCACTATCAGGAACGACTTGGGTGTCTTGAGCCGGCGTCCTCTCATCTTGCCTTTTCCAGCCCGGATTTTCCTGCCGCTGACTGCGCGCCTGAGGTCTTCGTCCAGACCGAGTCGCAATGCGAACTCCTTCACCTCACGTGTCGTCTGCAGCCCTTCAAGGTCGTCAGATACGACCAGTGGGATTTCGGGCACGCCGTCAATCCTGTGTCCTCTAGATGCAACAATCCTGCGGTCGGCAGTGGCTGCAATTGCTGAGCGGACTGCCAGTCGCTTCTCCTTCTTGTTGATGCGCTCAACAATCACCTTGCGGCTTTCAGGTGGGTGTGCGACCCGACCACCAACAGTCCCTGGTGCGAACGCGCCCGAGTTCGCAGCCCGCGTCCCTGCACCCTTGACCCGGGGTACACGTGACCGCCCGTGTCCCGTCTGCCAGCTCTCTGCCGTCGTGCGCTTCCCTGCCAGCTCGTCCACACCATGTGGCTGGCGCCGGTACGACTGTATTGACAGCACAGCTCGCTTTATCACATCTGGGCGGAAAGGGGTCTCGAACTGTGGTGGTAACTCCACTTCCTTACCTGCCTTGCCCTTGAGCGAGTAGGTCTTTACTCTAGTCATTGTCCTTCAGCCCTCCTCTACTGCTTCGACGCCGTACTGATGTATGTCACATTCGTCACCGTACCAAGGTGTGAGCGTCGCGGGCGGATGGCGTATCGCATCCGGACTGGCCTCTTCACAGGGCCCGGCACAGAGCCCCACAGCAACACATAGTCTCCCCTTATCACACCATAGTTCACGAAGCCACCTGCAGGGGTAATCTCTTCGCCTCGCTCACCCATCCGCAAGACCTCGTTGTTGAAGCTTGTGCGTGTGTGGAACCCTGTCTGTCCTGCACGTGGGACTGTGTAGCGTATGTTCGTGGGTGTCCACGGCCCGATGCACCCGACACCCCTCTTTGTCTTACGTGACTTGTGCTGGAGTATCCTGACGCCCCACCGTCTGACAGGGCCTTGGAACCCGTGCCCCTTGGTCACAGCAATAGTGTCTACCAGTGTCCCCTCTTGGAGGACATCAGCAACACGTACATCTGTCCCAAGGATTTCTCTCGCGTACTCGAAAGCCTCCTGTACGCTGGAGGCCCCTACCTTGTACTCTGTAACATCTGGCCTCTTCTTCGGCACAGCCGCAAGTCTTGGTTGTGTGTGGACGAGCATGCGTATCTCGCTGAGCGTGTCCAACTGCTCCTCGAAGGTTTCCATCTTTGAGTCATGGTCGTACTGCTTCGGGAGGGGCATCGCCCGCTTGAGGTCGGGGGACAGTTCCCTTGCCAGCACCTCTGTGGCCAGCCGCAGTCCGTAGGGGGTCGCCCTGTAGCCGCGGATTGAGAACGGCCTGATTGGAGGCGTGTCGATGACAGTCACGGGGATGACTGTTTCCTGTCCCTTGAACGGACTGTGCTTGTGTTGGATGGTCATCACAGCATGCGTCATGCCGGCCTTGTAGCCGATGAAACCAAGTAGTTTTGCAGCCGAGCCATCAGGGAGTTCGGGCCAGGACTTTATGCGGGGCACAAACTTTGACGCGCGTCCTCTCGGCAGGTACGCCAAGCTCCCGCGTCTTGGTGCATGTTTCTTCCGATGTGCCATTATCGAACACCATCACTGTTCCTCGCCGAACGGCCTCTGGACTGGGCTATTCGTACTACTGCTCTGGCCGAACAGGGATGTTTGCTTTTGAACCTTGTCCTCCGTCCACCCCCCTCCGTCCACCCCGTCGTAGCATTGGCTCTCTGACATGGACCCGGCCGCCATCCAGAAATGCGGTCTTATCTCAGTGCGCCCCGGTATCGGCCACCATGGCGTGCAAATCATACAGTCTATATGTGGCTTGTCTACGGCCCCTTGTGACGCCCAATGCCAAGTCCACATCCGAACCTTGTGAAGGCCGGCAAGATTGCAGCGAGAGTGCTCGATGAAGTGACATCGAGGGTTAGCCCCGGCATGCGTGTGCTGGATGTGTGCACACTGGCCGAACGGCTAGTCCTCAAGTACGGTGGGCAGCCCGCATTCCCGTGTTGTGTCGGTGTCGACCATGTGGTTGCACACAACACATCGCCATCCGACGACCACTCCCGGCTCCCGGATGCAGGTCTTGTCAAGATTGATATTGGTGTGCATGTGGACGGGTACATTGTCGATACAGCAAAGACAGTTGACATCGATGGGAGTTTCGAGGCCTTTGTGGTGGCGGTCGAAGATGCGCTGTCCGAAACCATTGCACTCTTCACCCCCGGGGTCAAACTGGGGGAGGTGGGCTCCCGCATTGAGGGGGTGATCAAGACCTATGGTCTCCGTCCTATCCGCAACTTGTCGGGTCACAAGATACAACGGTTCCGCCTCCATTGCGACAAGAGCGTCCCAAACGTGAAGGTGCGTTCCTCTGACCGCATAGAGGTTGGCGAGTGCTATGCGGTCGAGCCCTTTGCTACCAACGGTGCTGGCATGGTCGTCGACTCGCGACTCGTGTACATGTTCCAGAACACAGGTCGGGATGTTGAGCTGTCAGGTGTTGTTGAGAAGCTGCGCACGCACCTCCGGGACAGGTACGGCCCGTTCCCATTTGCGTCCCGGTGGATCCGTACACACCTCAATATCGACATAGTGGAGGCCCTACGTGTCCTCCTCAGGAACCAGTTGATACGTGCGCTCCCTGTGCAGGTCGAGAAGAGTGGCCGACCCGTCAGCCATGCCGAACACACCGTCTTCGTCACCGAAGAGGGGCCAGTCGTCCTGTCAGCCTAACTCGCAGCTGTCGATGGTGCCTGCTCTCTCGTCACATATATCGCGTGGATTGTGAGCGGCCTGCCACACCGTGGGCACTTTGCGGGGAGTTTCTTGAGCACATAGTCGCCCCTCTGAAAGTCTCTGATCTCTCTGAAGTCGCATTCGGAGTTGTCGCAGTGTATCTCCGTCACGGTGGGGGGCGGTGGATGGATTTCTGTGGGCTGACGCCGGGCGGTCAGCAGGCTCAGGCCCAGCGACATGACGAATAGTCCCACTACGTAAAGCATCCAGTCTCCTTCTTTGCTCATCCCGTAGGTGAGTATGACTGCCCCTGCTCCTGATAGCAGAAGGCCAACAAACTTTGATGCAATCCCCATCATGTACACCATCCTAGAGTCCGATACCTATTGTGTTCCCGATGCCAGCAAGTATCACCCTGTCGCCAGGCTCCGTTCTCTTCCTGATAGCGGCCTTGATTCTCTCAATCACCTCCGGAATCACATCCACGACCTTCTTGTCCATGACGCCAATCGCGGCCGCCTCGTCCTGCTTGACCACAATTGCTTCCAGTGGTACATTGTGCTGTGTTGCTGTTTCTTCGATGGCGTGCTTCTCGGGACCAGGGTCGCCGATTGCTGCACCAATCCCCTCCGATATCCTCCCCAAGTCTTCTCCCTCAAGCTTCAGGGCCGCATCGACGGTGATTATCCGTGCTATCTTGCCATTGTTGTCCTCGATAATCCTCTTCACTGCAAAACCGGGCTTGCCAACAGTCCCGCCAGGCCCTGTGGCACGGAGTGCATAGACAATCCTCCCTTCGACCTTCACCTCATAGTACCCGACTTCTCGAGCAACATCATGTACATACGATTCCGCGGTTGCTCCGTATTCGTGTGCGAGTCTTGTTACCACAAGTGGCCCGACTCCATCGCCAATCGGCTTCCCGTCTGCAAATGCCTCCTGCGCGTCATAGTATGCCTTTGCAATCCGCAGGAGCTCCGGCATCTGCATATGTACCTGCATTATTATGAGGGTGCTCCCAGTGCGCTTTCCCAGTATATAGAAGTGCCGTACTATCCGATATATCAGGTCAAGTACCTGGGTCACCTCAAGGACGTTCTCCAAGTTCTGACGTTCGGCCTCTTGGGCATCGGGCGCAAGCTCTGCTATGAACTCCCCGAACCTATCGCGACGCTCATTCAATAGGTGCTCAAGTCGCTGCAGTACTCCTGCAGGGTCTAGGTCTACAGGCATGATTGTGAAGAAGTCCAGCCAGCGGTCGATATCAGACTCGACCTCCTCATGTGGGCGTCCATACCGCTCAAAGGTCTCAATACTGGTGCTCCTGGACTCCTCCCTCATCCTCTTGAGCTCTGCGAGCCCACCCTCTATCTGCTTCAACCATTGCCACATCTGGATTCTCTGGCCATAGAGGCTCATCAGTACTATGAATACAAAGAATGCTAGGTTAATTATCTGGTTGAGCTCCGTGCCTTCTGGTATTTGCATGAGCATCACTGGCGAAAACTCTGGTTGTCCTTTAAGGCTTGTGACAGGTATCTTCGGTGGTAGGCATAGTGGTACGGGCGTGTTGCGGGTGTCCTGCCACTACTGTCCGCAGCTAGTCGTATGTCATTGCCTCTCCGATGTACAGTGTACTTCTGAGTGTCCCGTTTCGAATCACCCGCCTGTCCTCTCCTCAGTACAGTCGTGGACTACAACATGTGAGCGACAGCGCAGTGCTGGGCCTTCACAGCCAAGAGTCCGAAAGAAAGGATGGAGAACGACAGAAAGAGAAGGGAGGATGTGGCAGCTCAGGGACTTGTCACGGGCTCGCGCACCGCACATTTTCCCTGACGGCATCGGGCTTAACTTCTGAGTTCAGCAGAGATCAGGTGAACCCCGACGCCTATGGCCGCCATCAAGTCCTCTCACATCTCCATGGAGTTTTAAAGGTTGCTCTAGGTGCGTCGGCGACGGCTCTTGGCACTTCGTCTGCTCCGTACTGCCTGTCGTCGTCGTGGGCTGACACGTCTGTGATCTGTGCCACGGTATCAACGGCAGGTGCTCGATGTGCCCGCGCCTATAGAGTATCAACGTGAGTATGATGACTACTACGCCCAATAGTCCCCCTGCCGCAATGACCGAGTCCACAACTGTAAGTGCCGGTGCTGCCACCTTGAGGGCCACGGTGAGCTGTCTGCTATCGGATGAATATTCTAGGTCAACGCCGGAGAGGTTGCCGGCAAGGGGCCGGTCGTCATTGAACCACTTCTCCACGGACACGACAATCCTCCCGTCGGTGACCCTGACTGACGTCCCATCAGCCAGGACGAGTGTGAGCCCTCTAAACACAAAGGCCCCACCAATCATTATCACAATGTTCGACACTGCAAAGGGGTCGACCAGTGCCGTCCCAACGAACATCTCCCCATCTGGGATGCTCCCGTTGACGGACACCACCTCCTCATCTGCTGTGTCATGCATGTACCCCGCCGAGTCCAGCCAGACCGGATAGAACGACAGCTCCTCACAGTCCACGCCTCTCAGCACCGGGCGCCCCAGCGGGGTGTGTGCATAGTACACTCCCAGCAAGACGGACACATAGTGGGCACTGATGGTCGGGTGACGGTTCTGGTGCACATATACAATGTTCACTCTGGCACGGACTCTGAACGCTTCTGTGCCATCTGAGAAACAAAAGACCACATGATAGACAAACTCGTCCACTCCTGATACTGTAGGGCCGGTGATACGCCTGCCCGCCCATCAGGGCCTGTGGTACGAGCGGCCGTGGATATGACCAATACGTTCAGTACAAAGAGCGCAAGCACGACCACGACCCCCCTGCGTCCCGTCATGTCGAGACCTCCGTCCAGCACCATATCATGCGTCCTGTTACCAAAGGCACTTTCGATAGTAGCAGCCAGTCGTCGGTGAGTCGAAACATTCTTATCGGGTTCATGGAGCTGAACCAATGACCCAGTGGGGACGTGGCCTAGTCCGGTATGGCGACGGGCTCCAGATCTGAACACTCTGCGTGTTCGAAGGCGTGGGTCATCCTGGAAGTCGCCTACGAAGACACTCGTCGGTCGGGAGTTCAAACGTCTGGCGTGTTCCGCCGACGGGACGTATCTCCCCGTCCCCACCACTCCCCTCCTGTTTCTTGTTGTCCCATGACGACGTGATGTAAACTGGTATATACTCGCAGTGTGTGGACACAGTCATGAATGGCACAACCAAGCCCCGCCCTCTATATGGTGTCGCAGGAATTGACGAGGCCGGTCGTGGCCCGATGATTGGGCCAATGGTAGTATGTGGCGTCCTACTTGCCCCGACCTCTGTCGGACGACTCTCCTCCATGGGTGTCCGCGACTCGAAGACAATGACGCCCAGTCGACGGTCATCACTTGCCCCCCTCATCAAATCCGTTGCGGATCGGGTTGTGGTCAAGGTAATCTCTGCAAGTAGGATTGACGAGGCAAAGGTCCATGGGACAAACCTGAACGAACTCGAAGTAATGGCGTTTGCAGAGGTCGTGCGTTCGCTCCGCCCCAAGGTCGTCTACATGGATGCGGCTGATGTCGATGCGGCTAGGTTCCGCGACCGCGTTAGGCAGGCCTCGGGCCTGGGTGATACGGCCTGCTCGTTCATCGCAGAACACAAGGCTGACTCGAAGTACGCTATCGTTGCTGCGGCCTCTATCGTGGCCAAGGTCGAACGTGACCGGCTCATAAAAGTGTTGCACGAAGAGTACGGCGACTTCGGCTCAGGATACCCGGCTGACCCCAAGTCAGTCGAGTTCATCCGTGCAGTGCTCTCTGAGGGTCGCGACCTACCACCAATCGTACGACGGAGCTGGGCTTCTGTCCAACGAGTCCTCGACGAACTTGAACAGGGCCGCCTCGTCTAGTTCTGGGAGCGCTCTTCAATTATCTTCTTCAGCTCACGTGGCTTCTCAATCTCGTCCAGTTCGAGCTGTCTGATTACCGGCACTTCCGAGATGTTCTCATCAGCACGTCCCTCACGGACTATAACCAGAGAGTCTAGGTCGGTCACCTCTGAAACGCTCTTGAGAACCTCGACCCTCTTGTGGAGGGCCCTGCTCCTTATTGAACCAATGCCGGTCATCAGGGGAGGGCCTTGCTCCTTTGCCGCGACATGAAACGGCGCCCGGTCCGTCCACAATACGGTCATCCCGAGTTTCGCAAAGAAGTTGTTCACACGTCTTTCAAGGTCTGGTATCTCACCCGGCCTCTCCAGCTGAGTGAGCGCAGCCTTCTCTGTGGTGGCCTCGCTCCAGAGGTCAATCGGGATTATCAGGTCTGTTTCTAGGACGCGCTCAAGACGTTCAGCAACCTCCTTGCTCATGTCCATCTCTTCCTTTTCATACGCAAGGATTGCCCTTGTGGACACCTGCACACACCTTGCCAGCTCCTTCTTTGTCATCCCGTGTGTGACCCTGACCTCCCGCAGGCGCGCCCCATCTATGGCCACGAACCGCCCCCCCCTCTGGATGAACTCTCTTGGCATCTGCTCCTCAGCAATGAGTCCACGTAGGGTGGGCGGCGTGATTGTTGACACGCCGTACCTCTTGTATACGACCCCTGTGTCCAGCTCGCCCCGGCGCGTCTTCTGGCCCACGACGAGTGGTGTGGCATTGAAGAAATGCGCCACCACTTGGAGTGCAATCGCATCTTTTTCGGTAAGGGCATCGATGTTTGCAAGTACCTTTATCAGGACGAGCCGGTCGCCACGTCTGGCCACAAGGTCAAAGCACGTCGGCCTGACATCGCACTGTGATGATAGGTCGAACCCAGCGTCCTCTAGGGTCTTTATGACCTCCTGAATGAGCTGGCTCCGAGCTTGTGTCATTGTAGCGCCCAAGATATGAGTCCCACAACCAACCCTTTTCAGGATTGCTAATGTGACCCATTTGTGTTTCCAGCGTGAGCATGGGACGAGACCGCAATCCCAACACATGTTGTAGACGGCAGTTTCCTACGTACCACCTGTACTTCGGGACGTGCAAGTGTTTCCCGTATTCTCCATGTGCGCGGTTCTCGCCAGTCAAGCTGCAGTGCTCCAGACGCAACTCTATTGATGAGGAAGAGCTCTGGCCGACTCCCTGCTATAGTGTACAGTCCTGCTCCTAGGTCTGGTCGCCGCATTATCACTATGGGGAGACTGATCTGTTGTCGGTACCTCTCTGGCACGAGCCCCCTGAGCAGTTCCAGCTCCTCCCTCCGGAAGAAAGAGGGCTCACCACCGCGTGTCATGAAGCATGGGTGTTCCTCTCTGAGGAGCTTGTCTAGGGGGACTCTCACACGGGGCAGGTGGTCGTTCGCGGTGTCAATCTCATGTTTCAACATCCGCTCAAAGAAGGAGCTCATCCATTTTCCTCTCCAATGCGCACGACTGCAAACAGATGGTCTTTCTCCAAGGGGTGCAGGTTGATGGTTTCTATGACATTCAAGCCGTATCCTCTGAGCGCCCCCACCTCGCGGTCGAAGACATGTCGAGAGTCTATGACCGAGTCGATGCTGCGTGCCTTGATTGCTATCATGCCGTAGGCACCCTCACAACAGAACTCCTGCATGTTGTCGTTCAGGATTGAGGCCTGGTCTGGCTGTGCAACGTCTTGGTATACGACCTCTATGTTATCGCTCACAATGGGCGCATAACGGACAGGATGCCTGGCATCTGCAACTATAGGGACTATGTTGTCTCTTGTCCTTGCAAGCTGTACAAGTTCTCTTGCAATCCTCGCTGAGAACTCCACCGCATATACCGTCCCGGTAGCCCCCACTATGTCCGACACATGGCTCACAGTCGTCCCAGACGCCGCACCAAGATACAGGACGTTGACCCCCTCACGTATGGGCATCCTCTCCAAGCCCTTGTGGAGCGCAGCCGCAAGTTTGGACTTTCGCGGCGCCCATATCCGGTACTCATCGTCGTCGAACTGCACGGTCTTCTCTCCATATACCGACTGGCCCTTTACCATGGAGCGTGTGGCGAGTGACACTCGTCCACCCACATGGACAACAAACACGCCCGGGTGTCTGTGCGGCTTCACCTCCATCATCGTCTTCCTCCCCGTGTCTTCCTCTTTGTCCCCTTCCTCCTCCCGCGGCGTCTGGCCGGCTTCGGACGCTTCCGGTGCTGCTCCACCTTTCTTGGTGGCGGCTCCTCCGGTGTCGTCCTCATGATCTCCTCCAGACGTCTCTCAAATGCCCCTCTAATCTCTGCGCCCATGTCCCTACCCGAGAATGCGTCCACCTTGGCTGCTATGGCAAGCTTTCCAGCCAGTGCCCGTGCGACCTTCCCGCGTCGCCAGTATGGTGCTGCATGTACTTCTGCGGCCTGATATATGATGCCGTGCTTTGGTGGTGCAGACCCCGTCCTCAGGCTCCTGAAGAGGGCCTTCTCTGCACCGTATACCTGGACTGTGCTGGACGGCTTCTGCGCAAGTGCTCTCAAGGAGCCGGCAATACTAATGAGCCTCGCGCCCACAAGTGGCCCTACAAGCGCGGTGATGTTTGGTGCCACCTCCTGCATCAACCGGCCCACATATTCTTCGAGTCCTCTCCGTGTCGTGTACATCTCTAGTAGCTGCCGTGCTAGGCGTCTGATTGGACTGATGTCGTCCTCACGGAGCTCCACCCCGAGATCCCATTCAAGTTCCTCCACCACCTGTGTCGCCTCGTGTCCGGAGAGCCCAAGTCCCATCAGTGTTCCTATGTCGACCGCGCCTCTGGCATGAGTGCCCTCAATGACCCGTGCGTACTTCTCGTGATCAGTAACTATCTTACTCAGCGTGGGGTGATGTATCGAATACCACTCCCGGAGCCGCATTGCGACCGTGTTGATGGTTCTGTCAAGCTCGTCAATCGCATCAATAGCTATCCTGACCAGTGTGTCGCGTTCTTGTGTTGAGCGTATTACGGCATTCCTCGCAATTGTCAGTGCGACCCGTCTTCTGAACCGTCGGCTCTCATCAGCACTGGGCACATCCCCATGTTGTTCTGCCACATCGTCAATCCGAGCCCGGAACCTCTTGATTGCATCACAGCCCCCACTCACTGCCTGGACGGCCACACCCAGGATCTCTGACACGACCCTTGCCAATGCGGTGTCGCCCGTGGCCAGGTCCTGAGTAGTCACATTTGCCAGCACTGGTGCCAACAACGGTACGAGCTCGTCACTCCGTCCCTCCCACAGGGCCACCAGCACCGACACTGCCTGTTGTACGTCCGGATAGAATGTCTGACCACTCACTACCTCACCCTGTTCGTCGACTATGAAGAGGCCCAGGGTGGTCGGGGTGAGGTACAGTCCCATGGAGGTCACCAACGGCTCCAGTTGGCCTGCCCAGCGGATAAATGTGACTGTCAACCCTATGACACTCCTTATTTGGTGCCGTCAGGAAACCCGCCTTGGCAATGACACTCAGGATTGAAGGCTACTGGCTGGCTTCTGGCATCCTCGGTCTTGCTGGCTCCACCCTCCGGAGGGTGATTGATGCTGGTGCAGACGCAGTGGTCACAAAGTCTATTGGTCTCGAACCTCGCGCAGGGCATCCCGGCCCCATCCTCACCACCTCCCACGGTGGCCTGATAAACGCTGTCGGTCTCTCAAACCCCGGGATTGTTGCCTTTTCAGAGGAGATGCGGGCCCTTGCTGATGCTCCGGTGCCCGTAGTCCTCAGTATATTTGGCCGGACAGCCGACGAGATTGAAGAGGTCGCAGTGCATGCGGTTGAGTACGGCCCTGATGGGATTGAGTTGAACCTCTCCTGTCCCCATGCTGAGATAAGCCAGATTGCTCACAGCCCGGATCTGACACACACCTATGTCAGCCGGGTGCGGGATGTCGTCAAGTCCCCCCTTCTGGTCAAGATAACCCCCAATGCAAGCGACCCGGTCGCGGTCGGCCGTGCAGCCGAAGAGGCCGGGGCCGACGCTGTGGTCGCAGCAAATACACTGCGGGCTATGAAGATTGACATCTATCAGAGGCGTCCCGTGCTCGGCAATAAGGTGGGTGGTCTCTCGGGCCCACCACTGTTCCCGGTCGCCCTGCGGTGTGTGTACGACCTGTATGGTGCTCTCTCAATACCCATTGTGGGTGTTGGTGGTGTTTCATGCTGGCAGGACGCCGTCGAGATGCACCTGGCAGGTGCCAGTGCGATTGAGATTGGTACGGCTGTATTGACGGGCCTCGAAATCTTCCAGCGGGTCAAACAGGGTGTGTACGCATATCTCCAAGAGGAGGGCTTCAGTTCAGTGTCCGAGATTATCGGTGTCGCATGGATGTGATGACGGTGAATATGGACACGCTGGTCGGCAACCCCACAACGTGCGAGATTGTACGGCGGGACAAGGAGAACGACTCCACGGTCACTCTGTACTTCCGACGCCCTCCCTCTCTGGTTGACGCCAGACCCGGCCAGTTCCTGATGGTGTGGGTGCCAGACGTTGATGAGATCCCCATGAGCATCTCTTACTCTGGACATGACACCGCTGCAATCACTGTCCAGGTGGTCGGCGAGGCTACACATGCACTTGCGTCCCTCCACCCGGGTGACCGCATCGGGGTGCGCGGCCCGTTCGGCACACACTTCTCCCTAGATACATCTAGCCCACTTGTGGTGGGCGGGGGGGTTGGCGTCGCACCACTGCGCTTCTTAGTGCACGAGCTGGCAAGTCAGGGAGTACAGACTACCGTGATAGTGGCAGCCCGGACCTCGCACTCTCTGTTGCTGTACGACCTCCCACAAGTGAGCGGCCTCCGTTTGGAAGTCGCTACCGACGACGGTTCCATGGGGTTCCACGGTCTTGCGCACGAGCTCGCAGGTGCCCTGATGGCCGAGGGCGTATTTGATATGGTGTATGCATGTGGCCCCGAACCAATGCTTGTCTCGCTGGTACGCCTTGCTGAGGAGTCCGGCACAGACTACCAGGTCTCACTGGAGCGCATCATGAAGTGTGGCTGTGGTATCTGTGGGAGCTGCGTCCTCGACCCCACAGGACTACTCGTATGTAAGGATGGGCCTGTCTTCACATCATCTGTACTTGCAGAGCCCTCAGACTTTGGGATGTTCTATCGCGACTCGACCGGCCGTAGACTCAGGTTCTAGTCTGGCCTGGACACCTGCTGTTCCAACAGGTGCTCGACAAGCTCCTACCTGCGTACACCGACAATCTGTCCACGGATAAAGCGCTTGACGTAGTTCCTCTTGTTACGAATCCTTGGGATTGGGGTATGACGTTCACGGGCTGGTACCTTCGGTGTGGACTCCCGTACCTTTCCAGCCTTTGTCAGTGAACCATGTGAGCCTGGCATTGTCCTGTTCCTCTCTTGTGCGATACGAGTTCTCCCACTTACGTTTTAAGGCTTGCCGTCAGGTGGTCGCCCGCCCGTCTGCAGTATGTCCCTAGTTATGCTGCACAACTGGGCTCATCTCCCCCTGCATCACGTCCCTAACAGGCGGGGCTACCCCCTTTCAATCAGTCCCGATGCGGCCAGTCCAATAGTCTCTCTGTCCCGCAAGCGACACATGCAGAAATGGTTAAATTCCTTCATCAATCCTGAATATCCACAGTTGTGGGTCGGTGGTCTAGCTTGGTATTGGGGCTGCGTGTCCATGGCCCCACCAAACTGATCCTTGGTTTGGGTCCAAGGGATCGCGAGTTCAAATCTCGTCCGGCCCACCATTTCACACTTGCTCCCAGACCCTGACGCCAAGAGTCCAACCCCACTTCGTCAATAGTCGAAACTCTTATCTTCGGATGTCGGGCAGCTCCTGACAGAATGTCTGCCCACGCCCCTGCCCGGGAGCAACTTGCAAGGCGTATCGCAGGCGAGATTGCACTGTCTGACAGTCCGGGCCGTGCGATGCGGACATGGAGGGAGCGGTTCCGCCTACCACAGGTCGAACTGGCTGAGTACTTGGGTGTGAGTCCCAGTGTCATCAGTGACTATGAGTCTGGCCGGCGCAAGTCACCTGGCACATCCACAATCCGCAGGTTTGTACTGGCCCTGTTGGCCCTCGATGAACAGAAGGGTGGCCAGGTGGTCGCAGCGTTCGTGCGCCTGATGGATGTGAACCTCGTCGACCTCAACATAGTACTTGCGATGAACGACTTTGCATGGCCAATGACCTGTACCGAGTTCTGCAACGGTCTTGACTGTCAGGCCCTCACGGGTCATGACCTGATGGATCGGGAGATTTATGGATACTCCCTTGTAGACCTGGAGCGGGCTGTCAAAGAACTTGAGAGCGAGGACTTCCTGCGTCTCTTTGGTGCTGCCACGGAGCGCTGTCTCCTGTTTACAGCAGTCACAAATGGGCGGGCTGCAATGATTGCCATCAAGTCGCAGCAGTTCAGACCCGGCATGGTCGTCCTCCATGGCGCCACCCGGGTCGACCGTCTTGCAATAGACCTTGCCGAACAGATGCACATCCCTCTTGCTACCTGCAATGAGCGCTCTGTCGAGGCCCTCGTCCGTGCACTGAAAGCCATGGCCCCGGATGAACTGCACGGGCTCACTCCAAGATGAGTCTGAGGATTGCCATTCTCGTGATTACACCATTGTACACCTGCTCGAAGTACTTGGCATTAGGTGTGGGGTCGACCTCGGGGTCTATCTCCCCGACACGTGGCAGGGGGTGCAGGATTATGGTGTCGTCCCGCATCCGCTTGACCTCAGACATCGTGATCCTGAACTTGTCCTTTATCTTGTCATACTCGGTGATGTCAGGGAACCGCTCCTTCTGTATGCGTGTCATGTACACAACGTCGACATCTGTGACCGCCTCGATAAGGCTGTCTGTCTGTGTGACCTCAATTCCTGCCTGCTCCATGTCTTGGACAATTGTCGGCTTCATCCTGAGTGTGGGTGGTGAAGCAAGTCTAATCCTGACATCATACCGCGACAGTGCAATGCCGAGGGAATGGACGGTTCGCCCATACTTCAAGTCCCCACACAGAGAGATTGTGAGCCCGTCTATCCGGCCCTTCAACTTCCATATCGAGTACAGATCCAGCAGTGCCTGCGTCGGATGCTCCTCAGCACCACTTCCTGCATTTATGACCGGCACCGTTGCGAACTCGGCCGCGACCCTAGCCGACCCGTCAAGGGGGTGTCTTATCACTATCACGTCGGCATACTGTTCGACCGTGCGAACCGTGTCTGCAAGTGTTTCACCCTTCCCTCCGGCGCTCGACACTGAAACATCAGCAAAGCCCAACACATTTCCCCCAAGTCGCAACATTGCACTCTCAAAGGAGAGACGTGTCCTGGTAGATGGCTCAAAGAACAGACAGGCCATTATGCGCCCCTGCAGGAGCCTGCCCCACTGCCCGGTCAGACGCTCCATCTCTGCTGCTGTCTTGAGTATCAGGTCAATGTCCTCTCTCGTGAGGTCATGAATGCTGATTAGGTTGTGAAACCGTCCCATCTGGGCTCACACCCTATTTCTTGTTGTTTCCTTGGGGTCTGCCTTTAACTCTTCAGGCCTGACTGTGTGTCTGGCCCTGTCCTCTTCTGTCCGGTCCCATGTCGTCCATAGACCCGTGTCACATGCACTTGGCGTACGGTCAGCTCCGCCTCCCTGAGCAACTGCTCTGAGAGCTCATCGTGATAGTCCTCAATATAGACGACCTCCTCGATCCCCGCATTGATTAGCATCTTTGTGCAGATGCTGCATGGCTTGGTGGTGACATATATCTTCGCACCCTTCACAGATACGCCGTGGTACGCTGCCTGTATTATCGCGTTCTGTTCGGCATGGAGCCCCCTACACAGCTCATGGCGTTCACCTGACTTCAGTCCAAGCCGTTCCCGCATGCAGCCCACCGCATCACAATGTGCAAGCCCCTTTGGCGCACCATTGTACCCTGTTGAGAGTATCTGAGAGTCCTTGACAATGACGGCACCGACTTGGTTCCGAAGGCAGGTGCTCCGCGAGGACACGAGGTCTGCTATTTCAAGAAAGTACACATCCTTGCTCTTCCGCTTCAATCACACATTGTCCCCTGTCTGGTGTTGTTGGTTCTCACCATAGGTCTGGATTTCCTGCTTATGAAGGAATCCCTTCATATCCTGTGACGTCTTGACATCGGTTCACCTTGGTCAGGCAAGACTCTAGTCTGTGCTACCCAGACTCCTCTATTTTCCATATGTCCGTTCTCTCGGATTCCTTCTCTCGTGCCTGTTGCATGCGGCCACGACCGCCCATGGCATGGGCATCACAGTCCACCCAAAGAGGAAAGGTAAAAAGATGTCTGCAAAGACCTCATTCTACAGTAACGATGATATGAAGGGGCACTACTCACATGCGTAAGAAGAATGGCACCATTGTGTGGCCAGTATATCTGGACTCGAAGCTTAGCAGGGCACAGGGGCGTAGGATTGCCTCGAACCTTGCCGCCCCGGATGTGACGGTCGACATGCTCGCAGAGGCGGCCGGTGCGCTCTCCCTTGAGTATGAGGTCTTGAGTGACAAGCGCTATCCACGGGTCTGGCATGACACGCATCCGGGGTACATCGTAGTACGTAGCCCTGGTCATTCAAAAAAGCGGCTGCTGCTGATGCTGGCCAAGCAAGTGCGCCGGATTGTAGCACGACGCATCGCAGCTGAACAGCAGGCCTCGCAGAAACGTCGCAAGAAGAGGCGCCGGTAGCCGGGCAGGGAGTGTGAGTGTATACTTGCGCCGTCTCGGGACTGTTCTCCACGTATCTCGGCGGGGCTCCTTGATTCTCCGCACGGACAAGACGCCTCCAATGGGCCCCCATGCTGTTGTACTTGACAAGAGAGCGAACCGTGTTGGCACTGTGATTGATGTGTTCGGCCCGGTCAGGCGTCCATATGTTGCAGTGCGTCCTGACAACCGCGAACTGGCAGGCCATCTTGTCGGCCAGTTGTTATATGTAGTCCGAAGGGAGTAGTGTTCACATCTGTACAACATTGTCCATCCCGTGTCGCTACCAGCGTACAACGTGGCACCTTCCGAAATCTAAATAATAGTCAATATGCCTCGATTGAGTCTGCCATCCGTCCATTTGAAAGGGTCATACAAATGAATGATGTAGCAGCCCAAATACTGTCAGCTCTGCGTGCTGCCGGCAGTGCGGGACTGTTCATCGACGAGCTCGTGGACAGACTAGGCATCGACTCGAAGACTGTTACAATCACACTCGAACAACTGACATCAGAGGGACTCGTATTGCAGACACAGGAACTAAAGGACAATCGCCCCATTGTGAGGGCGCAGGTGGAGAACTCTCATGAGGGCCGCGGTCTATCTGACCTAAATGGGTGTCCATGCTTTCACTGCCTCAAGATTGACAGGTGTGGTCTCCGTCAACCGGACTCTCCCGCGACTTGCAGAGAGCTTGAGGAATGGATGCGTTTCGGTTGAGCACTCTGTTCTGTGGTCGGGCCGCACTTGTCGGCCTTCCAGTCATGGTACTGGCCCAATACCTAGCAGGTAGACTTCTGCGCTGGTCCTCCTAGAGGCGTCTGGTTTCAAAAGCCTCACAGTATGGAAACGGCCCCGTGCAGTCCTGAGGAACTCTTGGAACCCGGGCCCTTGGAACACCTTTGCAAGTACCTTTCCATTGCGGCCGAGCAGTCTGTGTCCTATCTCAATTGTTGTTTCAGCCAACGCCAGCTGCCGGGCGACATCGACCTCCCAGTAGCCCGTGACCTTCGGCGAACAGTCTGAGAGCACTAGGTCTACGCGACTACCAGCTGCCGCAACAATCTTCTCGACAGTGTCCGGGTCGGTAATGTCGCCCTGTATGAATATGACCCCCTCTAGGGGCTCCATTGGGGCAAGGTCTACTGCTATGATCCTTGCGGTGTTGCTGAGCTGCCGGATGACTTGAGTCCAGCCCCCTGGGCTTGAGCAGAGCTCCACGACGGTGCTCACACCACGGAGCAGGTGGTGTGTCTTTGCAATCTGCATTAGCTTGAATGCTGACCTCGCCCGATAGCCACGTCTCTTCGCCTCCCGGTAGTAGTGTTCCTTTCGATGCAGCTTCTTGGGGCGTCCCATTGTTGGTCACCCCCTGGATATTTCTTCAATAATCTTTCCGACTGCCCCCGCAGTCGCATTTGTGCGGATTCCAGTCGGTCTGATATGGGTCCTAGCGGCTAGGTAACCCTGTTCTACGAGCGCAGTCACTACGTCCTCAATAGCTGGTGGGCTCAGTCCACGCATATCACACAGCACATGGACGTCATAGAATGGATACTGTGTGTGTTGGCACTCGGCAAGCATACGGTCGAACAGCCTGTGTGTCCTCCTCGTGAACTCAAAGGCACCCTTGGTCATTGCCTTTTCCGCACTCTGCATGAAGTGCCTGTCGAACAGCGGGCCTGTCCAGAGTGGCCCCGCTATCCGCGCCTCCTGTCTACACTCGGGTGTTTCGTGCTCGAATGTGTCCTGGCGGGCCAAATCCTGTATGCTCCGTACCTGTACTGCTTGGCACCCGGGACAGTAGAGGACAACCCCAATATCTCTTGTCTGGCGGTTTGCCACATGCTTCTCACGCCGGACACTCATCCATATCCTGACGTAGTGGTCGGTACTGAGAGACGCCAGCAATCGTACCGAGAAGTCATTCATCCCTGCAACATGGTACACCCTGTGGACTAGGAGCCTGAGTGCAATCTCATGAGTCACTGGTGTGCGCATGGAGAGGCCACCATACTTTCGGAGGGCTACATGTGGGTAGACTCCGCACAGGACCGGCATATCTGTGGCTGTGATGCCAATCAGTCCCTCGCGTGGCCTGATTGACTGTATCGCCGCGTTGAGATATGGTGTTGGTGACCCGAAGGGGTCGATGTCGACAAAGTCGAACCTCCTCTCACGCGATTCTGTCAACAGGAGCAGCTTTGCATCCCCGTGAATCACCCTCGCCCGCCCCTCAAGTCGCTGGAGTTGGACGTTCTTGCGCGCCACTTCTACAGCAAGCGGGTTCGCATCAAACATCACTGCGCTGAAGTCCCCGGGGCACTCAACTAGATAGCGGAGCGTCCGGATTCCCGTCCCCGCAAGGGGCTCGCAGATGCGAGTTATGTCTCTGTCACGCATGTATGTGGTGAGGAAGAGGACTGAAAAGTCACGGTTGACCGCCATCCGCGGGTTGTAGAACACCGGGAGGGATGCTGTCGGCTGTCCAGCACTGTCCGTATAGTGGTCGATGTCCGGGCCAACGAAGGTCACCTTTCCCTCTACGTACTCCTTGAGGGCTGTCATAAGGATCACCTGAGGTGCCACTCCCCTTCTTAAAAAGGCACGCCGCGGACTGCGTGACCGACAAGGCTAAGCACCACCACATACGAGTATCCTCAACCATCCTACTCCATGTATATCTATGTTGAAGGTGCAAGTTGTGGTGACCAAGGTCAGGATTGACACAGAACATGGCCCAATTGTGGCTGAACTCTGGGGCGACGATGCAATCAACACTGTGAAGAACTTCGTGACCCTTGCTCAGAGCGGGTTCTACGACGGTCTCACATTCCACCGTGTCGTGGATGACTTTGTAGTCCAAGGTGGTGACCCCACTGGTACCGGACGCGGCGGCCCGGGATACGCCATACCCTGCGAGACTGATGGCCCCCGTCAGAAGCATGTCACCGGGGCGCTGTCAATGGCCCATGCAGGTCGGGACACAGGTGGCAGCCAGTTCTTCATTGTGCTGGACGAGAGGAACTGCCGCCACCTTGACGGGCGTCACACTGTGTTCGGACATGTAGTCGAGGGCATGGATGCTGTCCGCAAGATCCGTGCGGGTGACCGAATGCCAAAGGTCGAGGTGCTATCCGTCGACCCGGTGGTGGCACAGCACGAACTGGTGAAGCTGCCAGTCCGGAGATAGAGTCATGCACAACCCAGTAGGGGGATGTGCTGGTGCCTATGCGCTACGGTATGCTCCCTCTGGGGTTGGGGGCTGTTGCATCTTCCGTATCCGACGGACTGGCAGCACTGGCACAGCTCTCAGTCCCGGCACTTGTCCGTAAGGCCCTAGAAATCGACCATATCAGTGTCATTGAGCTCTCAATGGACATAGTACATATTGTCCCGGGCGTGCTCGGATCCCGACATATCCAGGAGCTCTGCGACCTCCGAGATGAGATGGGCCACTCGTACACAGTCCATCTGCCCATCTGGTCTGTAGAGCTCTCAAGTCCCAATGATGCTGTACGGGCCGCCAGTGTCAAGACCGTGGTGGATGCCATCCGACATGTGGGACCACTTGAGCCGGAGGCCTATGTCCTCCATCTCACCGGTAGCCTTGCCTCGGCCCTCCTGAGGATGGGCCTCCCCGAGAGTGCAACGCCGGTCGTGCTGACACTGGTCAACAGGTATTCCGCCCAGAGCCTGGAAGAAATACTCGTGCAGAGCGAGATTGACCCACGACTGTTGGCAGTAGAGAATGTGTCGTTCCCGTTTGCCGCGACTCGCATGGTTGTTGACGAGTTCGACACGGGCATCTGTCTTGACACGGGCCACATCCTTGCGAAGTCTTCCGGTGACGAGCCCCTCCTTGAGTTCTACCGTGCAAACCGTGACCGCATAGTTGAAATCCATCTCCATGACGGGTACGTGTCCGAGTGTGGTGGTGTCCTCGTACCTAAAGACCACCTCCCCCTCGGGGATGGCTCTTTACCAATCAGGGCGTTCTTCTTGAGGCTGGTGGCTGACCGTTTCTCTGGCCCCCTTGTTTTCGAGCTCGGTGAAAGTGCGGTACGAAAGTCTCTTCACAGGCTCGTTACAGAGATTCCATCAGCACTCGCCTAGACATTCTCACCACGGTTGACATCTCCGTTGGTGGCAGCAGAACATCTCTCCACATGGTGACAACGCAGTACCATGGTGGGGCAGGTGTGGGGGTGGGGGCGAAAGAACTAGATGGTGGGCCCGCGGAGATTTGAACTCCGGACCCCCGCCTTATCAGAGCGGTGCAATAACCAGGCTATGCCACGGGCCCGTGTCCATACTGGCAACCCCTGGTTCTTGATAAAAAGGTTATGGCACTCCACACGGCTGTGGTCAGTACAATGCCTCCATTTTGTCGCTGCACCATAATCTCGGGGCTGTGCGTCTGCCTGCCCAAAGTAAGTAATATAAGTCCGCGTCTTTTCGCTCGGTGCCAACATCTCGACCTCTAGCAATTAGGTGAGTGAGAATGAGTGAAACTGAGCTTGCGAACCCAGCCCCGTTGGGCCTCCTAGGTTTTGGGATGACTACCATCCTCCTGAACCTGAAGACCGCAGGTATCATCCCGGCCACGGCCCTTGGAATGATTTTTGCGATGGGCGTGTTCTACGGCGGACTGGCACAGATATTCGCCGGGCTACTAGAGTTTAGGAAGGGGAACACATTTGGCACGGTCGCCTTCTGCTCTTACGGGCTCTTCTGGTTGACATTTGTATTCCTCCACGTTTTTCCGCTGCTCGGATGGGCTGCAACTGTCGACAAAGCCTCGATGTCTGCGTACCTTGCCTGCTGGGGTGTCTTCACACTCCTCATGTTCTTTGGCACGCTGAAGACGAACCGGGTACTCCAGTTCGTGTTCCTCTCGCTGGCCATCTTGTTCTTCATGCTGTCAGCAGCTGATGCTCTCTCATTGATTTCGGCAGAAATCTCGGCTGTACTGGCTGTGGCAGCAGGTTACGAGGGCGTCGTCTGTGGTGCCAGTGCTTTCTACCTCGGTCTTGCCGAGGTGAACGGCTGGCCAGTGTTCCCGGTAGAGTAGGGTTGCACAAGACCTGCGGCCCCTCTGGGCCGCGCTCGCCTTTTATTTCGCCTCCTCTGTCAGTCCAGTGCTATCGAGGGGGCACTTCAAGTCTTGGAGCCTCCCCTTCCTAGTCGTCACAGGACTGTGCATCTCTGGTATCAGCTCGACACCATACTACAGCCACACATACAATGGTTAGGTTCATATAGATGTGTTCGTGCTCGACGCCCAAAGCATCGATGCTATCGGGTGACGAGTTTGTCCGACGAGAAGAAGATTACAGTACTCGAAGACGAATCTCGGAGGTTCCCCCCTCCGGAGAGCTTCGTCCAGAAGGCGTACATAAAGAGCCATGAGGAGCGGATGAAACTCTGGGAAGAGAGCATCCGTGACCCTGATGGTTTCTGGCTCAAAGTCGCCAAGGAGCTCTGCTATTGGAAGAGGGAACCGACGAAGGGGTTCGACTGGAAAGACCCCGAGAACGCACGTTTCACGTGGTTCGAGGACGGCATCACCAACATGGCCTACAACTGCCTTGACAAGCACATTGAACGTGGCAAGGGCGACCAGATTGCCCTGATATGGCAGGGCGAACCCGAGGAGGATGCAATCAAGTACACCTATCGCGAGCTCCGCGATGCGGTCAACAAGGCCGCGAACATCCTCAAGAACCTGGGCATTAGCAAGGGCGACCGCGTTGCAATCTACTTGCCCATGATCCCCGAGCTCGCAATCATCATGCTGGCCTGTACCCGTATTGGGGCAGTCCACAGTATTGTCTTTGGAGGGTTCAGCTCAGACAGCCTCCGGGAGAGGATTCTCGACTGTGAGGCAAAACTCCTTGTCACGGCAGACGGCAGCTTCCGTAGGGGTAAGGTATACCCGCTCAAGGAAAATGCCGACACCGCTCTCGAAGGCATCCCGTCTGTCAAGAAGGTGCTGGTTGTCAAACGCACGAACATCGACATCAACTGGGTCGAGGGCCGTGATGTCTGGTACCACGAGGAACTCGATAAGGTCGATGCGGAGTGTGAGACCGAGTGGCTCAATGCAGAAGACCCATTGTTCATCCTCTACACCTCTGGCTCCACCGGGAAGCCGAAGGGTGTACTACACACTCTGGGTGGCTACATGGTCTACACCACGCACTCGTTCCTGAACATCTTTGACTGGCATGAGGGCGATGTCTACTGGTGCACCGCAGACATCGGTTGGATTACTGGTCACTCGTACATTGTCTATGGGCCCCTGAGTGCGGGTGCCACGACCCTCATGTTCGAGGGCGTGCCGACATGGCCCGATACTGACCGGTTCTGGCAGGTCGTTGAGAAATACAAGGTGAACCAGTTCTATACCGCCCCAACAGCCATCCGTGCCCTCATGAAGTTCGGTGAGGAACCTGTCAAACGTCACGACCTGTCATCCCTGAGGCTCTTGGGCACAGTCGGGGAGCCAATCAACCCCGAGGCATGGATCTGGTACTACGAGGTGGTCGGCAAGTCCCGCTGCCCAATCGTCGACACTTACTGGCAGACTGAAACTGGTGGTGTCATTATCACCCCGCTGCCAGGCGCTGATGAGCTCATCCCCGGCTCGGCCACCTTCCCATACTTCGGCATCGACCCTATCATCGTTGATGAGAGTGGCCAGCCTGTTGGGCCCAACGAGGGTGGCTATCTGTGCATCAAGCGGCCATGGCCTGGTCTCATGAGGACAGTCTACGGTGACCACCAGCGTTTTGTGAAGACGTACTGGGTGCAGTACAAGGACCCCGAGACCGGTCAGCCGATGTATATGACTGGTGATGGTGCCCGCTTCAACGAGGACGGCTACTACTTCATCGTGGGACGCATTGATGATGTGCTCAAGGTCAGTGGTCACCGTCTCGGTACCGCTGAGATCGAGTCTGCACTCGTGGCACATCCGGCTGTGGCAGAATGCGCTGTCGTCGGCTTCCCACACGACGTCAAGGGTGAGGACATCTATGTCTTCGTAACCCTGAAGGTGGGTGTCGAGAAGACCGACGAGCTCAAGGAGGAACTCCGCCAGCATGTGCGGAAGGAGATTGGCCCCATTGCTACGCCGGCCAAAATCCAGTTCGCTGATGCTCTCCCGAAGACACGCTCCGGGAAGATTATGCGACGAATCCTGAAGCGGATTGCTGCCGGCCAGATTGATGACATCGGTGACACCACAACCCTGGCCGACCCAAGCGTTGTGGAGGCCCTAATCCGCGAGCGAATCCCATAGAGCAGTCCATTAAATGGGGGGTATACCCCCACCCCTCCTCTTTTTTCCCCCCTCCTCAAATTCGTATTTTGTAGCAGTCCCGTATTCTCCAACCTGTTCCATGTCCGGTACATGGGCCCCTCCACTCTGTACGCCTCTTTCCTGTCGTCTTGTCCCTGTCGCTGACTGCAATGGTCGGCGACCTGTGTTACTGCTGGTCGGCCCTCTTCTCAGTTGCGAGCACGCATGTGGTGCACGACCTCCCCAAACCCATATATAGGGTCTTTGCATTCATGCAGACGAGATTCTCACGATGATTGCGGGTCTGAGTTCAAGACGTGCACTGGTTCTGTTTGCACTCCTCGTCATCGTTCCGATGTGTGTCAACATTCCCGTTGTGCATGCGGCCTCCGATGAACATGGGATTGAGGTCACGATTGTTGATGCGTGCTACACCGACCTGGACGACGACTCTTGGGAGGACGATGTGCTTGTGGTCGTACGGTTCGACCTGAGTTCGAGTGACTACTACGAGTTTGCCTACGTAATCACTCTGACGTTGCCTTCCGGGACGAGCTATTCATACCTCGTCATAGTGCTCGCATGGGTTGACGTCGTGTACACGTACAACCTCTTCTTCAATCATGCCACCGAGAGCGGCGACTATACTGTCTACGTGAAAGCACTGCTGGTAACCCCGGCTACTGCGACCGACAGCGCAACATATGTCTTCGACCCACCTGGTGGGAGCGAAGGAGGCAAGCCGACCTTCGGTGTATGTTGACACAGTACACTACGAGTGGGCAACAGTTAGCGGATAGGAACGCCACCTATACGCCATCCAGAACAGTTTATATTGCATTCGGCGGGAGTATGTATCATGGCGGCCTGGGGGACATATGACCTTGACATGAAGGACTACCGCATATTCCTGTCCCTTGAGCGGAACCCCTCACAGAGCAATGTGGCAATCAGCAAGGAGGTGGGGATGTCAGCAGAGGCCGTCAGGATTCGTCTGCAGCGCATGAAGGCGAAGGGGTTCCTCCGTCCCGACCGCCAGATTGACGACCCAGTGTTGGGCAGGCGCACTCAGACCGAGGTCGAGGCCGTATACAGCCCCTCACGTCTGGGCCTCCTCCGTCAGCATGTGTTATTCTTGGGTATCCATGATGTTCTGTCGATGAGCCGTCTCAAGAAGCTGTGTGACGAGCACCCATATACACACTATCGTGTGGCCGCATACGGTGACGGTGCAGCAATGTACGTGCAGTTTGACATCCCCCCAGATATCAGCGGACTTATGGAGTCCCTCTACCGCCGCCTCCGCGACCTCGGCCTCTTCGAACAGTTCGTAGTCAAGACGCCACTGCGCGTCGCCAGGCTGCAGGCAGATTTTGAACGCTGGAGTCTCGGCCAGAACCGTTGGAGCTTGGACTATGGGCGGAAGGCCGCCGCAGGGTCGCGACTGAGCCGACTGGAGTCCGTGTGGGACCGCTTCCTTGCAAACGACCCGCAGACAGCAGTCCCTCCAATCAGACGTGCCATGGTGCACGACTTCGATAACCTCGACATGTCGCTCCTCCGTGAGCTGACAATAAACGCCAAACCGAACCTGCGCCGTCTGGGCGAGCTCTATAACCGGGATGCCACTACAATCTCAAGGCGTGTGAAACGGCTGCGTCACCTGGTCATAAGGAATGAGCTCCTCTACTACGACCGCAGTGTGTTCGACCTCACGTATACCCAGATGATTGCCGGTCATTTCAGGGCCGGTTCCGACCTGAGCCCCGAGCGTCTGCACCGCTTTGTCATGTCCGGTGAGATCCCTTTTGAGTGTCAGTGCATCGGTGATGACGAGTCGTTCCTGCTGTTCGTGACATCGGCACCCTCTTTCGCGCCAGAGTTCTCCGAGTTCTTCTGGGAGCACGCGACCCGCTCCTCGGTGTACCAGCTCCAGTTGAACTCCTCTTTCACCTACTTCTTCTACCACAAGAACTACTTTGGCCGTGGGGAGTGGAACACCAGTCGTGACTATGTCCTTGACACCCCCTTGGCCTCCATCTCCTGAGACCCTGTTCTGTACCTAGTACTGTGTACCAGTACTCTCCATGATTGTGCACGAACTCCAGAAGTGTGCGATGTTGTAATACGTGCACGACCAGCAGCTACTACCTCGTCTCGTTTGCCGGGGATGCTGGTGACTATGATGGCACGAAGGCAGAAAATACTCGTTTTTTTCCCCTCACACCTCTACTTGTTCTGCCACTGTTGCGTCGTCCTCTACCGGAGTGGCCAAAAACCCTTTAGACCGCCCCTCTTATTCTCAACGGATCCGTGTGCTGGTGCCCGCCCTCAACTCGCATGTCTTTTCCACCCGCTCCTCTTCTAGTGCAATCTACATTCACGTTCCGGTTCAATCCGACTGCCATCACTGCAGTCTGTGATTCATCATGAACACGGTACCAGCAGATCCAAGCCCTGACTATCCGTTCTAGGTTGCTCCTGAGCTGGTCTACCCGCTCGGGTGCACTCGGGTGGCCCTGTGCCACCCACTCCTTTTCTGATACCGCCATCACCGGTTCAATACCCTTAATTATGGTCTCGCAAGTTGTCGGGCCCGGTTGACATCCTGTCAGCGGGAGGTAGTTCATTGGGACTATATCCGTTCGAAGGCAAGACTCCTAGAGTCCACTCGGAGGCCTACGTGTCACCCCGTGCGTCCATAATTGGTGATGTTGAGGTCGGGGCCGATTCTTCCATCTGGGAGTTCTCGGTGTTGCGCGGTGACATGAACTATATCCGTGTGGGACGTGGCACCTCAATTCAGGACAATGCAACTGTGCACACGACCGTTACAAACCCTGCAATCATAGGGGACTATGTGACTGCTGGTCACAACTGTGTCATCCATGCATGTGAGATTGGTGACCGGACAGTTGTCGGGATTGGCGCCATTGTACTCACTGGCGCTAAGGTGGGGTCGGACTGCGTGATTGGTGCTGGCGCAGTGGTCACGGAGGACTCTGTAATCCCTGATGGGAGCCTAGTCCTTGGAGTTCCCGGCAAGGTAAGACGACAGGTGTCCCCCGAGATGAAGGAGGCCTTCATGACAGGTGCAAGGGTATACATCGAGATGGCGCGGATCTACAGAGGTGCGATGGACGACTGAGGGCTAGGTCTTCTCACGCGTTTTGTCAGCAGTACCACGAACACAATGGTGCCTGCTACAGTCAGCCCACCTAGGACAAGGAGTGTGGTTGGTGAGTCCAGACCCTCTGTGGTGGAACCATCGCCGGTGATGTCCACCGGGCGTATGCTGGCTGCCGGTTCCTGCCCCCCATAGCATGTCTGTGCAAGGGCGAGGTCAGCCAGTACTAGGAAGACGTATGTCGGCTGCTGGGGCACTGGCAGTCCAAGTATGACATGGCTCCCGTTTATCCACTGCCACGCCTCATACACGATGTTCGTTTCCGACGTCACACGGACTAGGAGTTCCTGACGATAGGGGTATCTGTTGGTTGCGGCATTGGTGTCCTCAACTGTCATGACAAGCATCCGTGTGGATGTGTCCCATGTCGCACTGGTGACCTCATATCGTGGGAGGTATGGGTTGTCATACCATGCATTGAAGAACCAGTCCAGAGGTCTATGTACAGAGTCCTCAAAGGCACGCTGGAGGTCTTGGAGTGTAGCAATACCGAACTCGTTGTCCTCAAAGTATTGTTGGAGTGCTAGGACGAACATGTTATGCCCCACGAGTTGCCTCAGTTTCTCAAGGACTACTGGGGCCTTAACGTATGCCGCGAACAGATAGTTCCCAGGGTACTCGTCAGTGGACTGGTTGATCCGGCATGGCAGTCCACTCTGGGCATGGTAGTGCCTGACAAGGTCTACAAGCTCGGTTTGCTGAAAGGCAGTCCAGCTGCCATAGTACACTTCGGCATAGTAGTTCTCCGACCAACAGGCTAGCCCCTCATCAAGAAAGCCCTCGTCGTACTCGTCGTTGCCGACCAGTTGATACCACCACTGGTGTGCGAGTTCGTGTGCTACCACCGCTTCAAACATGGACGGGTCACTGTTCCCACGCATGACCGCCTGTGATACTGCATGCGATATGTACACCTGACAGGGGTATTCCATCCCTCCGTACTCTGAGTGTTCCTCCACGACGTTGAGGGCCGGGTAAGGGTAGGTGCCAAAAGTATGGTTATAGAGGGCGAGTGCATTGGCCGTGATGTTGACTGCGGTATGTTCCCAGAGGGCCTCTGAACTCGGGAGGTAGAACGCGGTTACATTGACACCGTTTACAGCGCGCGACTCGGTGAGAAAATATGGTGATGCTGAGAATGTGACCTCTCTCACCGGCAGGACAGAGTCATACGCATACGTCACCCACTGTCCGTGCCGCTCCGTTGCACGGAGCAGTCCGGTAGCCGCAATGACCACGTCTTCTGGAGCAGTTATGTTGAGCCTGTAGTAGGCCATGTCGAAGTAGAACGGGTCGGCATCGAATGTGTATGGTTCTGTGTTCCACCCATCGCGCTGGTCATACACACATGGCACGGGATACGAACTTGCAAACTTCAGTATCCAGTCCTGTGTGGAATGGCTCCCATATACATTGGCACGGTCAATCCCCCCATCCGGCAGAGTAGTGACAAACCGTATCAAGAGCCTGACATGTCCGCTGGGGTGCCATGGTCTACTGAGGTTCACCCACATCAGTTGCTGTCCTTGTACGGTGAAGTTGAGCCCAACAGTCTTCCCGTCCACAAGCGTCAGGACATCCAGTACATCAATGCAGCCGTTTCTACTGAGTGACTTCATCCCAGATGGATACAGGTGGAATGGGATGCTGTCAAACGTGACGGGGTCGTTGTTGTATAGATCCAGGGAGATGTTCCCATACACCTGCGCACTGTCCGGTGTGAAACATACAGACAGGTTGCACTTTGAGAACTGCCCGTCGTCCCCAGGCCATGTGGGCCTGTTGATTGCCGGCCGCCAAGGGGTGTCAGCCCTGCGACCACCTATGTCCGTGTTCAGAGGGTATGGACTAGTAGTCTCGGCAGCGGTCAGTAGTATGACTACCACCATGCACTGCAGGACTGCCCGCCTCATCTCAGTCACATCCTTCATCCATCTATCCGACCTGATACGTCTTATTCATGGTGCCATGCATGACCGCCCCCAGTCTGGATGGTACTCCAATCCGTGCTGGACATCCCCACCCACACCAGCCCTGCCATCAGAGTCCTCTATCCCATGATTAAATAGCAGACACTGTGTACGGTTCACCTGCCTTCAACACTGCGAGTGGCTGGCGTCCCTACCACCAAGAATATATGCGTCACGCGGGGCGCTCCGGCCCGACCGAGGTGGAACAACAGTGGACCTGGTGCTCGGGTTTGTCATGGTGCTCCTCATGAGCGTCCTGTTTGTAGGCGCAATCGTACTCATCGGCAGGAGCGTTGCACCGCCTGCACGTAAATCGGGCCCTGCCACAGAATCGTACGCATGCGGTGAGCCCTCATTTCTTGGTGGAAAGGTACAGTTCCACCTAGAACTCTTCAACTTTGCCCTCTACTTCATGCTGTTTGACATCCTCGGTTTCATACTGTTCCTGAGCTGGAGCGCGCCGGGTCCGGTTGTGATTGCCTATCTTGTGGTCGCGTTGGTGGCCGCAGCATATGTTTCCCTTGCACCTCAAGAGGTGGGCGAATAATGGGGTTCCTCCAGAGGCTTATCAACAAGGCACGCGTACGGTCCCCGTACGTGTTCCATTTCAACTCCGGGAGCTGCAATGGTTGTGACATTGAGATACTGGCAGCCCTCATGCCAAGGCTCGACCTTGAACGGTTCGGCGTGAAACTTGTCGGGAGCCCCCGTCATGCTGACATAATGCTGTGCACGGGGCCGGTCACTGAACAGATCAAGCCCCGCCTGCAGAGGATTTACGAGCAGATGGCCGAGCCGAAGTTCGTAGTTGCCATCGGCTCCTGTGCGTGTAGCGGCGGTGTGTTCCGCGGTGCATACAACGTCCTCGGTGGTGTTGACCAGGCAATCCCGGTCACCGCCTATGTGCCTGGCTGTCCACCCAAGCCGTCCGCCATCACGTTTGGTGCCTACAAGCTGCTGGAAGTCCTCTCCCCAGCACTGGGTGTCACAGACAGAGCAAGCCCACCTGAGGCGTCGGAGGCGGTCCCCGCAACGG
>JALVPN010000216.1 GCA_027031765.1 Promethearchaeota archaeon | reverse complement strand
GTATATAAACGCCACGACAACAGATAAGAACATCTGTCTTGTGCACTCCTTTCAGTCGCCGCGCCACCTCCCCCATCCGACAAGAGGTCGAGACCAAGATGAGCAATCGTGTCCTGGATTTGGACGATATCCATTGTACGGACCTCAAGGAACGAGTCAAGGACTTCTTGGCGGGGGGCGAGGTGCGTGTCGAACTAGAGTCCGGCCATTCCTTCAAGGCCACACTGAACAAGAACGGCATAGTCCTCGTTGACGAGGGGTCGGACAGTCGGGATGCCCGTGCTTGAGCTGTCCTCTAGGGCCTTGAAGGGATGGCCCCCCTTTTTCTATTGCCCCGGCCCTGTCCGGGTGGGCTGAGGGGCCGGTGTTGTCTCGGAGTCCAGTTGATGGTGGGTGCCACCGCCAGCCCCTAACACCAGTGGTGGCGCCGCCCATGGCAGACCTCAGCCTGCTCTTGGCTCGTCATCGCAGTGCTCAGTCAGGGGTAACTGCCTCATCGGTCTGCATGAGTGAGTGGTGCTGCAGTCCTAATAAGTGCGCACGGTAGCGGTCGTGTCGCGTGCTTGGACGACTAACAACATAGTGACAACACTTTAGAACACCGGACGCCCCAGACCCGTCGGGTCGTGGCATACATGGTAGACGAGTCAAGGGTGCTTTCCCTGCTGCGCACACTGGTCTCCACTAATTCTGAGAACCCGCCAGGCAGGGAGGCCGAGGTTGCGGACATCCTCAGGGAACACATGGCCGACTACGGCATGACCTGTTGGTCGGTCGGGCCCCGTGAGCGACCGAGCCTCATATTCTCAACGGGCGACGAGGTGTCAGGCCCACTCGTACTCCACGGGCACATGGACACAGTGCCAGCCGGTCCTACAGACCAGTGGGGACACGACCCATTTAGTGGGGAGGTCGTCGGGGGACGTGTGTACGGGCGCGGTGCCTGCGACATGAAGGGCCCGCTGTCTGCGCTTGCCGAGGCCATGGTCATCTATGCTTCTGAGGGCCACGGGGTACCGCTCCTGATGCTCGCAACATCTGACGAAGAGAGCGGGTGTTCAGGGGCCGAGGCCGTTGTTGCCAGCGGCCTGCTCTCAGGGGTGCGCTACGGCATCTGTGCGGAGCCCACGGGTCTTGCGGTCCTCCTGGGCGAGAAGGGGATGCTGTGGTCGCGTGTCGTTGCCAGCGGCAAGGCTGCTCACGCGTCCCGACCCGAAGACGGGGTCAACGCAATCGGACTGTGCATGGAGGCCCTCCGTGTCCTCACTGGGGAACAGTACCCCTACGAGCCCGTACCCAGCTTTGGCCTGCCCACGGTGTCCATCGGCCTAATCAGAGGCGGTGTGAAGGTAAATGTCGTACCAGACCAGTGCGAGGCATACATCGACATGCGTCTGGTGCCCGGTCAGTCCGCAGAGTCGGTCCTCAGGATGATGCGTGAGCGCATTGCAGACGCTGGTTTCTCTGACCGGGTGCGTGTCGAGTACGTACATGGCAAGCGGGCGGTGCAGACTCCCCCAGACACTGAGATTGTGCGTGTGACCACGGAGGCCGTCCGTTCGGTCACTGGTGAGTGCCCGCCCCTCCAGGCTGCGCCCTACGGCACTGACTGCAGCGTCCTCCAGCCAAAAGGGGGGATACTGAACGTGATCTGTGGGCCGGGGTCGATTGAACAGGCGCACCGGCCAGACGAGTACATCAGCATCCGACAGCTCATGCAGTCCGTTGACGTCTACCTCAGGGCTGCACGCGCCATTGCTGCCAGCGTGCAGTCGGGCCACTAGTCGGTTGTGCTACTCATGCCGCACTGGTGCTGTCTGGCCTGACTGCTGTCCTCGCCGTGCACTGCACCGCCTTGCAATGAGACACGCAAAGGCCCCTGCCCCGAGCCCGTTCCCAATGTTGACCACTGCCAGCCCGGGTGCACAGGACTGGAGCATCGAGCCTAGCGCAATCTCCCCCTGGCCACCATACCCGTACCCGACCGGCACTGGCACTCCCACCACCGGGATGTCTACCAGCGAGGCCACAAGGGTGGGCAGTGCCCCCTCCATCCCGGCAAAGACCACGACCGCATCGACCCCCTCGCGCCTGATTGTCCTGACCGGGCCTATCAGTCTGTGGAGCCCGGCCACACCCACGTCGTAGAACGAGATGACCTGGACTCCCATGACCTTCGCAATGCCCTCCGCCTCCTTGGCATACGGGATGTCTGACGTGCCCGCTGTCATCACCGCTATTCTACCGTCACAGAGCGGTGGTCTCCAGGTGGTGGTGTGGACCAACACGGTGTTGTGGTCATTGCGTCCAGACACCTCAATATGGTGACCCTCCCCAAAGGCCGAGCGGATGGCGGACAGCGCAGTCCTGTTGACCCTTGTCGCGAGGGCGACACCGGTGCGTCCCACCATCGCACTGATGATCTCTATCAGGTCGTCAGTGCTCTTGTGTCCCGCCATGATGACTTCTGGCACCCCCGACCTGTCCTCACGTGACACGTCAACGACCGCAATCCCCTTGAGCTCCGTGAGGGCGGTCTCGGCCAGCAGGGTTTCTGCCGTCTCGATGTCTATCTCACCGCTCGCCAGTCTCTCCAGTATCTCACGTCTCCGCATCCGGACGACCCTCGCATGGGCATGTATGGGTGTTGCCCGTTTCTCAGCCTCAGCGAAGAAACCTTAAAGTTGCTGTTCATACCCCAGCGTTAGCAGTGTCATAAGTGGGAGCTGGCCTGTGTTGACAAGACCTGTCGTCCTTGACATCTTTACCGACCTCTTTGCGACACCCCTGCTGTGGGTGCTGATGCTCGTCGTGACCCTTGTTGTTGTCGTCGCTGTCGGGCTTAGGACACGCGGACGCACCACTGTCGGGCCCGTGCTCCTCCGAGAGCTGCGTGACGTACGGTCTGCCATCGAGCGTGGCCGGGACTTTGAGCCCCCGTCCGTCCGGTCACGACAGGAGATAGTCACAGACCTCTTTGCAAGCAAGCTCCTGACCATCGGCCTACTCCCCGCATCCGCCACAGGTCACATCCCCGTGTCACGGACACCACTGGCACAGATCCTCCGTCAGCATGGGCTCTCCGACGATGTGGTGGACGCCATAACACAGGGGATCCGGGACGAGGCGACCGAAGAAGATGTCATGGCCATTGTCGAGGCCGCTGCAGAGTCGCCGGGCTCCACACTCCGTGGTCAGGACCTGGAACGGGCCAAGCAGCTCGCTGTTGAGGAGTGGCGGAGGACAAGAGGAATGCCCGTGTGACGCGGTAACTGGAGGACAGGTCATACACGGTCACTAGGAGGTCCTATCCATGACGACGCGGTTGCTCCACATGCATGACAACTATGTCCGGGAGTTCGATGCCACTGTCATCGAGGTGCGGGATGACGGTGTGGTCCTCGACCAGACCGCATTCTACCCTGAAGGTGGTGGTCAGAGTGGGGACCGTGGCACCCTGACAGATGGCGTACACAGAGCGACGGTCACGACGACCCGGAAGGAGAAGGGCACGGCCGTCCATGTCATTGAAGGTGGTGTCCCATTCACGACCGGCGCATCTGTACGTGGGGCCGTTGACTGGGAGTGGCGCTACCCCTGTATGCGGTTCCACACTGCTCAGCACGTCCTGTCCCGGTACCTGCAGCTGAACTACGGCCTCGAGACCGTGGGCAACATGATTAAGCCCGACCGCAGCCGTGCCGACTACTCGCCACTGGAACACTTTGACGAGGACATGAAGCGCTCGGTCGAGGAGGGCGTCAACGAGATACTCCTCCGGGGCCTCGATGTGGAGATCCGTTTCATGCCCCGTGAAGAGGCGATTGCATTCCTCAAAGAGAAGGGGTATCAGACGCGTTACCTTGAGATGGTGCCCAAGTCTGTGTCTGAGTTCCGTGTCGTACTCATCGGGGACTACGATGCCGCGTCATGTGCTGGCACACATGTGCGCAACACGCGCGAGATTGGCACGATACGGATTGGCAAGACCAAGAACGTCGGTGCTGGCAAGCGGAGGATTTACTTCACTCTCGACCCACCACGCTAGTCCCGGGGCGTGGGCGCCATTAGACACACCTTTATCAGCAACCTGTCCCCACTGACTGTGAGTCCTGATGAGAGCCCTCGTACTTACTGCCGGTGTTGGGAAGCGGCTCCGGCCGCTCACTGCAGACCGTTCCAAGTCCATGCTCATGATTGCTGGTCGTCCTGTACTCGAGTACATAATCGAGAGCCTGCGTGAGAACAACGTGCGTGACATAGTGGTCGTGGCAGGGCACGGCCGCGAGGAGATCATGGACTACTTTGAACACGGTGGCGAAATGGGTGTCCGGATACGTTATGTCATCCAGCATGAACAGAAGGGTGTAGAACATGCAATCCTGACAGCCCGCGAGGAGCTCGAGGGGGAAGAGGAGTTCCTCCTCGTGAACGGCGATGTCCTCGTGGAGCCCGAGATGGTCGCACGCACCCTCACCAACCATGCTACCATGGACTCGCATGTGACGATGCTTGTTACACTGGTGTCAAACCCCGAGCAGTTCGGGACCGTCCGTATGAAACCTGATGGTACTGTTGAGCGCCTCGTGGAAAAGGGTGGCCCTGACCGCTACGTCAGCAACTATGCCGTTGCAGGTGTGTCGGTCTTCAACACTTCCATGCTGGATGTGCTTGAGGAGCACAGGACGATGGAGGCCGCGGTCGAGGCCGCGATCTCTGCGGGCCTGAAAGTGTCTGCTACTGTCTGGGAGAAGGAATGGGCAGAGTTCACATGGCCATGGGACGTCCTGCACGCCAACCGCATCATCCTTGACCGGCTGCTCAGGGGCCGTGGCTCGTTCATTGCAGAGTCGGCGGAACTGTCCAAGAACGTCGTCCTTGAGGGGCCCGTCTACATCGAGGACGGGGCTGTCATCCGCCCTGGTGTGACCCTCAGTGGCCCTGTGTACGTCGGCAAGGACGTCTATGTCGGCAACAACTCCCTGATCCGTCAGTACACCAGCCTGAGCGAGGGCGTCCACATAGGCTACGCTGTTGAGGTCAGGGACAGCATGGTGTTCCAGAACGTCAACATCGGTCGGATGACCTTTATTGCAGACTCCATTGTCGGTGCCAATACCTGCATCGAGGCCGGTGCCCAGCTCTGGAACTGGCGGCCCGATGGTAGCCCGTTCTACATCCACTACGGGGAAGAGCGCGTGAGGATTCCCCTGCGAAAGTTCGGTGCAGTAATTGGTGACAACGTCGTGATTGGTGTGAATGTCTCGGTGTTCCCGGGAGTCCGGATTGGCGAGGACTCCACAATTTCTGCCGGCTGCATTGTAGAGCATGACATCCCACCTCATAGCTCCGTCCGGGCCAGTCAGAAGCTCATCGTCGAGCCGAAGGGCACAGCCTCTTCCTGACCTCACGCTCGGGGTCATCTGACCGGACAGGGGCCCTTTGGGGCCAAATAACTAGTCCTGACCGGCCGGCAGCACGCAGACGACAGGCCGGCACCAGACAAGCACCTTTAAAAGCGGAACCCGGTGCATTCTCGAAGACTCCAACCCATTTACAGGAGAGTAATGACAATCAGCCGGAAGAAATGGGGCAAGTCTGCGGCGAAAAGAGAGAAAATAGTACGTGACGCAGTCCTCAGGCCGGATGTCCAAGGGGAGGTCGACGCGTACCTGAAGCGGGCACGCTCAGTCACACACTATGACCTCGCCAAGCGGTTCAACATCAGGCTGAGCGTGGCACGGCGCTATCTGCGTGAGAAGGAGTCTGAGGGTGTTGTCGTACCCTACATCCGGGAGGCCAAGTTTGTCGCGTACACGACCCCGGCTGAGCTGGAGCGACGCCAGACCGACCGCCCCGTCATGATTTCTGATGTCCTCAAAGAGATTGCGTCGTCCGTCCCAGAACGGCCCGTGATAACGGACGAGATTGATGCGGCACTGATGGAAGCCGCGAGCATGACGGCCATGAAGCCCAGCAGGATTGTCCGTCACAGGCGTGAGCTGGGGGCCCGGAAAGAGCGGAGCCGCGACCGCAGGCCACAGGTCGTTGTCGAACCTATTGAAGGAGAAGAAGAGGAAGAACCCAAGGAGGAGAAAAAGAAGAGAGGGGCGCCGAAGGCCGGGGCCAGGAAGGCACCAGCACGGCCTGCGCGTCCCGCCAAGAAGAGTGCTCCTCCGGCAGAGGCGCCATCAGCACCCCCTGCTCAGGCCAAGAAGACGACCAAGAAGAGGGCCCCGAGGATTGATGTCAGCGAGATTGCGGGTGTGGGCCCCGCACTCAAGAAGAAGCTCTCTGACGCAGGGTACGCTACCGTTGCAAAGCTCGCACGTGCCAAGCCCGAAACAGTTGCAGAGAAGGTGTCCGGGGTCTCCGAGGAACGTGCCAGGCGGCTGGTGGCACTTGCACAGGAACTCCTTGAACAGAGGAGCTGACCCTAACCGTAGATGGGCATACCTGGTGCCTGCCAACAGACTGCAGTCCTCAGCAGGACCCGGGCCTGATAGGTGCAGACAGACCGGAGTCGACCTGTGCATGTCCACTCCATGTCCTTTTTCCCGCCCTGAATGTGGCCCTGCTCATTTCTTGGGGCCTGTCAGGCGGGCCTGCGGCAACATGCCGCCCTCCTGACCACCTGTGCTACCCCCTCACCGCCCCATGGCCGTACCGTCCTCTGCCCTCCAATGTAGTGTGTGCAGCTTGATGGACAACCTGTAGACTCACATAGTGGCAGTGCGCGTGCCGTGTCCATGTCTACGACTGCCATTCTGTCCTGTTACCGGGATGCCAGCGCTAGCCCTGACTGTGTACGATGGTCACCCCATCGCTTGGAGCGCTCACCCTTTGTGTCTGGTGGGCCTGGCAAGGGGTGTTGACACCATCTGTTGTCAACGCAGTGCACTGATCTTCTTCTCAATCTCCTTCAGCTTTGCGTCGAGCTCGGCCTCTCTGGCCTTGTACTGCTCCTCCGGGATGTACCCACGCATGTAGTCGAACCTCAGGTCTGTGAGCTCCGCCTTCAGCCGGTCCTTCTGCTGGTTGAGGAACTCGAGCTCGTCACCTGCTTCCTCGGCCACCGGGGCGCTCTCACTCACCGTCGGCGGGGCTGACACCTCTGGTTCGGGTGGTGCTGGTGGCGGCGCTGGTGGTGGCGTTGGCGGCGCTGGTGGTGGCGTTGGCGGCGCTGGGGCCTCCGGTTTTGGTTCTGGTTCGGGTGGTGCTGGCGGCGGCGTGGTACTGCTCGAGGGCGATGATGACGATGACTGTACGCTCTCCATCAACTCCATGTTCTTGCGCAGCGTGTCTATCTGGTCTGCTATCTCGGCGAAGCTCCTGTTGATGGTCTCATTGATCGCCACTTTCATCTTCGCAAAGTTCTCAGCAAGCTGGTCTGCAAGTCTCTTTGTTTCAGCAACCTTGTTCGCAAAACTCTGGATCTCTTGCAGTTTCTGGAGGATTTCGTTAATATCAAAGGACATGTCTTGTCACACCTTGTCAAGTGTCCCGTTCTGGCACTGATACATCCTGCGAGTCGTTCTTAACCTTTGCCGTGACATCCTGAGTGTTTCTCGGTGCTTGGAGGTCGCACGGTGGGGCCCCGTGCCACTCCCGAGACGATGTGTGTCCCCAGCCACCCTGCCGCCCCATCTGACACGACATGTTCTGTGGAGTGAGTGGGGTGTGGGCCCGCTATGACACCCTGTCCTTGGACTCGCTCTTCCCTTCAAGGATTGCCCGTCTTATTATCTGGATGAGCCTGTCCCTGTATGAGATGTCGATTGCTACGAGCTCGTAGGTGGGTATCCCGAGGATCTGGCCCACCCGCTCGGGCGTGAGTGCTGTTGCGAGGTCCTGCTTGTTGGCGATGCCGATTATCTTGGCATCCGGCACCTCCTCTCTGACCAGTGTCACGAGCTTCTTGCTCCTCAGCACGTTCTCAAGGGTGCTGTCCGTGACGATTATCACGACCTGGGCGTTGGCTATCATCTTGGCCCACAGGATTGAGAACCTCGACTGGCCGGCAAGGTCCCACAGCACGATGTTCGCGTTCTCGACCTCGGTGGGTAGTTTCTTGATGCTGACACCAATCGTGGGGTCATGGACAAGTGGGAGGGTCTCGCCACGGAGGAGGTGCAGTGTTGTGGTCTTGCCAACACCAGCGAAACCCAGGATGGCGACCTTCACCATTGTCACTGCAATCTCGTCGACGACCTCGTCGAACCCGTCCAGCGGCTGGGATGCAAGTGCGAGGTTGGCATAGTCCTTCATGAACCTCTCCACGAGCTGCTCGGTCTTCTCTTCGATCTGTGCGGGGTCGTCGGCCCTGTCGGCGACGAATACAAAGGTGAACGAGTCCCGCTTGGTATAGTATATCCTTGTGCTCGGCAGGTTCATGTGTTCGGTCTTGCCATCAAACTCCTCATTACTGATGAACTGCGACAGGTTCACGAGAAAATCAAGGAGCCTGTCCTTTGTCTGGCTCTCGGCGTACTCCTTCATATAGACGACATTGCCGAGCTCTCCAAGGATGCAGACGTTCCGTATCACTCAGCTCTCCCCCATTCTTCATCGAGTAGCTCAAGGTATCTCATCACGACCTTGGCATCCAGCTCTCTGTCCTTCATTTTCCTGAAAACATCTGGCAATACGAACTCGGGCATGAACGCTTCAATAGTGGGGTCAGTGAGCAGTACCCATAGACTGCCACCATCCACGTGCGTCGTGACCTTCTCAGCCTCTAGGGCCCAGAGCACCTTTTGCACTAACTCCACCGGGAAGGTGGTGGCCTGACTTATCTCCGCCAAGGTCATCGGTCGTTCCCGGAGGCACCTCACCACTTCATAATGGATGCCATTCCGCAGGATCTCGGCTATCCTCTGGCGGTCCTCGAGGAGCGGTGAGTTCGGGTCGTCGGTGGCAGCAGTCGGGTTGTAGCCCTTCTCCGGTGGCGGCGGAGAGAAGAACTCGGTGACCCTGTCCTGGTATACTTCCGCAATGTGTACCATCGTTTCTAGTGCGTACTGCAGTGCTTGGACTGGGGGGGCCCTGTAGGCGAACACATCACGTACGAGGAAGACTGTTTCGCCTGCACCTTGGACCTTCTCCACCCTGACCACTCCTGACTTCATCAGGGGGGCAGCCACGGCTCTGATGTCTATCTCCTCGCTCTGTACCTGGGTATTCAGCCACACGGCCAGCCGCGTAGCACGGTCAATGCCTTCCTGTTCCATGCGTTCGAGGAGCAGCGCCGATGAGGGCGTGAGAAATATGTCTGCATACTCCTGCTCGGGTGTGGGACGGTGTAGCATGCGCTGGTTCTCCAGCACATCCTTGACATCGACACCTTCGGGGTGCTGCGCAAGCATTGCCAGGACATAACGGCCCATACCCAACAGTACGTCCTCCTGCCCCTCTATCTCCTCTCCCTCGTCGAGGACGAAGACAACAATCCATAGTGGTCTGCCACTGCTTGCGAGTGACGCGACCCTCATGTTCTCAAGTTCAACGTACTGGAGTGACCCCGTGCGCCCCTTCTCGTGGTGGTAGTAGACCATGTTCAGGTCCTTTTCGGTAAGCATTATGCTTGTCGGATACTTGTGTTCCACCACCAGTCCCCTGAAGTCGTCCCAGTGCGCTATGAAGACCCCTTTTGGCATGGGCAGCCCCTGTCGTTGAGTTGTTCAGAACACTTTCATGCATTCGTAGTCGGCTATCGGACTGCAAGCCATTTTAGTCTTTTGTGAGATGCACTGGACATCCCATCGTGTGTGGCCCTTGCCATCACGTGGGACGGGGGTCTCCGGTGTCCTCTGGTCACATCGCACGGTTGCGGCGTGTGTGCGTGCCCTGTCCTCGGCATGGGCTGGGCTGGTAGGCCCACGTGGTGGCCGTACAGCACTCACGTTGTGTCCTTGGTCAGGTCCTGGGAGATGTGTTGGGACTACGAGTCACCTGCCGTTGGGCCTGGTCTGGGCCCTTCACGTGCCGTTGCACACCCCCCGTGAGTCAGCCCGTCTGAGAAACACATAAGGCCAGCTGTGGCCAGTCAGTGTCAATACACCGGATGCGAGGCATAGTCATGAACCGCCTGTCCCACATCTTGTTTGGCTTCTCGCTGTTCGTGGGGCTGTACTCTCTCGTATGGGCGTTCAGCGTCTGGACATCGGAAGTCGGTCGACTCCTCACAGGCCTGTCCTACTACTGCGTAGGCGGCATTGCCCTGTCTGTTGTCGTCGTGCCGATACTGTTCTACAAGGCACCCCACCGGAAACATGAGGAACGGACGACCAGCGACACGGGCGCCCTCGGTGCTCTCACTTTTGTGTGCTTCAGTATCGGTTCTCTCATTGGGATGACGGTGTATGCCTGGATGAACGGGATCGTCATTGCTGGCAACATCTCCCTGTCAATTGGCCTACTCCTCATGGAGGTCGGCGCGCTCATGCCGGACTGGGACATCCCATTCTTGGGGATTGAGCGGCACCGGAACGTCATCTTTCACTCGTGCGTCCTGCCACTACTCATTACCGGTAACGTGATCTACAACGTCACGGCAAAGATTGTCACGAGTGGCTCGTTGCAAATGGACGCGAACCTCGAGCTCTACGCCACTGCACTGTTCCTGCTGGGCTACGCGTCACACCTCTACCTCGATATTTTCCCGAACAATGCGAGCGCCTTTGAAATACTGTGGCGTGTCATGGACCCCCATGCAGAGGCACCAACAGGGCTCAAGCCCCTCGGCCCCATCGAGATACACAAGAAGGCCGCACGCTCCTGGCTTGTTGGGAATGCAAGCCTGCTAGTGATGGTCGCACTGGCACTCTTTGGGCTGTACTTCTACAACGTATCGATGATGCCAAGTCCATAGCGCGCTCTAGGCCACTGTCATACCCCGCCTGTCATGACTGTGTACACTCCCCCTAGCACTGGAAGGACTGAGTGGTAGGCCCGTGGCACCTACCACTCCTCTCACCCCAGTTGCGCACGCAGACGCACACACATGTCCGACCCGGCGCCGGCTGTTGACAGGTCAGTCCCAGTCCAGGTCGCTGATGGTCAAGTCCTCATCGTCAATCTCTTCGGGGGCGAGTTCCTCCTCTTCCTCTTCCTCCTCGTCGTCCTCAAAGAAGAAGACACCGGGGTCGACATCGTCCGCCTCGGCATTAGCCGCGACTACTCTCGTCCTCCGTTTCCTCTTCTTCTTCAGGGTTTCAGGTGCAAGACACAGGTAGTCTTCCTCGTCGAAGTACTGACACTCGGGACAGCACTCTCCCTTGTGGTTGCAGGTATTGAAGGCTCCGCACAGTCTACAGCACTTGAGCTCCTGGGTCACGTCATACACCTGTTTTGTTGTCGGTTCACTACTGTTCCCAAGGCCGCACAAATAAGTTTCTCCGTGCGACCCCTGTCAGTCTTCCGGCTGGATCATCCACTGTCGTTCCGACCAGCACACAATGGCATGGTCAGGTGACATCCCGTGAGTGTCCTCGCCAGTCCTTGCTGCCCATGTCCATTTTCCATGGCCTGCTCAGGGGCGCTCCTCCGGTCGTCCAGTTAACGTTAAATCCCCTTCACGAGAGGGGTCTGTGGAGCTGTGCGTATTGGACGACTCGGAGCTGGAACTCGCAGTCAGGAAGGCTGTGCTTGAGAATGCCGTCAGGTATGATGGCACTCCCAACGTGAAGTCGGTGATGAGCGCCCTACTCGGTGCTAGGGCTGACCTCCGACCGCGTGCCCGTGAGGTCAGGGAGATCACGGAGCGGCTGGTCGCCGAGGTCGAGAAGATGGGCCTGGAGGAACAGCGGGCCGAGCTGATGCGCATTGCCCCGGAACTCCTCGAACGGCCAGAAGAGACCGGCACTGAGGAGCGTGAGCTCCCCGACCTGCCCAACGTTGACATGTGGGAGAAGGTTGTGATGCGCCTCGCGCCATTCCCATCGGGACCGCTCCACATTGGGAACGCGCGCATGGTCGTCCTGAACGACTACTACACGAAACGCTACAACGGTGAACTCATCCTCGTCTTTGACGACACGATTGGCTCTGCCGAGAAGGTGGTCGAACCGGAGGCCTACGACCTGATACCGGAGGGGCTGGAGTACCTCGGAGTGACGTGGCACCGCACTGTCTACAAGTCCGACCGTCTGGACCTGTTCTACAGGTACGCCGTCGACCTCATCAGACGGGGTGAGGCCTATGTCTGCGACTGTGATGCCAAGCTCTGGCGGAAGGAGTACAAGGTCAAGAAGCGGGCGTGCCCATGCAGGGGGCTCGGTGTTGAGGACAACCTCGAGCGCTGGGAGAAGATGCTCGACGGTACGTACCCTGAACGTGGTGCGGCCGTGCGCCTGAAGACCGGCATGGACGACCCTGACCCTGCAATGCGTGACCACGTCATCCTCCGTATATCGGAGACCGAGCACCCCCGGGTCGGTACAAGGTACCGTGTGTGGCCGCTCCTGGAGTTCTCGTGGGGTGTCGATGACCACGAGCTCGGGGTCTCGCACATCATCCGGGGGAAGGACCTCGTCAAAGAGGGGAAGATTGAGCAGCACATCTGGGACATCTATGGCTGGCAACACCCAGAACTGATGTACTACGGCCGCCTCAAGTTCCAGGACGCCAAGCTCAGCAAGAGCAAGTCGCGTCGCGAGGTCCACGCAGGCATCTACTCCGGGTGGGACGACCCCCGCACTTGGAGCCTGCAGTCACTTGCAAGGCGCGGGATTGCAGCTGAGGCGCTCCGCCGTGTGATGTTGTCGCTGGGCCTGAGCATCGTCGACATTGCAATCTCTATGAAGGCCGTCTACTCTGAGAACCGCAAGATCCGGGACGCTGAGGCCCCACGCCTCTTCTTCGTCCACGACCCTGTATGGCTTGAGGTGTCCGGCCTGCCTGACAGCCTCGACGTCGCACACCCACCAGTCCACCCCGACTTCCCGGAACGCGGCGTGCGGACAATACCTCTGAGGTCGGAGAACGGTATCATCATCGGTATAGCACAGAGCGACTATGACAAGATGGAGGACGGCTCACTGTTCAGGATGAAAGACCTTGCGAACTTCAGGCTCCTGAAAGGTGACCCACCTTCCTGTGAGTTCCACAGTGCCGAGGTTGAACGCATCCGCGAGGTCGGTGGGCGCATCGTCCAGTGGGTGCCCCGTCGGGACGCGGTGGAGGTGGACATGGTCATGGTCGATGGCTCCGTAGTGACAGGCCTGGCCGAGCCCGGTGCGGCCCAGCTTGAGACCGGTACGTTCCTGCAGTTCGAACGGGTCGGCTTTGGCCGCGTGTTCGAGACCCGCCCGCGCATACGTGTGGCCTTTGCACACAAGTAGGCCCACCGCCGGAGAGTCCACCCGCCCTCATGTCGGGGCCCGAGTCCTCCGGGTCGCATGTCCGCCCCACAGCCGGCAGTGTGAACCGACCGGTCCGCCACCCCCGTGTGTCAGTCTGAGCTGGACTTATACGCATCCGCTACAATATTCTTCACCATGTCGCCAAAGAAGTCCGGCAAGACTGCTCTCTCCCCGTCACACTTCAGACTGACAGGGGGGTCAGCAAAGCTGAAAACGGTAGTACGGGACCAGCGTGCCTTCTACTTCCGCACCAAGGTCGACGCTGACGAGGCCGCAGATATTGCAATGCGTGCTGGGGCAGAGGCCCTCGGTGTCGGTGAGGACGATGTCAAGGTGGGCCGTCCAGCCCTGAAATACGAGTTCTATTGCATGTGTGATGCCGAAGTGATGGTACACTCACTACATGTAAAGACCGAGGAGGTCTACGTACCCGATGAGACAGTGGGCGTACTCGTCGTGGGCGAGAAGGTCCTCCTACCCCGCAAGACCAAGTCGGCACCAATGAAGTCCGTGGTCATCGACACGGTGCACCTCCACGAGACCCGGCGGCCGATGTCCGTGATCCTGAACGGGACGACAGGCCTCGCCGCGCAGGCGATGGAGGAGTTCCTGAAGGGCCCGGGGAAGAAGAAGGCGACACCTGAATGGCTTGATTCCGTCAAGGTGGCACCTGGCAAGCTGAACTCCTTCGAGAAGGTCATCAGGGCCCTCGAGAAGGAGGCCAAGAAGGTCGTACCGGCCGGGGCCAAGAGGGTCGCTGAGCATGAGCTCACAGTCAAGCTCACCGGCTTCTACGTACCGACCTACTATGTCAAGGTCTCCGCGGGTGAGGAGTCCAAGACAATGCGGGTGAACGCTGTCACCGGAGATGTTGCCCTGAAAGTGTAGGACGGACGTCTCAGCACCCAACACGCACAGCCCGCCTACGGGGCAGGCAAGGCCCCGGTCAGTGCCATACATGTCCCACCATCTGACGGTGTGGTCAGGGCCACAGTGGGGTCACGGTGCCCCCCACCCACCGCCACCAGGGGTCTCCACACGTATCACCGTCCCCGCAAGTACGGTGACGCTGGACTTGGCCTGTAGCTCTATCTTGCGCCCCCCGAACATGAGCACGTTGCGGCCCGTCTCACCGGGCCCGCCACCTGCAAGCCCCCAGGGTGCAGTGTGACGCCTCTCGGACTGTATTGACACTTCGCACCCGTCCACAAGTATCTCGATTTCCCTGACGATGCCGTCACCACCACGCCATCGCCCTGGCCCGCCGCTGTTCCTGCGTATTGCATAACGCCTGACACGGAGCGGGTATGACGTCTCAATGGCCTCTATGGGTGTGTTCAGGGTGTTGGTCATGTGCACTTGGACGGCACTCGTCCCATGTCGCCCCTTCATGGCGCCGGCACCACCACCGATGGTCTCGTAGAAGGAGAAGCTCCTCCCGGTCGTCGGGTCTGTACCGCCTACCGACAGGTTGTTCATAGTCCCCTGGCTTGCGGCAGGAATCCTATCGGGTATCACGCCCGCGAGCGCGCCGAGCACCACGTCCACCACTCTCTGTGTGGTCTCGACATTCCCCGCAGAGACCGCCGCCGGGGGCCTCGGGTTCAGGAGCGACCCCTCAGGCGCACGCACACCGATTACGCTCCACATCCCCTCGTTCACCGGGATGTCCCGTCCGAAGAGTGATGTGAACACATAGTAGACCGCCGACAGTGTCGACGCGAGCGGACAGTTTATGTTTCCCGGCACCTGTCCTGCTGTCCCCTCAAAGTCGACTGAGACTCCCCCTCCGCCAAATGTGACAGTTGCCTCAATCGGGATGCGCCACCGGCCCGCGCCGTCGCTGTCCATGAAGTCCGTGAAACTGTCCCTTGTGCCGTCCAGTGGTGCCACGGCCTTCATCATGAGCCCCGCAGAGTACTCCATGAGGTCTGAGAACAGCGCAGCCAGTCTGTCCCAGCCCCCGGCAGCCTGCGCCACCTCACGCAGCCGTCGCTGCCCGACAGTGTTTGCTGCCATCTGTGCAGCAAGGTCACCGAGCCGCTCGTCTGGTGTGCGCGTCCCTTCCAGGAGGTCATTTACCCTCTCCTTGATGAGATGACCGTTCTCCACAACTATGCGCGGCGGGATGACGACGCCCTCCTCCTCAAGGGACATGGACAGTCCCGGCATCGAGCCCGGGCTCACACCGCCCACGTCCGCATGGTGCGCCCTGTTGGCCACCACCGCGACCATTTCGCCGTTGTCGAACACTGGTGCCACAAGTGTCAGGTCTGGGAGGTGCGACCCACCAGAGAAGGGGTCGTTCACAAGGGCCATCGAGCCCTCCACCAGTTCATCGCCAACTGCACGCATGCACTCCCTCACGGACATTGGCATCGCACCCAGGTGCACAGGTATGTCCTTTGACTGTGCGACCAGTCTGCCCTCGGCGTCGAAGACTGCACAGCTGCAGTCGCGTCGCTCCTTGATGTTCGTGCTGAACGCCGTCCGCTGGAGCGTGATGCTCATCTCGGCAGCACAGGACACCAGCGCGTTCTTCACGACCTCGAACGTTATGGGGTCTGTGTTCATGTGTCCGACCTCCTCAACCAGAGCGCACCGTGTGCTGTCACTGTACCGTACCATCCCGGGCCCACGTACACTGTGGTGTCTGGCTGTTCGATGACTGCTGGCCCATCGACCCTCTGTGCACTGCGCAGCCCGTCCCGTCGGTACACTGTCGCCGTGCACCAGCCGCTCTGTGTCAGCACCTCCCGCTCGCCGACCGGCCCCTCACCCTGCCCTCCTGGCTGTCGGTAGTGCACCCTCCTCCTGCTGTCCTGCGTGGCCACGACCCGTGCCGTAACCCACTCGACCCCTCTGTCTGCGAGCCGATAGCCGAACCGGCGCTCGTGTTCTGTCTCGAACCTCTCCCGCGACACCTCTGCGAGGGCGTGCTCATCTCTCGGTACCGGTACTGTCAGTTCGTGGGACTGTCCAACGTAACGCATGTCTACAGACCACTCTACCCGGATCCCGCTACTGTCGCCTGTCTGCCGCTCCACTCTCCGCACTGCCCTCGTGGTCAGGTCTTGCAGTACCTCCCCCACTGTCACACGCACTTCTCCGGGGTCGTCCACGAGGACGGTCTGTACGAGGTCGACCCGTGTTTCAGCACAGACCAGTCCAAGGGCAGACGTTGTACCGGGGTGTCGTGGGACGAGCACCGAGGCGATGTGCAGGGCCTGAGCTATGTCCACGGCCTGGGTGGGCCCGGCGCCACCGAATGCGACCAGCGTGAAGGCACGTGGGTCCTGCCCCCGTCCAACGGTGACGCCCCTGATTGCCTCCACCATGTTTGCCGTGGAGATCCGGACTATCCCCAGTGCTGTGTCCTCAACCCCCATGTCCAGTTTCTCAGCAATGCGTCTGACTGCGGTCTCAGCGAGGTCGCGTTCCAGCTGCATGCGCCCACCGAGGAAGTAGTCAGGGTTGATCCTGCCGAGTAACACGTTCGCATCGGTGACGGTGGCATCTGTACCGCCCCGGCCGTAGGCTGCGGGCCCGGGGCTGGCCCCTGCACTCTGGGGGCCCACATGTAGGATGTCCATATCATCTACCCATGCTATGCTCCCCCCGCCAGCACCTATGGTGCGGACATCCACTGTCGGGAACCTTATAGGCAGACCCCCAATCGTGTTGTTGTGTATGATGGGTACCCTACCATGAACGGCGGCAACATCGCAGCTGGTGCCCCCCATGTCCAGGGTTATGACCGAGTCCAGGCCGTGTTGTCGGGCTATCTCCAGCCCCCCGATGACACCTCCTGCGAGGCCCGAGACTGCGAGTCCGACCGCATGCCCGTGTACCCTGTCAGCGTGCATGGTGCCACCATTTGACTGCATGAGCGTCAGCGTAGCACGCGGACAGGTGCTGGCCAGCATTTCTGCCAGGCGGCTGACGTAGCCGACGACCAGGGGCCCCAAGTACGCCTCGAGGACAGTTGTCGATGTCCTCTCGAACTCCCTGAACTCTGGCAGTACCTCTGACGATGCTACGACGTAGGCGTCGAGCTCTCGTCTCAGCGCTTCGAGGAGCACCCTCTCGTGCCGTGGCTCTCTGAACGAGAAGAGCAGGGAGATGGCAACGCCCTCTGGCCTCCGCTGACCCACCAGTCGGACGACCCGCTGCACCTCCTCCTGTTTCAGGGGCACCACTACCTCGCCACTTGCGCCAGTCCGTTCGTGCACGCCTATGCGGTCGTCAGCCGCCACCAGTGGTGCGGGACGTGTTGCTGTGAGGTCGTATATCTCCGACCTGTCCTGACGTCCAATCTCAAGGATGTCCTCGAACCCCTCTGTTGTCAGGAGGCAGACATGGGCACCCCGCCTCTCAATCATGGCATTCGCGGCCACAGTGGTGCCATGCACAACAAGCGCAACCTCCTTGGCGTCCACACTGTGCGTTTCCAGTACTTCGCTGATGCCCTGTATCACAGCACGCTCTTGGGCACCCGGCGTCGAGGGCACCTTGTGGACAACATAGCTGCCGTCCTCCTTGACCAGCACTATGTCGGTGAACGTACCGCCGACATCCACACCAACTGTTCTCATCGTGGCCTGTCAGTGCACCCTGCAGGATATGAACACTTTGGGCGGCCTAATGCGGAACGGTTAACTGCTGTAACCTCTCCTCAGAGGGGGAGGTCTCATGAGTCCTGACTACAGTGCTGTCCTGCTCCGCTTCGGTGAGATTGCAATAAAGTCCGACCAGACCCGGCGCCGTATGACCCGACTGCTCATCAGCCACGTACGGGAAGCACTGGACATGGAGGACGTGCCGTATGACAGGGTCGTGGACGACTACGGGCGTATCTTCAGCTATACGGAGAGGCCTGTCGCGGCCGCCCGTGTCGCGTCCCGCGTCTTCGGTGTCGTGTCCACATCCCCCGTAGTGGTCAGTACGGCTGCCCTCGACGAGGTCCTGGACGCCGGCGTTGCCCTTGCACGTGACACCTTTGAGCGTGACCGGAGCTTTGCGGTCGGTGCCCGCAGGACCGGTTCACACGACTTCACAAGTCAGGACATTAGAGAGCGGCTCGGTGCATGTGTCCTTGCCGACCTCTCCGACTACAACCTCCATGTCAACCTTGACTCTCCAGACCAGACCCTCTACGTGGAGGTGCGTCGCGACCGCGCCTATCTCTTTACGGAGACGTTCGAGGGTGTGGGTGGGATGCCCACGGGCTCACAGGGCAAGGTCGTGTGTACGGTCTCTACGGGCCTTGACTCACCGATTGCCGCCTACAAGGTGATGCGTCGTGGCTGCATCCCAGTGTTCGTGTTCTTTGACAACAGCCCCCATGCCGACAGCGCGTGCAGTGCCCTGGCCGTAGAACAGGCCCGGAGGCTTGCCGAGTACGTCTACGGCTACCCTGTGAAGATGTACATCGTACCGCATGGGCCCGACCTTGACGAGGCCCTCAGACATGGCCCGCCACGCCTGGTCTGTGTGTTCTGTAAGCGCAACATGCTCCGGCTGGCACAGAGGATTGCACACATGGAGCACGCAGATGCAATAGTCACGGGGGAGATAATTGGTGAGCAGGCCTCCCAGACCACTGCCAACCTGCGTGTCATAGACTCTGCAGTCACAGACTTCCCGGTCCTGAGGCCCTGTGCCGGTGATGACAAGGTCGACATTGAGAGGATGGCAATGAGGGTCGGTACCTACGAGTTCGCCACCGGCGCCCCACAGTGCTGCACGCTCGCACCAAAGTTCCCTGCTGTGAAGGCCCGCATGGACGCCGTCCTCGCAGCCGAGACTGACATGGACCTCTCCGTGCTCGACGAGGAAATCCGTCAGGCCCGTGTGGTCATGCTCCGGAGCCCTCCACAGCGGCAGCGCCCCCAATAGTGACACCTGTCGTGCAGTCGGTGGCGGGGTCACCGGACCAATTACCAACCTTTTAATACTGTTTGCTCCCTATATGTACTGCAAAGTTCTCATTACACGGAAAAAGGAGTTATGCCCTCTTGCCGCGATCACGTAAGGGCCGGATTATACCAGTGGCACCGGTTGACCGTCTCATACGGAAGGCCGGGGCCGGGAGAGTAAGTGACAAGGGTGCCGAACGTCTGGCACAGATCCTCGAAGAGGTCGGAGAGTACCTCGCACGCCGTGCGTTTGAGCTGACCGAACATAGTGGTCGGAAGACCATCACCGACAAGGACATCGAGCTTGCATATCGTCAGTGGAACCGGTCATTGTGACTTTCCACTGCCGGCTCTCCACACTGTCCGCTGTCCCACTTTTCCGTCCTGCATCTGTCCGGCCATCTTGCCTGATGGTGTGTGGTGTCCACACAGTGCACTTGAGTGGCCCCTTTGGACGTCGCTGTTGACCCATGTCAGGTGGTACTGCACACACCCCTCCCGCCGGTGTCGTCACTGCTCTGTTGTTGTACCGACCCCTGGATACGCAAGTATATCTAGGGGTCCTGCAAATACTCCTCTCCATCTGCTGCAAAGACCCCCCGCGTGCAGCATGACACAGGGAGTGGTCGTACAGGCACTACCTCAATGCACATGTGTCCGTCCTGTCATCCGGGGAAGTCTGGGCGAAGACAGTCCGCCCTTCAAGAAACGAGTGAGATACCAGCAGGTCGTCGAAAAATTGAAAGGTGTGACCGGGAACAGAATCAGTCTGCACGGCATTTCTTATTATGGAGTGCACCGGAATTCCAAGGAGCAGATGACTTGCAAGTCCGGATGGCAAGTTGACCAGATGGGTCTCGAGACCAATGAGGAGGACGAACTGGATTGGATCGTAGAATGTATGTTGTTGTTCTGATTCTCGCATTCACAGTACCACTTGGCAGTCCCATGCTGCCTGCCGGCCCCGCTACGCCGGCCTCCAATAGCCCTGAGGACGGGCGGCAGACGACGCTCGCCGACTCTGGTGGCGACATTACGGGCCGCGGTAGTGGGTTGCCGACAACAGTGAGCGGGGTCGTCACAAACGACTCTGTTGGCCTGACGCTGGACTCCAGTACAACGGACTACGTGGCCGTGGACACTCCGTCAGACTGGACGGTCACCGGTCTTGAAGCGCAGGTGGACCAGCTGACGATGACAGTCACTGATGCGCTGTTGAACGGGTTCCTCAACAGCTATCACAATGAGAAGTTCCTCGTCGACCCGACCTACAACTCCGAGAATGTTGCAGTGCCTGACTATTGGACCCTCGTCAAGAGCGAGGACGGTTCTAGCACGGGACGGAACCCACATCCACACCATGGTGTCTTCGAGCTCAACGATGGCTCGGGCGGGTACGGTGGGACCCATGGGTGGCGGTTCGATGCTGCATGGTCCAGTGACACCAACCTGACGGCGTCTGACGAGGTCTATCTCAGTCAGATGGTCAGCGCGCCATGGCGTGATGTCACAGCCGCCACGGTCCGGTTCCGGTACTATGTTTCCTCGTCCTCGTCGATGGACGACCAGGTGCACCTTTTCGTCCGGTTTGCTGGCAGCGAGTCCAAGCTCCACGTGTTCGAGTCGGACGACGTCACAAACACATGGTTGCAGGCATCCGTCACAGTACCGTCCTCGGCCTTGGACACCTTTTCGTACCCGGACGCGCTCCTCCTCGATATCGGACTTGCAACTGACCTGTCAGGCATCCAGTCCTCCTACCGCGGCGCATACGTGTATGTTGACAACATCGAGCTCGAACTGACTGTCGTCCCCTTCCCCGAACAGGTCGGCCTGAGGGCCAACGGCACTGAGGTGATTGGCGCCCTCCCGGGTTCGGTCTCGCCCTATGTACCGGACGACTCCAACCGCGACTGCACCTCGTACCCACCGTCGGGGGTCGACCTGGATGGCAAGGACAATGACAGTGTGCTTGATGTAGGCGTGTGGAGCAACAGTGGCTGGTCCACGGCCCAGGCCTACCAGACCGGCTTTCAGTTCCAGCTGATGGTCCCGCAGGGTGCTGCCATCACCTCCGCATACATCGATGTGGAGTCAGCGGGGTACACCAGCATTGCCGGGATCCGTATACATGTTGCATATGTCAGCAATGTGTCGTCGTTCACCTCCGGACTGCCTACCCTGCCAGACCGCTACACGTGGGTTGACACAAGTGTCAACTGGCAACCAAGCTCTTGGAGTACTGACAGCAGGCACTCCTCCCCTGACTTCGCGGCGCTCCTCCAGAAGGTCGTTTCACGTACCGACTGGTCGACTGGCAACTATGTCTGCATCATGTTCCAGTTCATGTATGCCTCCTCATACAAGTCCCTCGACCATATCAAGGGCTCCGCCTCCACGACATATGCCCAGGATGACCTTGCACGCCTCCATGTCGAGTACCTCGTGCCACAGGACAGCAACACTGTCCCAGCACTCCAGTACAGCAAGGACATCACAGTCGACCACACCAAGGTGTCCGCCGACCTGACAGATTTTCCGGTACTCATCGACCTGTATGACACCGACCTGAGGACGGATGTGCAGGCCGATGGTGAGGACATTGCCTTCACAGTGGACGGCACACCCCTCGACTGGGAACTCGAGCTGTTCGACCAGGACTACAACGCGACCCACGCACACCTCATCGCTTGGGTACGTGTGCCCGCACTCTCCAGCACAACAGACACAGTCATTACGATGCACTACGGCAACCCAGATGCCCGTCGGACCTATACCAGCTCTCCGTGGACCTCGAACTATGTCCTGGTGCAGCACCTCGACGAAGACCCCACTGACACGGTCCACGACAGTTCCTCGCACTCGCATGATGGTACGACCCTTGGCAACATGGACTCCAGCGACCTCGTGTCCGGCATGATTGTCAACGCGTACCAGTTCAACAGTTCGCTGAGTCAAGGGGTCACTGTCCCTGACCACCCGGACTTTGATATGACCACTGACTTCACGATCAGCGCCTGGGTCAACGTACCGTCCTCCGTGCTCTCATCAGGGGAGTACAATATCGTGTCCCACCACAACGGCCCACAGTGGACAGGCTACGTATTGAGGTTCTGGAACGCCTATCTTGAGGTCAGTATCTACGATGGCTCGAACAAGTACTCACTGTACGTGTCAAAGTCGAAACATGGGATTGCAGCTGGCCACTGGCAGCACATCGTGGCTGTGTTCTCACAGCCCAACCTCTACCTCTACCTGAACGGCTCGCTCCTGGCCTCGCAGAGCTTTGACCACACAATCTCAAACTCCGTGTCGGTGCCAATCCGTACAGGCGCGAGTGCTTATACAAGCTCGTATGCCTTTGAGGGCATAATCGACGAGGTACATGTGGCCGACACTGAGACGACATCGGGCTGGATAGCCACCGAGTTTGCAAACCAGGAGGACCCGTCATCATTCTACTCTGTCGGTCCTGAGAAGACACCACGGGACTCCGACACTGTCCGGCTGTTCTTCTCCACGACGTCTTCGGGCCAGGTGGACATTGTTGCTGGTGCCGGTCTGGACTTCCGGGGGTCTGGTACGACACTCGATGAGGACCTCGCAGAGGGCACCACTTTCTACGTCACGAACGGCAGCTCAACTGTGGACTGGACAGCCAAGGTGCTGGTGTCACCGCCCGCAGGCTCGCAGCAGGTGGCGGTCACGGTGGACTACCCTGTGACCGACTGGAGACCGGTCTCTGTGGCCAACCCTCTCGGGCAGACAAAGACCTACGGTACGGAC
>JALVPN010000215.1 GCA_027031765.1 Promethearchaeota archaeon | reverse complement strand
GTACAGGAGTACCCGGACACCAGAGACCTGCGTGTCAGCGTCGAGGACACAACGCACAACAGGCTACTCCTTGAGGACTACGACATGGTCGTCCTCTCGATGGGGGCTGAGGGGACAGCTGGCGACTTCCCCCTGCCCATATCACGTACTAGTGACTCGTTCTATATCGAGTCGCACCCCAAGCTACGCCCGGTCGACACGAGTTCTGCAGGAGTCTTCATATGTGGGGGCGCGGAGTCACCAAAGGACATCCGCGACTCTGTGATCCAAGCGAGCGCAGCAGCAGGCCATGCAGCCATCATCCTCCAGCGTGGGCGGTATCCCATTGAGGCACTCAGTGCGAAGATCATGCAGGACAAGTGTACGCGCTGTGGGACATGTGTGAAGCGGTGTCCGTTCGGGGCAATCACTCAGGACGGGACTGGGAGGTACACCGTGATTGGGGCCCTGTGTCAGGCCTGTGGCACATGTGCTGGCGACTGCCCGCAGGGTGCGATATACATGCCCAACTTCACGGACGAGCAGATAATGGCCCAGATAGAGACCGCGCTCCGGGAGAGACCGGAGGAGAAGATAGTCGCATTTGCGTGCGCCTTCTGTTCGTATAGGGGCTCCGACCTGGCCGGGGTGTCACGCATGCAGTACCCGCCCAATGCGCGGGTGATCCGTGCGATGTGTTCGGGCAGGTTTGCAACAAAGTTTGCGCAGCGTGCTTTCGAGCTCGGTGCAGGGGCCGTGCTCTACTCAGGCTGTCACCTGCCCGCGGACTGCCATTTCCAGACTGGGAACCACTGGATGGCAAAGCGGGAGCCCCGCATAAGACGGTGGATGAAACGCAACAACATTGCCGACGAGAGGTTCCGTGTCGAGTGGGTGTCGGCAGGGGAGGGAAAGAAGTGGCAGCAGATAATGACGGAGATGGCCGAGGTCGTGACCAAGTATGCGAGGGGTGCCGGGAAAGGGCGCTCACGCAGACGCACACGCGGGAGGAGTAAGGAGGGGGCCAACAAGTGAGACCGGTGATATGGGACGATGACGAGGAGAGGGTCAGCGATGTGCGACAGGCTGCGCAGCCGTGTTTCCAGTGCGGTGTGTGTGCTGCCTCGTGCCCGGTGTTCAGGGTAGCACCCGAGTTCAACCCGCGCATTGCGGTCGACGAGATAGTCCAGACCGGCACTGTGGCTGTGACAGGCCGCGAGTGGTACTGTGCATACTGTCTGATGTGTGAACAGCGGTGCCCCATGGGAGTGGCCCTCTGTGAGATACTGGTGGCGATAAAGAACCTCTCCGCCAGGGACGGCAAGGTGCCACCGAGCATCGTGGAGATGATGGACGTCATCCGCTTCACTGGCAAGGTGTCGCACCCATCAAAGGGGACGACAAGACGACGCAGGGAGCTCGGACTACCAGAGCTGCCAGAGGTGGATGCCGCGGAGGTCCAGAAGCTGTTGGAAGTCACGGGTGCCATAGACCGGCTGACGAGGTACCGTGAGGCGGAGTGTGAACCACAGTGAAGTACGCTTTCTTCCCCGGCTGTACCATTGCGGACAGACTGCCGTTCATAGAGAAGTCAATCAGGCTCGTCTGTCCGGAGTACGACATTGGTCTTGTAGGCCTCCCGTTCACCTGCTGTCCCGAACCGAACAGTGTGCAGTCGTTCTCTCAGTACACATGGCTGACGATGGCGGCACGGAACATTGCTGTGGCAGAAGAGCACGACCTAGACATCCTGACCGCCTGCGCGGGCTGTTTCGAGTCGCTGGCGATGGCAAAGCATATGCTCGACACGAGTGCTGACACTAGGGCACATGTGAACAGGGCCCTAGCCAATATCGGGAGGGAGTACACGGGGCAGGCGCGGGTGGTGCACCTCCTCCAAGTACTGCACGACGACGTGGGCTGCAAGGGGATAGAGGAGAGGACTCTCAGGCAACTACGGATGCGGGTGGTCACTCACTCAGGGTGCCACCTGCTCAGGCCAGAGAGAGTGCTCCAAGTCGACCTGGCAGAGGCGCCTGCTAAACTTGACGCCCTCGTCAGGGCACTGGGTATGGAGTCGGTCGACTACATGGACAAGACCATGTGTTGCGGGGCAGGAATCCGGGGCGTGAACAGGGACATCTCATTTGCAGTCCTGCGGGAAAAGTTCGCGGGTATGTCGATGGTGCACCCGGATGCAGCAGTGGTCTTCTGCCCCACGTGTTTCATCTCGTTCGAGGCCGGACAGCGGGTCGTGAACCGGATGTTCGGGACAGAGTACAGGCTCCCGGTCTTCTACTACACGGAGCTGCTGGCGGTGGCAATGGGCCTTGAGGGGACTGAGAGTATACTGAGCGGCCACCGTGTACAGGGCACAGAGGAAACAGTTGCCCGGGCTATGGGGCATGGGGGTACACCAGCGCAGGCCCCCATGGGGACGCACGGGGCGAGAGAGGTCTAGCGGTGGGTGGGTTCTAAACTTTTATTACGTGAGTGGGAGCTGGGGGCACCGCCCGACAGGGGCGCCCCATGTGCCAGCCGGCGGCTGGAGTGTCTGCCACCGGGACGGGTGTGCAGAGCTGGGCGCACAGCAACAAGAGGAAAGGGACATGCCCGAGAACCGGATTGGAGTCTTCCTGTGTCACTGTGGCAGCAACATTGCAGGCGTCGTGGACATCCAGAGGGTGATGGAGGCCATAAGGGCGCTCCCGGATGTCATTCTTGTCGAGGACTACAAATACATGTGCTCGAAGCCGGGGCAGCAGCTCCTGAAGGACGCCATAAAGAAGCACAACCTGACCAAGATTGTGATAGGCTCCTGTTCACCACGCATGCACGAGAACACGTTCAGGCAGGCCCTCCGCGAGGCCGGGCACAACCCCTACCTCCTTGAGATAGCGAACCTGCGTGAGCACGACTCGTGGATCCACTCTGACGACCCGGAGGCGGCCACTGAGAAGGCAGTGGACCTTGTGAGGATGGCGGTGGCACGTGCCAGACTGCTGGAGCCCCTCGAAGAACCAGAGGTCGACATCAAGAAGACATCACTGGTGATAGGGGGCGGGATTGCCGGCATCTCGGCTGCACTCGACCTTGCAAACGCGGGCTTCAAGGTGTACCTTGTTGAGAAGGAGGCCACGATTGGTGGGAAGATGGCGCGGCATGACAAGACATTCCCGACACTCGACTGTGCGTCGTGCATCCTGACCCCAAAGATGGCAGAGGTCGGGGCACACCCGAACATCACACTCCTGACACTTGCGGACATCGAGGCGGTCGAGGGCTATGTGGGCAACTTCAAGGTCACGGTACGCCAGAAACCACGCTATGTGGACACTGAGAAGTGCACATCGTGTGGTGACTGTGCAGAGGTCTGTCCCGTGGACGTGCCCTCAGAGTTCGACGCCAACCTTGCCTACAGGAGGGCAATATACATCCCCTTCGCCCAGGCGGTACCCTCTGCTTATGTCCTCGACATGGACAACTGCTTGGGTGTCGATGCTGTCCGGTGTGGCAAGTGCAAGACAGCCTGCGAGGCCGGGGCAATAGACTATGACGACCACGAGCGCGTCCTCACACTGGAAGTCGGGACAATCATTGTGGCAACGGGTTTCGAAGTCTTCGACGCGACGCAGAAGCCCGAGTACGGCTATGGGGAGTACCCGAACGTCGTCAACATCATGGAAATAGAGCGCATGCTCAGTTCAGCAGGCCCCACTGGTGGGCATGTGGTCAGGCCGTCAGACCTGAAGGAGCCAAAGAGGATAGTATACATCCAGTGTGTGGGCAGCCGTGACGAGAGGACGAACAGGTACTGCTCAAGGATATGCTGCATGACCTCCATCAAGCAGGCACGGATGTTACGTGAGAAGACCGGTGCGGACATATGGCTGTTCTACATTGACCTGCGGACCTTTGGCAAGGGGTACGAGGAGTTCTACGAGGCCACTGCAGAGGCCGGTGTCACCTTTGTACGTGGACGGGTAGGCGAAATCCTCCAAGACGACGAGACCAAGGACCTCATAGTGCGTGGTGAGGACACCCTGCTTGGCAGACCGGTTGTCCTCGAGGACATAGACCTGGTGGTGCTGGCCACAGGCATGGTGCCGACTGCAAGCACATCACATGTCGCGCACCTCCTGAACCTGAGCCTGTCACCGGATGGGTTCTTGATGGAAGCCCACCCGAAGCTACGGCCTGTGGACTCCTTCAACGATGGGATATTTGTTGCCGGGACAGCACAGGGCCCCAAGGACATCCCGGACACCGTGGCCCAGGCAAAGGCTGCTGCGGCAGGGGCAATGGCCCTCATGGGGAAGGGACGCATCAAGGTGGAGCCCTACTATTCGGTTGTCGACGAGGACAAGTGTGCAGGTTGCCGCGTCTGCATCTCCGTGTGCCCGTACAATGCAATCTTCGTGAACGAGCGCGGTGCGTCAGAGGTCAACCCTGCACTGTGCAAGGGCTGTGGGACATGCACCGCGACCTGTCCAAGCGGGGCCATCAGGTCACAGCACTATACTGACGGACAGATTGCGGCAATGATACACGAGTACCTGTCAGCCCAGCAGTGAGCAGTCTGTACGCCACTGACTGGGGAGGCCGGATGGGTGAGCAGTACTGGGCCCACAGTGGCAGTCCTTGCGGGTGGGAAGTCCAGACGTTTCAGGTCGCCCAAGGCGCTGGCCATACTGCATGGCAAGACGATGGTCGAACACATGGTAGCGGTGGCCCGCCTCGTGAGCAGCGATGTCATTGTGGTGGTGTCAGACGGAAAGCAGGAGGCCGGACTTCAGGGCCTCGTGGCGCCCGCAAGGGTGGTCGTGGACCCGGAGGGGGTCGACATGTGCCCGCTGACAGGGGCACTCACTGCATTCGAGTACTCGTCTGGACAGTACACTGCCCTGCTACCTGTGGACACCCCTCTTGCAGTGCCTGCGGTAGTGCGGCTGCTCGTCACCATGGCCCCGGGTCATGGTGCGGTAGTCCCCTCATGGCCCTCCGGCTATGTCGAACCACTGCATGGGGTCTACCTTACAGAACATGCATATGCCCGTGGACTTGAGGTCTACCAGCGTGGCGGACGGAAAATGAGCGACCTCCTCGGTGCGCTGACGAACGTCCTCTACGTGTCCACCACGGTCTTGAAACAGCCCGACCCAGACCTCCGCACATTCATGAACATCAACACGGAGGACGACCTGAGGGCGGTCGCACGCCTGATGGGCGCCGGGAAGGGCTGACCGACAGTCCCTGTGCTGTTCCGACTGTCTTGACAGCGGCGCGTCACTGCACTAGAGGGCCTGGTTCTCATAGCGGATGCGACAGGTGCCCTCATGTCCCACCATGCACGGGCCGTAGGGGTCTTCGGGGACACAACGCTTGCCGAACAGCGGGCACTCCGTTGGGTCTGTCATCCCGAGTACGACCTCGTGGCACCGGCAGCCGGGCAAAATGTCTACGGAGTCTGTGACCTCAATGTCGAAGAGTTTGCGGGTGTCGTGACTGCTGAACCTGTCGCGTAGGAAGAGGCCGGAGTCCGGGATGACGCCGAGCCCACGCCAAGGAGCATCACGTATATAGAAGGCCTCGTGCATCACCCGTTGTGCTGCAAGGTTCCCCTCTGGTCGGACGACCCGTCTGTACTCGTTCTCAGACTCGGCACGGCCCTCCTCGATCTGTAGGAGGAGCATCCGGACCGCTTCGAGGACGTCCAGTGGCTCGAAGCCAGCTGCAACACACGGGACGTGGTGTCGCTGTGCAAAGGACTGGAACGCGTTGGTACCGATGATAGCGGACACGTGGCCGGGGGTGATGAAGCCATCAACGTTGAAGCCCTCGATGTCCACGAGGATTTCCATGGCAGGTGGGATGACCTTGAGGGATGTGAGGAGTGAGAAGTTGTCGGGCAGTCCCCGCAGCACTTCGAGGGCCATCGTGGGCGCTGTTGTCTCAAAGCCAGCACCCACAAAGATGACCTTGCGGCCGGGGTGGCGGCGTGCAATCTCAACAGCGTCGTTCACACCGTACACCACTCTGACATCGGCCCCTGCGGCCCGTTCGCGTGCGAGGGATGAGTGGGACGACGGGACACGCACCATGTCCCCAAAGGTCGTGATTATGTGGCCTTGGCGGGCCAGTTCCACTGCCAAGTCTACGTCCTGTGCTGCACACACACAGACCGGGCAGCCGGGGCCAGCAACGAGCTGGACCTTTGGCGGGAGCAGCGAACGCAGCCCATGCCGACTGATTGTGTCCTCATGGGTACCGCATACATGTACAATCCGCAGGGAGCGCCCTGAACTGAGCCGCTCAATCTCTCTGATGAGCGCCCGTGCATGTCTTGGGTCCTGAAGTCTTGGGAGGACGCTCAAATGGGTCACCAGGTGCCCCTTCAGGGATGGACAAATAAAAGGGAGTGCTTACCGGCGGCCCGGGGGCTGGCCCTCTGTCTGGGCCATGGTGTCGTCCAGGACCACGACTGCCAGCCCGAGGGGGATGGACAGGCGGACAGCGACCTCCTTGGCGGTCACATCAGGGTGCTCGGGCAGGAGGTGGGTGCTGACATATGCGACGAGACCGGGATAGAGGGGATGGCTCCTTGCGGTCTCCACCAGGAGTAGCCACAGGGGGTGCGACCTGTACTCTTCCATGTTGATGTCGATGCCAGTCAGGAGCATGGACGGGCCCTCACGCTCTGGAGGGGGAGTCACAGGATGTCTGTTGGCGACGTCTGGCTCATCGTGTGAGTCGGTCAACTTCCGTTGTCTTGACATTGGCACCAACCCGGCAGGAGCCTTCAACAGGGTTTTCGGAAGGGGGCGCCCGTGCTATAAAGGATACCGTGTGACGCTCACAGTCCTGCGTCCTGCACGGGGCCATGAGGGCACACACTGCTGTCTGAGGGGTCTGCCAACAATGAGACCACACACATCGTGTGGCGTGCACACCAGTAATGCGGTGGCTGTTGTGTCTGGCCCTGCAATGGCCTCACGGGTGCGACCGGGTCACTGCACTGGGAACAGATGGGGTCGATATCAGACGCAGTAATGTTTAACAGACAACGCACTAGGTGAGCAGGCGAACAAAGCCTGAAAGCAGGTATCAGAGGTTTGGTATTAAGTGCCTGGAGGCATTCGTCGGATAGTACTGGACGTATTGAAGCCGCACACACCTCGGCTGACAGACCTTGCCCTGATGCTGTCCAGAGATGCACGAGTAATAGGAGTTAACCTCTCGGTGAAGGAAGTCGACGCCAACACGGAGTCGATTACAATTACCCTTGAGGGTGACAACCTCCAGTTCGACTCCATCAAGGAGATACTGGAGGCCGCTGGGGCGGTAGTGCACTCAATCGACCAGGTGGTTGCAGGGAAGCGGTTTGTCGAAGAGGTGACACTCCATCCGGAGAACAGCTAGCGCTCACACAAGTGAGGAGGCGGCGCGCACATCTACACTAGAGTGAGGCGCCTGTCAACAGGCGCTGCTGCTGGACTGACAGGCGGGAGGACGGGGCGGGACAGGGGAGTGTGGGCTAGGGACTGGTCGTTGTGACAGTCCAGGATAGATAGCACATCTGTGTTTCGACTCCAGTGCCAGTCCAGTAAGGGGTGGGGTCATCGTGCTGTCTGGTGCCCCTGATTCCAGTCCGACATGCGTTCCAGCGCCAGTCATAGATGGTCTGACAGGAACGTGCGGCAGTTGAGGACTGCACGCACAGTCGGCGGACGGGTCCCGTACCACACCGGGGCCGGGAAACTATGGGTGGTCGAGCTCTTCGAGTATGCACTGGCTCTCAAGCTCGATGCGCTGCTGTACTATCGAGTACAGGTCATGCAGGAAGGCGCCTGGGACAATCTTCACAACGTTGCACAGCCGGTCGACGATACGCTCGGCAAGTGCGTCAGGCGACAGGACGGTGCCACGCACCACGCTCCGGACAATCTCTTCACGGACGCTCGCCCGGACAACGGATGTGATGACGCTTGAGATGGTGCCTTCCGGGTCGACATAGAAGGGGAGCTGCGTCCTATCCCGCAGCAGCAGGAAGCCCAGTTTTTCCACGATGCTGTCCACGTACCACTCGATACTCGACTCCTTGATCCGGAGCTTGGCTGCGAACTCTGTCTTGGTCAGGGGATTCGGATGGCTCCACGGGTGCCGTGTGACAATATACAGTGCGGCTGCAAACAGCGAGTCCGACTCACGTGGGAGCCCCTCATGGGCGACGTACCGGCGGACAATGTCGAGGGCCACGTACTCGTACCGCTCGTCAATCCGGTTCTGGACGTAGTACTCGTGGGCATCGCGGATCACATCGACTACGACCTGTGGACTTGTCACCAGGCTCCTGTTCCCAGCGTGGGCCAAGGTTCTCAACTCCCTGCAGGCTAGACTCCAATGTCGGAGTCGTGGCACCCGTGATAAATGCTTTCTTCAACGGAAATAGAGGCGAGGCCGTTCCGCGCCAATTGCCATATCACCGTGGGACGTATATCTTTTCGAGGGCCCAACGCAAGGTGCGTTCAATCTCAGCGACACGCGCCTCGTCGTGGTAGTTCCGTATCAAGACCTCCTTCAGCACACCGTCGTCAGCACTGACATCGAAGCTGAAGGCGTCGTCCCATTCGAGCAGGCCGGTCTCGACCGCATGACGGTCTTCCTGCTGGAAGCCACCGAGGATTCGCTCCATGAAGAACCGTGCAAAAGGCCCCCGCTTTATGTCGTACATGGCATCTGGGGCAGGCAATATCACAATGCGGTCAGGGTGTACCTCCATTGTTGCCAGCAGGAGCTTCTTGTCACGCGACATTATGGGGATGGTGCGTGGAAAGCCCTCACCAGCAGTTGTTATTTGAGGCGTGGTCGGAGTGGCCGTGCCTGTGTGTTGGCGAGCGGTGGTCGGGGCCTGTACGGTGGTGTCTGCGGTCGCAAAGCTGCGGGCGCCAATCACGGCATCGAGGGCCCGTATGAACTCCTCGACCTCCATGATACGCTCTCTTAGCCTTGTCAGCTCCTTGTCCATGTCCTGACGCAGGGCCAACAGAGTGCGGACTGTCTTGTCTTCCAACTACTACACCGTAAGAGTTCTGTGCCAGTGTACAGGATGTAGTAACGACCAGATATAAGGCTGAGCACCGGGCATATTAGCCCATATGAAATGGCGCCCCCGACCGGTCAGCGTTCACCCCGTGTGGACGGAGATTGCAAAGTCAGGGCACTCAAGCTCACACAGCCGGCAGGCACGGCAGGCCTCAAGGTCTACAACGACGGGGATGTGGAACCCCCTGTTGTCCATCTTGTCGGATGCCTGGAGGACACCGTGGGGACATACAGAGATGCATATGTGACAGCCCTTGCACAGACGCGGATCAACCACAATCTTGTCTGCACGCCTTGGCATCTTCAAGACTCCGGGCGGCGTGGACTGGGGCCTGTGATATAATGCTTCGCATTGCGCACACACTGACCGGTGTGGGCTGTGGGGCGGAGCGAGGGGTGCCGTGCGATTGCGCCTGGTCGTGTCCCGAGCCAGACGGGTGGTGACCAGGGGGTCCTTGAGGACAGCACAGAGACTGGGATGGGGCGACCCCGGTGCAGTCCCAGGGGACATGCAGTACAACTCCTTGTCCATACTGGGGAGGTCAGAGGGGTGAGGAAGAGGGTTATATGGCCGAGTGATAGACTGCAATCTGGTGAACACATGGGTAGGACACAGCCATACTTTGTCTTCATGTGCCCACGCTGCCGACACTTCACTTTGGCCCCAGCAGGGCAGAAGCGCCGCCGCTGCAGCTACTGTGGCAAGATAATCGACATCCGCAGGGCCGCAAAGGCAGTCTTTGATGACGCCAGCTCTGCATCGGCAGCCGTGAGGGAGTACAATGCGAGGGGCTCGGACGAGTTCTACAGGGCAGTCGAGCGTTCCCGGGAGCGGGTGCTGGCACTCCTACCAGACGAACGGGTGGACATCGAAGAAATGACACAGGACGCCCCAGTCACCACTGGCAAGAGGCGTCGGCTAATGCAGCTCCTTGAGAGGGAGGCGTGTGACACGGCCTGCCCACTGGACAGGATTGCAGAGCTGTGCCCTGAGTACCAGCTCGACTGGGAGTGGGTGGAACAGCTCCTGAACAGGCTTGCAAACGACGGCATCGTGTTCTTTCCGCACCCGTGGAGTGTAAAGCTCACGGCACCACCGGGAGCAGACAGCAAACCCCAGAGGACCGTGGATGTGAAGGACGAGATTGTTGGACTGCTGCGTCAACACGGTCCGGTGATGCTGCTGGAGGACGTGGTCGCCCACTTTGCTGAGAGAGGCGTGTCACGGGAGTCGGTTGAGGAGTCTTTGAAACAGCTGCTATGGGACGGGGTCGTGTACCAGCCCCTCACAGACCGGCTGGCCCTGGTCGAATAGTGACTAGCCACACATTCATTAGTGGTGGGGCCACTGGAGTGTGTGAAAAGTAGTGAAAGCGCTGGCGTGTCATAGCCGCGGTAGTGCGACCTGTAGGCCCTGTCCCGCGTCCTTTCATGTCAGAGACCCATCAGTGACTGCATGGCCAGTGGTGCGTGACCGACCACATGGGTCGGTGTGCTGTACTGGTGGGCTATCAGGGTGAGGACAATGCCAATTGTAGAGCTCGTAGCCAAGAGGACACTTATGCAGCACCCAGAGATGGGGCTGGGCGTAGTGGACCTCATTGTCCTCCTCTGGATGTACTCGAACCCTTACTCGAACCATCGACGACAGCTCTCCAGCATGAAAAACGTGCTCCGCATGACCGAGACCCTTCAGAAACCCGGTGGTGGTCTGGACATCACAGACGATGAACTGACCCAGCTTGTCTTGGCGAGTCTACGGAGGCTGAAGGAGAAAGGGCTCGTACAGATATGGTCCCAGGGACGGTACTACGTGCGCGGTGTGCTGACCGAAAGGGGGATTGACCTAGTCAGACGGTCAATCACAACCCCGGCACTGAAGCGTGTGACCGCAGAGTTCGGAAACAACCCGTGAAACATGTCACCGTACAACAGTAGTCCGGGACTGGATGACTAGCGTGGTGTGGGACGGACTGACGGACTGACACGAATGAGCATGACTGAGAACAGCACTGTGTAGTCCCGTACGTCAGCAGGCATTGGCGTCCGGGCACATCCTTCGCAACGTTTAAATGCAAACTTGGAGCGCAGGGCCTGTCGCTCTCGACTGGCGGCTGTTTCGGGGCCACAGGAGCAGTGCAGGCAGCCTAGTTCTGCTCGCGAGAACCGCCTGCAAACGTGTGCCGGTCTTGGTCCTGGAGTGGTCGTGAGAGCAGTCCCAGACAGACTGCATGACGCAGCGCAAGGTGTAAGGAGTAGACTGTGTCATGTGGCATCACCGGAAGTGAGTCACAATGCCGACGTACCGATATGCCATCATGGGCATTGATCCGGACAGGACCGCGACAGCTAGTGGTAGACACATGCGGTGCTCGCCCAAACAGTGTAGAGAGGTCTGCAAGGCCATCAAGGGGATGATGCTCGACAAGGCAATCGAGCTGCTTGAGAGCGTCATTGAGGAGAAAGCATGGATCCCGTACAGGAGGCACAAGAAGAAGCGTGGGCACCATCCAGGGATGCACAGGTGGGCTGCCGGTGGCCATCCGGTGAAGGCCGCCAAGCACATACTGAAAGTGCTGAAGAATGCGGAGGCAAATGCAGACGACAAGGGACTCGATATTGACCGGCTGAAGATAATACACGCAGTGACTCACAGGGGCAGGACGTACAAGAAGTACATTGAGCGTGCGTTCGGCAGGAGCTCGCCCTATTCCGAGTATACGAGCCATGTTGAGATCGTGGTAGAGGAGGTAGAGTAGTGTCGGCAGTAAGGCACTTCATCGAGCAAAACTCGAAGAAGCTGTTGATTGACGAGTTCCTGACACAGGAACTGAACGCTGCAGGCTATGGTGGCGTTGAGATCAGGAGGCTGCCCACGCGTACCGATATTGTCATCCACGCTTCAAGACCGGGTGTGGTCATCGGCAGGCGCGGGGCCAAGATAAGGGAACTCACCGAGACCATCGAGACCAACTACGACCTCAACCATGTACAGATTGAAGTGACAGAGATAACGAACCCGTGGCTCAATGCGCAGGTGATGGCATCACGACTGGCACGACAGCTGGAGCGCGGCGTCAGGTTCAGGAGGATGGCCTACTGGATCCTGCGACGGATCATGCGTGCTGGCGCCATGGGCTGTGAGATAATTGTGAAGGGCAAGCTGTCAAGCAGGCGGGCACGTTACCAGAAGTTCAGACAGGGCACGATTGCGAAGACCGGACAGCCCTCTGACATCTTCGTGGACGAGGCTGAGGACCAGGCAGTCCTGAAGCCGGGCGTCATAGGGATAAAGGTGAGGATAATGCGTCCTGAAACGAGGCTGCCCGGTGTCGTACACGTTACAAGACCGAAGCCACGTGTTGAGGAGGAAGTGGTCGAGGAAAAAGTGACTGAGGAGGCCCCGGAGGAAGAGGTCGAAGAGGCCATAGAGGCGGTGATGGAGGGCATCACGGACATTGAGGCGTTGAAAGAGTTAGAGGAGCTCGACAGTCTCGACCTGATTGAGGACATCCCTGAGGAGCCGGAGGGGATCTCGGACACGAGCGGGGACACTGAGAGTGAGGGAGGCGACTGATAGTGGCAGGACTGACAGCGAAGGACATCCGACGGATGACACCCACAGAACGGCAGAAGAAGCTTGAGGAGTTGTACAGCGAGCTCGCGACAATAAGGGTCCAGGTCACGACTGGTGGTGGCACTGAGAACCCATACAGGGCCCGGCACGTGAAGCGGGCAATCGCGCGAGTCCTGACCATCCAGAGAGAACTTGGAGAGCTGGAGGGTGGGTCATGAAGGTCGCTCCCCACAACATTGTGCAGCACGAGCTCATTGGACTGGAGGCCCATGTGGCCGCGTCACGTGACCCGGCCCTAGTGTGCAGGCGTGGCAAGATTGTTGACGAAACAAAGAAGACCCTCATCCTCGAAACAGCACGGGGCGCGATACGCGTGACAAAGGAGGGGTGCACCTTTGATATTGGACTGCCGGACGGCACCCTCGTCCGGGTGGACGGGCACCTCCTCAGTGGGCGTCCGGAGAGTAGGATGAAGAAACAGCTCAGGTGGAAGTGGTGAGCACAGATGGCACGGACAGGACAGAAAGTGCGGAACATTGGCATACCGAACATTGAACCACCAGAACGGGTCTGCGATGACCCGCTGTGCCCATTCCATGGGAGCCTCCCAGTGCGGGGGCGGATAATGGAGGGTGTGGTGACGAGCACCAAGATGCACAGGACAGTTACGTTCCAGACGGACTATCTGAGTCTCGTACGGAAGTACGCACGGTACGAGCGCCGGCGGTCAAAGAAACACGCCCATCTGCCACCCTGCATTGATGTCGAGGTCGGTGACACCGTGAAGGCAGCCGAGTGCAGGCCACTCAGCAAGACCGTGTCATGCGTGGTGATTGCTGTCACAAAGAAGAGGAGAGAGGAGGAGTAGCGCATGTCCAGGAAGGTCGGAAGAGGGATCAAGAAGTTCATGCCCAGGATTGCACGGGGCCTCCCAATAGGTGCAAGGCTTGTGTGCGCCGACAACTCGGGTGCACGGGAGCTAAGAATTGTCACGGTGCTCGGGTACAAGGGCAGGCTCAGGAAGATAGGCAAGGCCGGAGTCGGTGACAGGGTGAACGTGACCGTTACCAAGGGCAAGCAGGAGCTGAGGAAGCAGGTCCTGCAGGCCGTGATAGTGCGACAGCGGAAGCCATACAGGCGGCCCGATGGGACGTGGATACAGTTTGAAGACAATGCAGCAGTGCTCATCAAGCCCGGTGGTGAGCCCCAGGGCTCGGAGCTCAGGGGGCCGATGGCACGAGAGGTCACGCTGAAGTGGCCCAGGGTGGCGGCCATAGCGTCGAAGATAGTGTGAGAGAGGGTGAGAGAGTTGACGAAGAGGAGCAGGACGAAAGCACCACGAAAGCAGAGGCGGTGGCTGTACAACGCGCCACTCCACGCCCGCAAGCGGCTGCTCAGGTGCAAGCTCGACGAGTTCCTTGCAGAGGAGTACGGACTGGACGCACTGACTGTACGCAAGGGCGACCTAGTAAAGGTCATGCGTGGCCAGTTCCGCGACACCGAGGGGAAAGTGACACGGGTGGACTACCGCGCTGCACGGGTGTACATCGACAGCGCGACGACAACCCGGGCCGATGGGAAAGAGGTGCCAATCCCAATCCACCCCTCAAACCTGATGATAGTCAAACTTGAGCTCGATGACGACAGGAAGCGGCTGATTGAGAGCAAGTTGTTGCAAACTGCGGAGAGTGAGTGAGTAGATGGCAAAGCGAGGGGCAAAGAAACACCTGAAGAGGTTGCCGGCACCAAGGCACTGGCCGATAAAGAGGAAGGCCGCAAAGTTCACCACCAAGCCGCTGCCGGGACCCCACCCAAAGGAGTACTGCCTGACACTGGCAATCCTGTTGAGAGAGGTGCTCGGCTATGCGGAGAACATGAGGGAGGTCAAGGCCATCCTCAACAGCAGGCAGGTGCTGGTGGACGGGCGGATCCGCAGAGAGCCACGTTTCCCCGTCGGGATGATGGATGTCGTCGAGATAAGGTCTGCCGGGGACGTGTTCAGGCTCCTCCCGAAGCGACGTGGCGGGTTCAGGCTGGTCAGGATAGACGAAACTGAGAAGGGTTACAAGCTGTGCAGGATAGAGCGAAAGATGATGGTGCCTGGCGGCAGGCTCCAGCTCACTCTCCACGACGGGAGGAACATCCTGGTCCCAGAGGGGGACACGCCGGAGAAGTACAGGACCCTCGACACCCTGAAGATCACGGTGCCCGGGCAGGAGATACAGGCCACCTACCCATTGAGAGAGGGGGCCCTTGCTGTTGTGGCACGTGGTAAGAACATCGGGATTACAGGGAAGGTCATAGAGGTCAACAGACGTTTCGGCACGAATGCGAGCACTGTGACCCTTGAGGACGAGTCCGGGAAGCGCTTTGAGACAGCTCTCGACTACGTTTTCGTTGTCGGTGACGAGAGGCCCGAGGTGAGTCTCGGAGAAGGAGGGATGTGAGAATGGTGGAGTTGCCCAATGAGAAGCTCTACATCCAGGACTGGGAGGCGTACCCGATGCGCAGACCGCGCATCGCAAAGGTCGTGGTGGACATGTGCACTGGTGGCGGTGAGGCGCTAAAGAAGGCCGAGACAATCCTCGAGCAGCTCACTGGCCAGAAACCCATCCAGTCGAGGGCCAAACAGACAATACGCGACTTTGGCATCCGAAAGAGAGAGCCGATTGCGGTACGTGTGACACTGCGACACAGGCGCGCCGAGGAGTTCCTGGCCCGGGCCCTGAAGGCCAAGGACAACGCTCTGCTCGTCAAGAACTGGGATGCGGACGGTAACTTTGCCTTTGGTATAAAGGAACACATAGACATCCCCGGGGTCAAGTACGACCCGGAGCTCGGCGTCCAGGGGATGAACATCACAGTGTGTGTCGAGCGCCCTGGGTTCAGAGTGAAGAGGCGCCGCAGACAGCGGCGGAAAATCCCGTACAGGCACAGGCTGACACCTGAAGAGAGCATGGTGTTCATCAAGAACAAGTTCGGGATTGAGATCCTTGAGAAGGAGCGTGAGCGGACGTACCTGTTCTGAGGTGGTGGTCGGAGTGGTAGCGAAGAAGACACGGGGACAGAAGAAGAAAAAGAGGATTGGGAAGGGCAGCAGGGAGTGCAAGCGCTGTCATACTCACCACGGACTGATCCGCTCATATGGGATTAACATGTGTCGGCGGTGCTTCCGCGAAACAGCAGAAAAGATGGGGTTCCGTAAGTACAACTGAGGAGGTCGATGAGAAAGTGACACTGCTAGACCCACTGGCTGATGCAATGTCTGCCATATACAACAGCGAGATAGTGGGGAAGACAGAAGTGATAGTGAAGCCGGCCTCAAGCCTCATCGAACGTGTCCTCCAAGTGATGCAGCGTGAGGGGTACATTGGAGAGTTCGAGCGGATTGATGACGGCCGGGCGGGCAGGTTCCGTATCCAGCTTATGGGCCGGACAAACAAGTGTGGCGTCATCAAACCGAGGTTCCCAGTGAAGCGTGACGGCTTTGAGAAGTTCGAGAAGCGGTTCCTGCCGGCATATGACTTTGGAATACTCATAGTGACCACACCGGAAGGTGTAATGACACATCAGGAAGCAAAGGGGCGTGGCATTGGTGGGAGACTGCTGGCGTACGTCTACTAGGAGGCCTCAAGATGTCTGAGAAGCCCAGTTATGAGAAACGGATAGAGATCCCCGAGGACTGCGATGTGGTCCTGGACGGTAGGACGGTTCGTGTGACAGGGCCAAAGGGGACACTTGAACGTACATTTCCCGAACCACTCATCAACATCCGCATCGATGGGAATCAGCTCGTAGCATGGACCCCCAGGTCGAGGAAGCGGACGCGTGCAATGGTGGGCACGATCATCGCACATGTCCGGAACATGATTGTTGGAGTCCAGGACGGGTATACTTACGAGATGAAGATAGTGTATAGCCACTTCCCGATTACCGTCGAGGTCCAGGGGAAAGAAGTGATCATCAAGAACTTCATTGGCGAACGTGGTGTGCGTCGCGCACGGATTATTGGAGACGTCGAGGTCAAGACGACCGAGGACGACATCATCATCAGTGGGCTGAACATCGAAGAAGTCGCCCAGACAGCAGCAAACATCCAGCTTGCAACGAAGATCCGTGACAAGGACCGGCGGGTGTTCCTAGATGGCATCTATGTCATCAGGAAGCGGAAGGGCAAGGTGGTCAAGTCAATAGTGTAAGGAGGACAGCATATTGGCAAAGAGACCAAAACTCACCGACATCCCCGGACTCGGGCCGAAAATGGAGGAGAAGCTCAGGGAGGTCGGGATGAAGACGGTGCTGCGGCTCTCACGCGCCGACGCTGCGAAACTTGCAGCAAGCGTGAAGGGACTCAGCGAGGCCGGGGCCACCAAGTTCATTGAGGCGGCAAAGGCACTGTTGGCTGAAACAGCAGAAACAGGGGCCGTGACAGAAAAGAAAGAGGTGGCACGAGAAGAGGCGCCTGCGGCCAGCCCGGCCGTGGAGGAGAAGGCCGAGGCCACCAAGACAGAGAAGCGTCGGAGGGCCCGGAAGAAGGAAGAGAGGGAGAAGGCCGAAGAGGCGGCACCTGCGAGGACGCGCGGGGCCCGCAGGAAGAAGACCACCGCCAAGAAGGCCCCCAGCCCAGAGACCACAGTCACAAGACCACTGACACGACAGGACATGCTCGCCTCGCGGCTGTTCAGACTTGCCCGCGAGAAGCGCAGACGCCAGCCAAAGTTCAGACACGAACAGGCACACAGGTGGGTCAGGGTAAAGGACTCCTGGCGGAAGGTCAGGGGAATTGACAGTGCGACCCGTGAGAAGCGTAGGGGACGTATCTCCCTTGTGTCAGCAGGTTACCGCAAGCCCAGGGCCGTGCGTGGGGTCCACCCGTCAGGCTATGTCGAAGTGCTGGTCTCGCGCCCTGCAGACCTTGATGGGCTCGACCCTGCGGTGCATGCCGTGCGGATTGAGGGCACGGTGGGTGAGAGGAAGCGCCAAGACATCATCAGGACTGCGGACAGGCTGTTGCTCCACGTACTGAACCCCGGGGTGCCAGAGGTCGAGGAGGAGGAGATCCTGTCCGAGCTTGACCTCGACGAGTTGGAGGTGGACTGAAATGAGACTTACGACTCAGAAAAGACTTGCTGCACAGGTCATGAAGGTCGGTGAGTCGAGGGTCTGGATAGACCCCGAGTTCATCGACGAGGTGAGCCTTGCAATCACAAAGGAGGACATCAGACGGCTCGTTGACGAGGGCGCAATCCAGAAGAAGCCGAAGCGTGGAGTGAGCCGTGGGCGGGCCCGGTACAAGATGCAGCAGAAACGCAAGGGCAAGCGTCGCGGGCCGGGTCGTCGCAAGGGCAAGGCCACAGCGATAATGAGCAAGAAGGAACGCTGGATGAGGAAGATCAGGCCCCTTCGACGGGAGCTCAGGAGGCTCCGTGACGAAGGACTGATTACGAGGAAGGTATACAGGGAACTCTACCTGAAGGCGAAGGGCAATGCGTTCAGGAGTGTGGCGCACCTGAGGGGCTACATTGCAGACCACAGACTGGAGGCGAGTGCATAATGGCCCACGGTCCCACCTACAAGGTCAAGTTCCGCAGGAGACGCGAGGGGAAGACTGACTACTACCGACGGGCCAGGCTCCTGCGTTCCGGCCTACCACGACTGGTGGTCAGAAAGACCAACACGCGGGTGATTGCACAGGTCATTACTGCACACCCGGTCGGTGACAGGACCGTGGCGTCCGCGGTGTCGTCAGAGCTCGCGGGCTACGGGTGGACTGCCGGGACAGGCAACCTGCCAGCAGCATACCTGACGGGACTGCTCGTCGGCCTGCGGGCCAGGGCAAGAGGAGTTGAACGTGCAATACTCGATGTGGGACTGCACCCACCAGTGAGGGGGTCGAAGGTGTACGCAGCCCTCAAGGGTGCGGTGGACGCGGGTCTGGAAGTACCACACGACCCGTCGGTCCTCCCTGACGAGGCGAGGCTGAATGGTGAGCACATAGTCGCTGCCTTCAAGTACTTCAGTGAGCACCCTGGAGAGCACCACATGTTCACTCTGCTGGGGAAGAAAAAGACCACAGTCACTTCAATGCCAAAACAGGTGAAGAAGGTCAAGGAGGCCCTGTTCCAGATACCAAAGCCCGAGCTGAAGGGCAAGAAGAAGGCCAAGGGAGCGCCCGCGAAGGCCGTGAGCAGGCGGGGTCGTAGAAAGAAACGGACGAGAGAGGCCCCCACAGAGAGGCCGCCCAGGGCCGTACCGCGGAAGCCCAAGCCGAAGAAACTCGTGGCCCGCAGGGGAAGAGGCAAGAAGGGCCAGGGGCGAAAGAAGTAAGGTCTGGTGAGATGCGATGAGTAGAAGGAGACGTAGGGCACCACGTGTCGAGGTCGACCCGCTTGCGGAGTGGGTGCCAAGGACGCACCTCGGACGGCTTGTGAAAGAGGGGCACGTCAACAGCTTGGAAGAAGTGTTCCTCAACAACTATGTGATCCGTGAGCCCGAGATTGTCGACGCGCTCATCCCAGACCTCCGCCAAGAGGTCGTGGATGTGAGCATGGTGCAGAGGCAGTCCGACAGTGGACAGCAGAAGAGCTTCCGTGTCACGGTTGTCGTCGGCAATGGCGAGGGAGTGATAGGCATCGGCATCGGGAAGGCGGCCGAGTTCGTGCCGGCAGTGAGGGCAGCCGAGGCCCGTGCAAAGATGAACATAACGCTGTTCCGGAGGGGCTGCGGGTCGTGGGAGTGCCGGTGTGGTGAGCCGCACAGCGTCCCGTTCCAGGTAGAGGGGACGGCCGGCTCCGTCAGGGTGAAGCTGAGGCCCGCACCCAAGGGCACAGGGCTCGTGACCGCAGACATTGGGAAGACAGTGCTCAGGATAGCGGGACTGCACGATGTCTGGTCAATCACCAAGGGGCGGTCAAGGACCTCTTCCAACTTTGCAAAGGCGTTTGTTGACGCCCTGACAAAGACCTACAAGATGCTGCCCCCACAGGAGTGGCGTGGTACAGGAGTGGGTGAGATATGAGTGCGAAGGAAGACGGAGTCATACTTGCCATCAGGATCAGGGGCCGGGTCAGTGTCCGTCCACAGATTGAGGACACGCTGGAAAAGCTCAAGCTCCACAGGGTGCACCACGCACGGGTGCTGAAGATGACGCCGAGCATCCGCGGGATGATAACAAAGGCCAAGGACTACATAACGTGGGGTGAGTTGGACGAGGAGACCGCCGAGCTCCTCATTGCAAAGCGTGGCAGGCTGTCGGGCAACCGACGGGTCACTGACGAGCACATCCGCAAGAACTCCCCGTTCAAGTCGATACGGGCCTTTGCGAAGGCCCTTGTGGCTGGCAAGGCCACGACCAGCGATGTTGAGGGGCTGAAACCGGTCTTCAGGCTCAGCCCACCGAGGAAGGGCTACAGGGGCAAGCGGAACCTCCCGGTGGGGATGGGTGGCGTCGTTGGGTACAGAGGCACAGGCATAAATGAGCTTGCACAGAAGATGATATGAGGTGGTACAGATCATGTCATGGGACGATGACCCATTTGGCGACCCGTTCGACGAGTCCAGACGCAGGTTCCGCAGGTGGTTGGGGGACTTCTTTCCCGAGTCCATATTGCGTGAGATCGAGGAGATGTTCGGACGCATCGATGAAGAGATCAGGCGCGAGGGGATGCTGGACCCTGAGAAGATGAGGGAGTTCTTTGAGGACATCCAGCATACAAGCCCTTTTGTGTTCGGCTTCTCAATGCGGATTGGGCCGGACGGGAAACCGATAGTCCAGCGGTTCGGCAACGTTGCACCTGACGCCGAAGGGTTCAGGCTCGCACCACATCTGGAGCCCCTAGTGGACGTGATTGAGGAGGACGACGAAATCGTTGTGGTGGCAGAGCTGCCCGGCGTGGAGAAGGACCAGATCCGGGTGCGGGTGAAAGGGACGACCTTGACCATCGACGTCGACAACCCGGAACGGCCCTACCATAAGACGGTCGAGTTGCCCGCCAAGGTCAAGAAGGACGAGGCGAGGTCGTCAATCAGAAACGGCGTGCTTGAGGTGCGCCTGAAGAAGGCATAGACCAAGTGGAATCAGCAGGTACAGGCACACAGAGGAGTGAAGGAGCAGATGCAGAAGAGGAGGCCGAAGAGGATCCACAAGATGCGCGGACGACGGTCTGCAGGATACGGTTTCAGTGCGGGCCACCGGGCCTCGGGACAGCGGGGCGGCAAGGGGATGGCCGGCTCCAAGAAGCACCTGTACATCAAACTCGTGACCGAGAACCCGAGATACTTTGGCAAGCACGGGTTCAAGCGGCCCCAGAAGGTGGTCGAAGAGAAGACCACTATGAACATAGGCCAGATAGATGCGATGGCAGACAGGCTTGTGGAGATGGGGGTCGCTACGACGAAGGGCGGACGGTACAGGGTGGATGTCAGCCGACTGGGAGTGGACAAGGTCCTCGGTGCAGGGAAGGTCACTCACAAGATTGACCTCATTGGTGTGAGGGAGATTTCAGAGGCCGCAAGGACAAAGGTCGTAGAAGCTGGTGGGACAGTCGACCTACCTGTGGACACCGAGTGAGCCGGGAGAGGAGTGAATCACACCCACTATGGGCATGAGTGCTCATTGCAGTGCCCCGAGTCCAACGGGCAGGCTATGAGGGCCCTGTGGGCCGTCCAGTCCACTGCTGCCCGGACACGGACTACAGTCCCCACACCACTCTTAACCGCCCCCGACACACAGGGGTAGCACCACCACTTGACCACTATCTTTAAGAGAGCACCGAGATAGCCTCGCAGAGACACCGTGAAAGGGGTTCCCAGTCTTGCCGAGCAGGTTCCTCCAAGCTCTATCACCATTCGTACGGATCATGCCTGAAGTGAAGGCACCCGACAGAGAGGTGTCCTTCAGGGAGAAGGTTGTCTGGACGCTCCTCGTCCTGATAGTCTTCCTCGTCATGTCACACATGCCGCTCTATGGCGTTGACAAGAACGTGGGGACGGACTATCTGTGGGCGATGCGGGTCATCCTTGCCAGCACAAGGGGCACACTGATGGAGCTTGGAATAGGACCGATTGTCACGGCTGGGCTCGTGATGCAGCTGCTGGCCGGGTCGAAAATAATCGATGTCGACTTCAGCGACCCGGATGACCGCGCCCTCTTCACCGGTGGGCAGAAGGTCCTTGCGATGTTCATGACCGCCTTCCAGGCCATCGCCTACATCGTAGGACAGGCCTACGGGCCACTGCCACCTGACAGGGCAACTGTCGTGTTCCTCCAGCTGTTCGCAGCTGGGATAACGGTCATCCTCCTTGACGAGCTGATCCAGAAGGGCTGGGGCCTTGGTTCTGGTGTGTCAATGTTCATCATGACGAACGTTGCCGGACAGGTCATGTTCAACATGTTCAATGTGACCCAGTACGAGGACAAGGCGCCACCGGGCTACGGTGATGGTACGCAGGGGACCGGACTGCCACGAGGGATTGTAGCGGCGATGATCACGAACCTGCTGCGCACGTTCGGGATTGGAACGAGCGTCGGCCCACCGGTTGATGTGAGCTGGTTCCTCATCAGGGACGGGATGAACCCGAGCCTGCTCTCCCTGACCGTCACCTTCGGTATCTTCATGGCGGTCATCTATATGGAGTCCGTAAGGGTGGAAATCCCGCTGCAGTACGCCAAGTACAGGGGCATGCGTGCAAAGTACCCAATCAAGCTGCTCTACACATCGAACATCCCCGTCATCCTCGCACAGGCCCTCTATGCGAACATCCTGTTCTTTGGACAGATTGTGTTCACGAACTGGAACCCTGATGGTACGAACCCGTTCCTCAACTGGATAGGGATTTTCGAACAGCAGGAGAACAGCACGAGGATGATTGCCACCAGCGGACTGGCGAGGTACATAACCCCACCACAGGGCATCCTGAGCCTGATGAACGAGGCAGACGGGCTGCTCCACATTATCGTCTATACGTTCTTCATGGTTGTCCTGTGCTGGGGCTTCTCGATAATCTGGGTGGAGATAAGTGGCATCGCACCAAGGGACGTGGCACGTCAGCTCCTTAGCTCCGGCTACATAGTACCCGGCTTCAGACGCAGTGAGAAGGTGCTTGAGCGCCTCCTCGACCGGTACATCCCGGTCGTCGCAGGACTCGGCGGGTTCCTCATTGGAGTCCTTGCAGCTGTCGCTGATGTCCTCGGGGCACTCGCCAGTGGTACCGGGATACTGCTGATGGTCTCAATCATCAAACAGTACTACGAGCAGATTGCCCGTGAGCAGCTCTCACAACTGGGCGGCGACGTGGCCGGGCTCCTAGGGATAATCTGAAACGGGACGTACGTGCGGGCCACTCTACTGAGCAGCGGTGCCCTGCCGCGACAGTGGTGACTGGCACACATCGTCCCAGAGGAGCGTACGTAGATGACAGAGAAGACGACACTGACCATGCGGTGCTGTACCTGAC
>JALVPN010000214.1 GCA_027031765.1 Promethearchaeota archaeon | reverse complement strand
GCCGAGGCCGAGCCATGACCCGTGCCGCTCGGGTGCGGCGCCGCGCTCGCCGAAGAGCCCGGCCCGGCCGGCACGTCCGAGTCGGCGGGCGACCCCGACTTCGCCGACCTGCTCGACCGATACCGCCGCGCGATCGAGGCGAAGGACGTCATCCGCTACTCGCAGCACTGGATCGACGTGATCAACCTGCGCGACAACCGGTTCGAATCGGTCACCCTCTCCGATGCAGACAGGCCTGTGACTCCAGTGTATCCCAGACCAGTTCCAGCACCCGGTGCACCAGACCGCGGTCCCTGCACACCGGCCAACCTCCCCACCCCCTATCTTTCCTCATACCCCTCTCTCTACCCCTCCTCCCCGTGCCCCTCTTCTCGCCAGTGTACGTCTGAGGGTGTCCCTGGGCACAGATGGGGCATGTGGGCCGGGGCTCTCCGTACCGTTCTCAAGTGGTGGTGTCCGGTGAACCGTACCTGCTACGCAGTTGGAGGGGGGCTTGACGGTAGCCTGTCCCATCGATAGCATCCCCGCAGGCGGTCGGTACAACCAGCAGGACGGAGTGCTGGCCACACCTACGACATCACGACGGTCGGTTGCCCTCTACGGCCTGAGCCTGTCCCAGAAGGCCTGTGCAGCAGTCCGTGAGACCTCTGCTACTCTCCTGTCCTCGACCTTCGTGAGGGCACCGTCTGCCACGGTCTGGACACCGTCGACGAACACGTGTCGTACGTCGCGACCGGAGAACGTGTGTACCATGTGGTCAATGACGTTGTCACAGGTGACCGGTGTGGGTGTCCTGCTGGCATCGAGCACAACGATGTCGGCAAGTTTTCCAGGCTCGATGCTACCGATGCGGTCTTCAAGGCCATAACAGCGGGCCCCCCAGAGCGTTGCCATCCGGAAGACCTCGACAGTCGACGTGGCACTTGGGTTTCCCGTGGCAAGCCTGTGTTGCACCAGGGCCGCCCTCATGTTCTCAAAGGGGTCGAAGACCCAGCCGTCATTGCCAAGGCCTACGTTGACCTTGCGGCACAACATCTCTCTGAGGGGTGCCGTACCGACAGCATTCAGCATGTTACTCATTGGGTTGTGGGCCACGCTCGTCCCAGTACGTGCGATCAGGTCGAGTTCGTGCCCATTGACGTGGACGCAGTGGGCGAGTACCGTGGACGGACAGAGTGCGGAGAGTCTGTCGAGCCTCTCAACGGTTCTCTGGCCATAGCGCTCAAGGTTGTGGTACACGTCGACAAGTCCCTCGGACGCGTGGACTGTCAGGGGAATGCCGAGCTCGCGTGCCTTCTCTGCTGACACGGCTATCAGTTCATCGCTGACCGTGAAGGAGGCGTGGACACTCACCATCGCCTGCACGAGTGCATCGGGGCCTGACACACTGCGGGCGAACCTCTCGGTCTCAAGGAGTCCGCGGCGTCCCTCTTCGGGGTCGTTCCGTTCTGTGGCCTCAAAAGCTATCATACCACGCATACCGACTCCTGTGATTGCCCGTGCAATTGCGTCAAGGCTCCCGTCGATAGAGCTGGGCCCCGAGTACGTGTCCGCGAAGAATGTGCAGCCGCTCCTCAGCATTTCAGCAGCAGCAGACATGGCGCTCGCCCGGGCGTCCTCGACAGTCAGTGCCTCATCAGCCGGCCACCACACACGCTGGAGCACCTGCATGAAGTCTGTGGGCGGCTCGATGTCGAGCGGTGCTCCCCTGAGCAGGACCCCATAGAGGTGGGTGTGGGCCACGATGAGGCCGGGGATCACCACGCAGCCAGAACCGTCAATGGTCCTGTCAGCCGCCTGTGGTGGAGGCCCCTCACCAACGTTGACAACTCTGTTCCCCTCCAACAGCACATGTCCCTTCGGGAACGTCGTGAGCTCCCGGTCGCCTGTCACAACGAGTGCGTCTACAATTGCAGTCTTCTCTGGCATTTCGTGCCGCTCCCTTTGAAACCGCCTATACTCAGGACAGCACACTGAAGAATGATGTGGTCAGGACTGGCAGTTGGGGTACAGGGTGCTGACCATGGCATGTGGCCGGGCGCACGCGTTTCAGCCTTGCTCCTCCTACGCCTGTCCGCGGACCAACGACCAACGTGTGTCAGGGCCCAGTACGTCTGCAGGCCAGTGGACAACAGGGGTGCCGTGCTACCTCACGGGTGCTAGAGTTCTAGGTCGACGAACTTGACAAGGCCCTTGCCAGACCTGTAGACGGTGCCCTCTCTCTCAAGTTCTGTGATGAGCCGGTCGACCTCATCAGGTGTCAGGCCGATTGTGGGTGCCTGTTCCTCAAGGGTCTTGATAGCCACACCCCTCTTCTTGCCCGAGAGGCGCTTGAGGAGCCAGATCACGCGCTGCTCAGGAGTCAGGGTCATGTCAACTGTGTCGCTGTCCTCGTCAGTGTCCTCCTGAGCAGTGTCAGCGGTGCCTGTGCTCTCGGAGCTCTCTCTAGCCGTGAGCAGTGCTGCCAGCAGTGACATTCTGCTCTCCACACCCTGTTCGTCAACTCCGGACGCGCCTCCAGTCGGCGGTGCTTCCGGGATTTCAAGTGGCTCGGCAGCCGTCTTCCCGGGCCTGCTGCTCTCCACTTCGAGTCCTCCCACCTCGCCCCTCTCGACCGGCCCTATCTCGTCGATTGTGCAGCGCAACATAGCGAGATCCGAGAGGAGACCTCCCATGGCCAAGCCGACGACCAAGCCCCTGTTCCCCTTCGACGCTGAGAAGCTGATCGCCGCGCAGCAGCGCAATCTCGACGCCTGGGCCACCGCCAGCC
>JALVPN010000213.1:18155-23223 GCA_027031765.1 Promethearchaeota archaeon | reverse complement strand
CCTCAGCACGTACGTGCTGCTGAGATGCTAGAAGTTGCGGGCTACGAAGTGCCAGCTGGTACGATTGTCGAGTACATCAAAGTGAAGGACGACCGGGGTATCCTGCCAGTCCAGCTCGCCGGGGACGGCAACTACTGGATTGACAAGGACAAGTACATAGACACCCTGCGGTCGGTCTTTGAACAGGTGCTCGACTCGATTGGCATCGAGTTCGACGAGCTGCTGGGACTGATGACACTGGACAAGTTCTTCTGATGGGTGACCACAGACGGGATACGGAGAGAAAACCCTTATAGCACAGGCCAGTGTAAGCCCAACCGATGTCTACGGTTTGACCGGACTATAACAGTGAGGGTCAGTCGGATGAGCCAGAGTTTCAGAGAGTTCTTCCTAAACAAGTTCCTGATGCTCCTCAGGCCAACAGATATTGAGATGAGCGCCAAGGACTTCATCTCAACATATGCATCGTACATGACCTCGTTGGGGATTGTGGGCAAGGCGCCATCTGGACATGCATACTACCCGAGTCGTACCGCTCCGGTGGACAAGGAACATGTACAGTTCTTCGAGGAGCTGATAGACCTCGCCCATTCACTTGACATCCACACCGCTGTCAGCATGGACTTCTATACCGACGGCTGGTTCGGCCGCGACCCGAAGTACCAGACCATAACGGACAGGGGCGTTGTGATGACCCACCAGATATGCCCTAACCGTGAGGAGTTCTGGGAGTACGGCGCGGAAATCGTGAAGGAGATCGCCTCCTATCCGGTCGACGAGATCCTGCTGCTCGGTGCTGGTTTCATCCGTGACCACTTCTGTTTCTGCGAGCGCTGCCGGCGGGACTTCGCCCCACTCGTAGGCCAGGAGCCTGACCGGCTGACCTATCAGTACATAGTGGAGAACCCGGACTACCATGCTGCGTGGCACAAGTGGCGCAGCGATGTCGTCCACGAGGGCATCAGGCGGTTGCAGGAGGCCGCACGTGAGGCGGACGAGGCCACCGGCCGTGCAACTCCCCTCCGGATAACGGTCGAGGTGTTGATTGACCCGGAGAGTGGACTTGCCGAGGGCGCGAAGAACGAGTACGGGTACGACTACTCTGTGATCGGTCAGATCACTGGCAGCCTGATGATCAACCTCTACCCGTGGAGCCCCATCCTCCCGACACGTGGCTCAAAGGAGTATGACGACCTCGTCGAGAGCCTGTACTTTGTCAACGAGTTCAAGCGTCGCGGTGGCACGGTCTCGCTGTTCAGGTGGGGCGTCACAACAATGGACCAGCTCCGGGAGCTACAAGACCTTGCCAAGGACACGGGCATCGACCGGATAGCCGGCACCTTCAGCTATCCGCAGGACTATTCCGTCCGTCGGGAGAGTGCTATCGGCGCCTACTGAGCCGCACCACAGTATGGACACCGGCGGGTGTCATGGTGCAGTGTCCTGCCACACGACAGGCAGAAGCGGGGCGCATCGGTAGGGTCAACATTCGACTTGAACGGGCTTATCTCCCCCTGCCGGAACAGTGCACCAAGTCCTTCAAACGAGTCCGGCCCACATGTCTTGCAGCCCGGGGTCTCGGTCGCAGCCGTCGCCTGTACTGGTCGTGTCGTGTCTGGCTGGTGGTGACGCAGCATGCGCCAGTCGTCCGGACGGTGTGTACTGGTCGGTGGGCCCGCTGCCACTCGTGCATCACTCCGCGGTGGTGGCCCCTGTCTGGTCTGTCGGTGATCCGATGTGGCACGAGTCGCCGGGGCTGTGCTACTGAGCGTCCGCTCAAGGACGTCGAAGTCTCTCCGGTAGTCATCACTTCCAAAACCCCTGTCAACAGCCGGCCTGTTGGCGGTACGTGACCCCTGTGGCCAGTCACACTGCCAGTCGGCAGTCGGCAGCCCCTTTGCAGTGTTTATGAACCTCATGTGTGAGTCGTCTTTGAGTCGTCGGTAGTCCTCTCCTGTCAGACCGAGGATCTCAAGGGCACGGTCACGCTCTGCACACGGCTTCGACAGTGGGCAGCAGTACGCCAGGCTGCCGTGGCACAGTGCCGCCATGGCCCTCTCTTGGCGGGACTTGAAGATGGGGGATATCCGTTTCTGGCCGAGGACGAGTGTGTCACCGACCGTGCGCAGCTGGGCGTAGCCGCTCTGGGCCAGCGCCTCGACCACCTCCCGCGCCGGGTACGCCCGCCCCTCAATTATGACGTGCCCCTCTGTCCTGTCCAGTCTGACCGGCCTCGCAGTGTCCCTCGCATCGTAGTCCGAGTACCTCGTGTTGGCCACCTCTCTGGCGTGATGTTCATGCCTGATGGCAACAAGAAGACATGTATTACTCCCGTAATGCGTACTGTTGCTCATCGGGATGCGAACGTATTTTACCCCGCTTGCATACCCTGCCACTCCATGCCCGGGCCCTGTTCCTGCGAGGTGCATGACAGGGCACACTGGCTGACTGACAAAGATGCTAGAGGACTTGATTGAGATGGGTTGTAAGGCAGAAGGTGCAGCCCAGGGCTACACTGTGCTCGGTGGTATCATCTTGGGAATCATTGCCCTACAGATGCTCGCTGATGGACTGAACACTACGCTGCTCGGGGATATCAACGGTCTGGTCGATGTCGTCATCGCCATTGTCCTGATTGTGATGGTGCTCCTGTCATTCGATGCGTGCGGTTTCATCGACTGGAAAGTGCCCAAGAGCGGGCTCCTGCTCGCTATCTTCGGCCTCGTGTCAATGTTCATAGTAGCAGGGGGCCTGACCTTCTACATCCTCACCTGGTTTACCAACATCGGCCTGCTTGCTGGTTTCATGATCCTGCTTGCCGGCCTGCTACTCATACTCCACAAGTAGCGCCCCTGCTGGACACGTCCCATGTGCCACGGGCCCCAGCGCCGCTCTCATCGCAAATTAGATATGGGGGCCTCCTGCGCGGTGGGCCCGTGGTGGTTCCTATGGATGACAAGCACATTCAGGTTCTGAGAGACCTGGGGTTCGACCTCAGCGCGAAAGAGATGAAGAATGACTACTGGAAAAAAAGAGCAGCAAGAGCACTCGCTCTGACAACACAGGACCGCGATGTCTATGGGTGCCTTGACCACACGGTCGGTGATGGCGTCCACATCTACGATATTGAGGGCACCGAGTACCTCGATGTGACGGGTGGTGTTGCAGTCCGCGCTTTCGGGCTCAGGTACAGGCCCTACTTGGAGTTCGAGGCATCTATCAACGATGTTGTTCACGAGTTCCCCGGCATGGACTTCGATGCAATCCCACAGACCCTCCTTGCAGAGCGTCTGGCCGAGATAACTCCTGGTGACCACCGGAAGCAGGTGGTCTTCACAACGAGTGGTGGGCGTGCTGTTGAAGGTTGTATGAAGTCGGCAATGGACCTCTCCGGACGCCGCAGGTTCGTTGCCTTCCGTCCCGCATTCCACGGCCGCACAGGCTACGCGCTGGCGCTGACATCGTCGAACTCAAAGCACAAGTCTGGGTTCCCCCAGGGCGTGGATGTCATCCGTGTACCCTATCCCTACTGCTACAGGTGTCCGTACGGTCAGGTAGTTGACGACTGCAACCTCGAGTGCGTCGAGGCACTGAGGTACGCGCTTCAGGTCGAGGGCGACGACATTGCGGTCACAGTCATGGAGCCGCTGTGTGGAGAGGGTGGTCTGATTGTCCCGCCAGCAAAGGCTGTGCAGGGCATGTATGAGATGTCGAAGGAAGTCGGTGCCTACTTCATGTCGGACGAGGTGCAGGCAGGCATGGGCCGTACCGGCAAGTGGTGTGCGGTCGAACACCATGGCGTGGTACCAGACTATATCAGCATGGGCAAGGCACTCGGAGGCGGATATCCACTTGGTGCATCAATTGGCCCCGCACCCATGTTCACCGGCGGGTCAAGACACTCTGAGACCTTTTCTGCCGAGCCAAAAGTCTCCCTGTTGTCCCTCTGGATACTCAGGCACATGGAAGAGGGCGACTTCCTGAAGAAGAACGCCGAACACGGCGCCTACCTGTTGAAACGACTTGAGGAGCTCAAGGACAGGCACGAAGTTGTCGGTGATGTGCGTGGCCTCGGCCTGATGGTGGGTGTTGAAGTCGTCAAGGACAAGACCTCCAAAGAAAAGGCACCAAAACTGAGAGACCGGATTGTCAAGACAGCCGTCCAGAAGGAGCACCTCTGGATTCTCGGCTCCGGACAGAACAGCATCCGGTTGACGCCGAGCTACGTGATAACCAATGACGATATCGACGAGGTGGTCGACCGCCTGGACAGGGCGATTTCCGCCTCCAAGTAGATGGGACAGTATGTGTTGCTCCCCCGTCCCACAAAGACCAGTAGTAGTTGCAGGTGCCCAGTAACCCTCATCACTGGGCACTTGCCCCGTTTACTTGAACAGCAACAGTATTGCGCCGACTATGACCAGGATTCCACCAAGACCCCCGCCGAAGAGGTACATCAGAATACCTACTATCAGCAGGACCACGAAGTTGTACTCCATCTTGAGCGCACTGATCTTAACAGCTCCACTTGTTGCGAGTGCCACGATTGAGAAGACAATCAGCAGCACCGGCGACACGACTGGGATGTTGCTCAGCGGTGCACCGAAGGCCAGCCAGTTGAGAGTACTCGCCAGGCCTGACACGAGGAATACAATGCCCATGACCAGCCCCAAAATGCCACCGAGTATCACCAGTAGCTTGCTCGTATCTTCCATTTTTGTCTTTGCCATTGGTCTTCACCTCTGGTAAGGTACCTTACACCAGTGCACCCGTGACTAATGAACCCTCCTACGTGTAGCAACGAAGTCCCGGGTCTCTATCAGTACCGTTTCGAGATGCCTCAGGCTGTCCAGTACGTCGTCGGTCTGAAGGCTGTGGTCGGCCCCCTCCAGTCGCATCACCGTGCAACCTGCCTCTCTCTCCAGCGCGTCAAGGGTCTCTTCATTGTAGAACGGGTCGGCCGTCCCGATAACTATCAACGACCTGTCCGCATCGCGCATGGCCTGTCCGACAACGCTGCTGTCTGACAGTACGGGGGTGAGCCAGACAGTTGCCCCCACTTCAAGAC
>JALVPN010000213.1:16423-18145 GCA_027031765.1 Promethearchaeota archaeon | reverse complement strand
CCCCTCAAGGAGGCTGGCGACAGCCCGCGTACCAAGCGACTTCCCCACCAGTGCGCCTACGTGCCCGTACCTCTCAAGTGCTAGGCGTAGCAGTGCACCTGCGTCCTCATGCACGCACCGTTCCTTCTCCCCCTGTCCGAGTCCTCTGAACACCGGGTCTCTTGAGTAGTTGGTGTCAAGTGCCATGACATGGATGCCAGCATGAAAGAGCGTCCATATGGTGTAGTAGAGCAGTGGCATCCGCACAGTGTATGCGCGGCCGGGGAATACGAGCGTGATCTCCTCCGTCCTCTCGTCGGGTCTGAAGAGCGTGGCCTGTAGCGAACGTCCTCTATACCCGCGCACCTCGAAACTGATGGGTTCCATGTGCCACATGTTATCAGTTTCACAGTATTCAGTGTTTTGAGTCGAGGACAACTGGTCCCGGTCGTCACTGTGCCCCCCAATGGTGCCAGGGCATGCTGTCCACAGCACCGGCCTATTGCTGCCATGTCGATGACACCCCGACGGCGTTTGTCCCAGCTCTCTCACTGCCACACTCCTCCCGATGACTGTCAGGACTGCCGCCGCGCTCCGGTGGTCCAATGGCGTGTCTATGATGTGACCCGATAGGTGTGCATGTCTGGACTGGTAGCAGCAATGAGAACCCTTATGAACCCTTGGTGTGACACATGGCCAAACACTAGACGGAGGTACGTAACAGTTGGCAACAACTCTAAGGTGGGATTATGTTTGCCAAGCGCTCGTTCTTAGCGTTGCCTCCCTCCGCGAAGTTCCTGTACGTGCTCCTTAAGGAGCGCCGGCGGATGACCCGGCAGGACCTCATCAACAAGACGTTTCTCCCTCCCCGTACAGTGAACTATGGTCTGAGCCGTCTGCGCGAGCTCGGCCTGATCCGTGAGGAAGAGCACCACAACGACAAGCGCGAGCGCGTATATGAGCTTGTATGGACACCCATGTGAGCAGCGCCGCATACGCGTCCGGGCGTGTCTGTGGACTGGGCCGCCTGCCTGCCGGTGTCGGGTCAGCGCCCCTCCGCGACTGCCCTGTGCCAGCGTCAGCTGCCGTTTCAGTGGACGCTCCAACACCATGTACCGGGGCGTGTGGGGTACTGAACTGTCCCTAATGGCTAGGTTATTCAGGCAGTCCGTGTCCAATAGTGGTGACAGCGGGGTCTTGGTATATGTTGTTTGGCGTAGTATACCACGAGAATGTGAACAACTGGGCCACGAGAGGCCTGATTGAGGCAATCGAGCGGAAAGGCCACACTGCAAAGCCGTTCCGGCTGCCAGATGTTTCCGCTGAAGTCCCGACCAACCGGTTTGTCCACCTCGACGAGGAAGATGTGTCCGATATGGACGGCGTGATTGTGAGGACAGTGGGGTTTGGGACCGGCGACCAGATAACGTTCAGGATCAGTCTCCTCGAACACTTCGAGGACGCTGGCATCTACGTGATGAACCCTGCATACTCCTTCCGCCGGGCCAAGGACAAGTATGCTACGCTGACGGCCCTGAGCAAGGCCGGCATCCGCGTCCCCAAGACGTACATTGGAGAAAACCTTGAGGCCGCAATCAAGTTCTGTGATGAGGTCGGTGATGTCGTAATCAAGCCGCTCATTGGTGCCCGCGGCTTGGGTGCAATCCGAGCCGAACACAAAGAGTTGACGTACCGTGCCCTCAAGTTCATCCACCAACTAGGCCAGGTGCTATACGTCCAAGA
>JALVPN010000213.1:0-16413 GCA_027031765.1 Promethearchaeota archaeon | reverse complement strand
CAAAGCCAGACCGCGACATCAGGGCCTTTGTCATCGGTGACCGACTGGTCGGTGCCATGTACCGGTACCTGCCAGAGCGGGACGGCGAGTGGCGGACGAACGTACATGGCGGTGGCCGTGCTGCGCTTGCCGACCTAGATGAGGAGTATGTCGAGTGCGCCATCCGGGCAGCCCAGGTCCTGCGCTTGGACTACACCGGGGTCGACATTATCGAGTCGCCAGATGGCCCGTGTGTGCTTGAGGCGAATGCTGCCCCCTCCTGGAGTGCCCTCGGCCGTGTCACTGGCAAGGACATCGCAGGTATGATAGTCGACAGGCTCGTCGAACAGGCCCACAAGTAGCGGTACCAAGGGACGGTCGAGTCCCTTACACACACTGATGCGACATGGCATGGTCTAACTGCGGTGTCCGTGGCCTGGGGTACTATTCACCAGCCATCTTCTTCAGGATTTCCGCGACCTCATCGTGCGACAGAATCCTGAACATCCGTTCTTCAGTGTCTATCCGTCCGACCTCGATGGTCTCAGCCTTCTTGACCGGGTCGAACTCTTCCTGCTCGCCCCTGGCCTTTAGCAACCCGTCCATGGCGAGTCTGAGCGCACCCTCAACATCAATGTCCGGACTGTAGTGTTCCTCAAAATAGTCCCGGACAACGTCGGACTCCTTCCCTATTGCTGTGGCCTTCCAGCCCCAGAAGGACCCGGACGGGTCTGTGGTGTACAGCTGGGGGCCGTGGGAGTCCACACCTCCCAGCAGGAGTGACACACCGAACGGACGGTACCCTCCTATCTGGGTGAATGCCTGCTTGACATTGCATATGTCAACCACAAGCGACTGGATGCTAATCGGTTCGTCATAGCTGAGCCTGTTAATCTGTGCCTGGACCCGGGCATGGTCTATCAGTCTGCGTGCATCAGCGTGGAGACCTGCAATCGCTGTACCAATATGGTCATCAATCAACAGGATCTTCTTGAGCGTGCTCAGGTCTACAAGAGCGTGGGGCGACCTCTTCTCACCTGCGAGGACAACGCCATCCTTTCCCTTGACACCCACTGCCAGTGGACCGTGCCTCACCGCCTCTGTTGCATACTCGACCTGGTATAGCCTGCCCTCCGGACTGAAGACAGTTATTGCACGGTCATACCCCATAGACTGTGTAGGAAACATGCTCGGATCTCCTGAGTTGGTCGGTGAACAAGAACGCTCTCAGCCTCCACCACTGTCGCACGCCGTTTATAAACATATATGATGGGGAACCTGTCACTGCACCGTGTGTGGGCAGGAGTGTCTGGCAGGCGTGTCTTGTGGTGTGGGCGGGGCGGTCACTGTGTGGTGTGCGCCCTCAGGCTGAGAGGACGACCTCGTTCCACTGGATGTCCACACGTACGGATCCTGACCCCAGTGTGCGCAGTGCTTCCATCTCCTCCTTGGTCGGTGTACTCAGTGTGGCCGCCTCCTCGGTACGCACCCCGGCTGATGCGATATAGTTCTGGACGAGGTACCGCCCACTGAAGCCGAGCCGGTCGAGCAACTGGACGACCTCGGATATGTCCTCCGGTGTGATGAGCCCGCTGACATACGTGGTCCTGGGCCAGAACTCCACATCAGAGGCCAGGACCATCTCAATGGACTCACGTACGCGCCCCCACGGGTCGCTCCGTGTCCGCACAACCTCTTGGTACCTCGATGGCGCTGCCTTCATGTCAAACCAGACCGAGTCGAGGTACGGGAGCGACTCTCTGAGCGTGCTGGGCACCGACCCCTGCGTGTTGAGGTTGATATGCCCACCACTGGTCGCTTTCAGTGCACGGAGGAGGTCTGGCAAGTCACTCTGTACTGTCGGCTCGCCACCAGTTATGCAGAACCCATCACTCAGGTGTCCAGTGGCCCTCGCAACAATCTCCGGTATGGGGGTCTCCACCCCTGATGTGGTGGGTATCAGACTTGCATTCTGACAGTATGGGCAGTCGAAGTTGCAGCCCCCTGTGAATATCACAGTGACCGGGATTCCAGGGACATCCACCAGACTGATGTCTATTATCGACGCGATACGCATGTCCTCTCGCTCCAGACTCCTTCTTCGTCCTCCACCCACGGGCTGACCGCCGCCCTGCGCCCATAGTGCGCCACCTTGGGGGCCCGCCTCACTCTCTACGGGCATGTTACCATGCCGGGCCGGGCCATGGTACCCCGTTCGACTCTGGGGCTGGCAGATGCCTTTCCAGACTGTGCTTGGGCCGTCTGCCTGTCCTGAAAGTACTGCCCGGGTGACGACCGTTCTCCTGTGGCCGGATGATGATACAGTGCTGGTCTCCGCCTCTCTTCAGGGTTCTCATATGGGAACTCTTGCCCGTAGTCCAGTGTGTCGCCTGTCACGTGGCACATCATGGTCATGTCTGCAGTCTGATGTCCCCGGTCTACAGTTGTCTCTACCATGTGGCCGCACCCTGGCCCGGTGTCTGTCACGTGTCCCACGGTGAGTCCCGGTTCTGTACCGCCGTTCTCAGGGCTGGCAGTCCAAGCGTGCAGCCGGTCATGTGTGGGGCCGGCGGAGGATCTCGGGGGCTGGACTACACCGGAACACCCTTACTAGAATCCTTATCTATGTTCTAATGCCTTAGACTGAGAGTGGGGTCAATGCAATGTCGGCGAGTCAAATTGGCAGAGATGATATTCTACGTCGTACGCTCTTCCACATCCAGCTGAACCAGTGCCAGTACATTGACAACTTTCCCGAGGCCGTGGCAGACATTTTCGAGGAGGCAATCCGGGACGACGGCCTCTCAGACTACGAACAGCTGCAACAGCGGCTGGACAGTCTGAAGACCAACTTCTTTGACATAAACCGTGGACATGTTGACAAGGACAAGTTCTACCGGAGCCTGTACGAACGTATTCTGCGGATGGCAGCATAGTGACCAGTCCGGTGGGGCCTACTCTGCAAGCCTGAGTGTGAGCACAAAGCAGGCCCCCCGGCTCGGTTTTCCCTTCACCCTGTCTGTGACCTCTATCTTGCCACCATACTTTGCTGCCATCTGTGATACCAGCATGAGCCCTATGCCACCTGAGCCCCGTCGGTGTTGGAACAGCTTCTTCTTCTTGGCACGACTTATGCCGGGCCCATTGTCAGCAATCCTGAGCCTGTAGTACCCGTCTTCCATCTCCCCATCTATCCAGATCCTCTTCTCTTTCTTGGGGTTGTGCTTCGCTGCGTTCTCAAGGAGGTTCCAGATGAGCTCCCCGAGGAGGATGTCTGCAACGACCACGACATGCTCGTCAATGTCGCCGACCTCTACCTTTACATCATAGATTTTCTCAAGAGTCATCACTCGGTCGTATAGTACAGGCACGAGGTCAACGTGTTGGAGGGGGATGTGGCGCAGTTCGCCAGCACGCTTGACTTTCGTGATGAGCCGGTTGCACCTGTCCACTGCGTCCATTATGGTGTCCCTGGCGTCCTCCATGTATGAGGCCGGCAGGTCGGAGTCGAGCAGCCCGGCTGCCGTAATGATGACCTGCAACTGGTTTGCAATGTCATGGGTGAGCAGGTCAATGTAGAACTGGTGTGTCCTCTCGGTCTCCTTCTGTTCTGTGATGTCAGTGACCACTGCCAGTGTCCCTATGAACTCGTCGTCTGCATTGAAGAGCGGTGTTGCGGACACCACGGTCGGGACCGTTGTCCCAGTCTTGGTGACCCACTCGAGCTCGTACCGTTCCGAAACACCGGCCCGCCTGGCAGCATGCTTCTTGGCCACAAAGTCCGGGTCTGAAATGGTCGTGAACTCGACCCATCTATGGCCCACGAGCTCCTCACGCGAACGGGCCAGCATGTCGCAGAACGCCCTGTTCACAAAGACAATCACACCTTCCGGGTCGTCTATTGAGAGGCCGTTGGTCATTGTTTCGACAAGTTTCCGGTGCCGCAGTTCGGACTCCTTCAGCACTCTCTTGTCTACTTCGTGTTCAGTTATGTCGAGTATATGGCACACCATCTTCCCGGGTGGGGCGCCAGTGTCTACAATGGTCGTGCGTACATCGTACGCCCTGATAGCCCCATCAGCGGTCACTGTAGAGAGCCTGAACACGAATGTGCCCCGTCCTGGGGACCTGCACTCTGCAGCCCTCTTCGTAATCTTCTTTGCCACATTCTCGGGGACGAGTTCGCGCAGGTCCCGCCCCACAATCTCGTCCGCCCCCCGTCCGAGGATGTCACATGCACGGGCGTTGACGTACTCCACTTTGAACCCGGCCCCGAGAATGAAGACCCCGTCGTGCGTACCATCAAGCACAGCCTTGACAAGGTCTTCATCCAACGGAACGGCCTCCACTTGCATCATCACTTTCAGGTCAGTGGTGTGTTCTGGACACAGACCACCTGCTAATGTATTCTACTATTGGGTGCATATGTGTCCGGAGATACTCTCGCCCGCATCAATAAGATATGTTGTATCATGTGGCCCACCCCAATGGAGCACCACCCGAGGTCACGGGGCGCCTAGTAGTTTCCACCGGGCCGCGGACGCCAGTGTGTGGGGCGCCTCTTGGTGCGTACAGCTATCCTCACCTAGTAGCTGACTATATGCCCAGCGCGCCGAACACCAGTGTCTTTACAGCCTCCACATTATCCCTTGTGGTCTCCCAGGTCTCCTCATCGTCATCAAACGGTGGCTCCTCTACTGGTGGTTCGAATGCCCTCCCAGTCAGTACGGACATCACCACACATGCCCCCCACCGGAAGGCAGCCCGGTCATACGCCCCGCCCGCGACCACTCCCATACGGCCACGGCCCCACCGGTGTGCTGTGTGGTGAAAGTACTCAGCAATGTGTCGTATCGTCCTCGTCGTGAGTGTCAGCTGTACCAGTGGATCCCTATAGTGGGCATCGAAACCGGGTATCAGGATGACAAACTGTGGCCTGAAGAACTCGACCAGTGGCGGCACGAGTTCGTCAAATGCGTAGCGGTACGCCACATCGCCAGTATCGATTGGGAGGCACATGTTGATATTGAATCCCCGGCCCGCACCGCCCCCTATCTCTTCAATCCTCCCCTCGTGAGGGTACAGGAAGTCCGGGTCCTCGTGGAACGAGATCTGCATGACCTCCGGGTCTGAGTAGAAGTACCGCTGCGTGCCATTGCCATGATGGGCATCAAAGTCCGCGATGAGGACTCTCTCGTAGCCCAGTGACTTCAGCTCGTACACTGCGGCTGCAACGTCGTTGAAGACGCAGAAGCCCCCGCCCCCATGGTAGTGCGCATGGTGGAACCCTCCCGTTGGTGAGAAAAAGTGGTCGAACTGCCCCTCATGTACAAGTCTGACGCCAGTGACGGTTGCCCCACAGACAGTCCGGCTGTGCTCGTACATGCCCCTGAACCCAGGAGTGTCGATGGCAACGTCCCCGACCCCTGTGCGGGAGATCTCACGTATTCTACTGAGGTACTCCTCCGAGTGCACCCTCCGCAGGAGCGCTTCTGACAGGGGCTCGGGTCTCACTGTGGTCGCACAGCCATCATCAAGGAACCCGTGCAGCCACAGGGCGTCGTACACCTCTCTGAACCTGCTCACTCTCACCGGGTGCCTCTCACCAAAGTCGAACGTATCGAACTCGTCACTCCACAGCACTCCCACTCTGCACCCATCAGCCAATCTCGTGCACCCGGGGGGCAGATGACGCCACATCTTTATATACTCACGCAACGGTGTAGTCGTGGTGCTAGGTCTGAGGTGAGGATCCAACACGTTGCAAGTAGGCCTGTGTCTGCTGTTGTCTATGGGCTGTATGTGCGACAGCGGCCAGACGCGCAGACAGAGGTGTTCTCCTTGGACTATGGCGACCGTCTACGTGTGTTCGATGCTCAGGGAAGACAGCGGTCGTCAAAACACTGGAGTAGCAAAGTCCGTTGCATTGCTGTGGGTGACATAGGGGCGACCGGACACGACTCGCTTGTCGGTGGCGTTGGAAAACGGCTACTGGTTGTAGACCACCGCGGCGCCCCGGTCTGGAACATGCGCCTTGAGAGCGAGGTCCTAGCCTGCGATGCGCGGGATGTCGATGGTGACGATGCAGCCGAGGTTGTCGCGGCGCTGCAGAACCGGCGGGTCGTCCTCTGGAACCACGACAGGACGGCACTCTTCAGCCGTACCTTTGACAACCCGCTCGCTGATGTGTGGCTTGAGGACATCACCAACGACTCCGAGCTGGAAGTGGTGGTGGCCGACAGGCGGGGCAACGTGCACATCGTGACTGCGGCCGGCTATCTTATCCGGACCCTGACGCTGAACGGAGCGATACGTGTGTTCGGTGTGCTGACATTCGGGGAGCGGAAGCTGTTCGTGACCGGCGACCTCTCACCAACCCTGCGTCTGTGGGACCTCAATGGTGTCGTTGTCGGTTCCTTGCAGCTCTCGGCGCCCCCAAGAGCCTTGGCAACAGGGACGCCCGATGATGTTTCTGATACTGCATATCTGGTAGTGAGTACTGGCGACTTGAGGGTGCACTTCTGGCGGCTGGTCGAGTCCAGCGAACTGACGCATACTGAACGCCGCATCCTTGATGACATCGGCTCGACCAAGACAACCCTATACCGTCGTGTCATCCGTTGTGGGAACTGTGGGGCCCCGACATCACCGGAGGCCTCGCGGTGTGAGTCCTGTGGTGCCGTGCTCGAGGTCATGGACGAGTACGTTGTGGAAGAGTCCATCCGTGAGAGCATCGCGGCTGTCCTGTCGAAGCACCACGAGATCCCGCTCCCAGACCTCGACTGCCTGCTCAGGAGGACGCTGCCACAGCCGGCCGCCTACAACCTCCGCCGTGGCATCCAGTCGATGGTCAAGCAGGGCATGCTCGACGGATACTTTGATGGGCCCCGGTTCGTGGTATCGGAGCCACCTGCTGTTGTTACGCCCCCACCCGGTGCGCGTGTGAGCGTTGAAGACCTGCAGCGGGTCGTTGACCGCCTCCTGAGTAGTGACAACAGCCTTGACCTGCATGTCATGGCCGAAGAGACCGGGATTCCGGTCGCGGTGTTGCGCAGGACTCTCCTCATTCTGCTTGGCGACGGCGCCATAGATGGTACCCTCTCACAAGAGACCTTCACCGTGGCAGGCGCAGGTGGCGTTTCCAAGCTCGTGGAAGCGCTTGCACAGGAGTTGAGAGTATAGAGATGTGTAGTAATCACAACATACATAACAGTCCCCAGACGGCTATCACAGGAGTCCAAGGGGTGGTGCGATGAGGATTTCCCGGCGGATTGTGCTCGCATTCACGACTGTAACGCTCATCCCAATCATTGTGATTTCCGCTGTGTCGACATGGACCATCCTTGGCGTGTCAAATGACAACGCAGCCCTAGCGGCGTCGGCCCTTGAGGACGAGGAGGTCGCAAATCTGAGGCGTGTGTCGGATGATGTGGCCTCGTTCATTGATGAGCGCATCCAGAGCTACTATGACGGCGTGTACGTGATGGAGGACTACTGTGAGGCGCTCTTCAACGGACGGCTGAATGCCACACCGCAGTACAGCTACTTCTGGGACCCGTTCCTGGAGTACGCCCACAGTGCCAAGGTGGTGCCCGGTCTCCATAGTGAGAGTTCCTACTCCTCCGACTACATCTCCTTCGATGTCAGCTGCTACTACATGCCACGTGACAGGTACCCGACACCTGGTGACCCGTTCACACTTGACACGCGCACCGAGTACTTCCTGAACGTCTCCAGCAATATGGACAACGTGTTCAGGGCCCTCCACGACGCCAACTCGGACTACATCTGGCTGTACATGACATTCAACCCCTCTCTCTGTCCGAGCCACCTCATGAGGAACTACCCATTCGACAAGCTCGACTACTTCCTCAGCGACGATGGTGACTATGACCCGTCGTCTGAGAACTGGTATCTCAATGCAGCGTCCATCGCAGTAGACAACACGAGTATTGCTTTCACACCCCCCTATGGCGACCCGTCGACCGGTCTTGTCATCTCTATGGGGCGTCCCGTCTACTTTGACAACGGCACCATGATTGGTGTCGTCTCTGCTGATGTCACACTGGCTACGGTCAACTCCAAAGTCCTTGATGTCCAAGTGCTTGACCGCGGGTACGCATATCTGCTGGACGGGAGCGGCCACGTCGTTGCACACCCATACTTCACGACCGAGAGCCAGAGTATCCTTGACCTTGAGTTCGCACCTACGGACACCGAGGGACGCAACCAGTTCTCGACAGCCCTCCCAACGCTCCTGTCCCAGAACAGCAGCCAGACGTACTTCACCAAGGGTGGCGAGCGCTGGCTACTGACCTCGTCCCGCGTGGAAAGCACCGGCTTCGTACTTGTGGTGGTGGTGCCTGCAGACGAGGTGGTGGCGCCGGCACAGGCGATGCTCCAACAGGTCGTCCGGGGCACTAGCACCTTGTTGATGGCACTTGGTGCCGTGCTTGTGGTCGTCGGTACCGTGGTGGCAGGGGTCTCGTTCCGCAGGGCCCGTGCCGTTGTCGAACCGATCCGCGAGATGACGCACATGGTGCAGAAGATGTCGCGTCAGGACTTCACCAGAGGGGTCACGGCCACCGGCGCCATGTTTGAGGAGGTCGGCAGCACGGTCGATGCACTGTTGAGCTTCCAAGAGGCCTGCCGCTTTGGGAACGCCGCTTTCGTCCGGGGGGACCTCAACCGTGCGCTGTCCAACTACATGAACCTGCTGGAGATCAGCGAACGGCTTGGTATCGAGGTCGGCCAGCAGACGATGTGTCTCAACATCGGCAACGTGTACCGCCAGCGTGGTGACCATGGCAACGCTCTGAAGTACTATGAGCGTGCACTGGAGATTGCCCAGCGTCTGCTCCAGCAGTCAAAGGAAGAGGGCCGCGACGAGCGTGATGCCATGCTCAGGATTGCGTCGGTGTACCACAACATGGCACTTGTGAAGATGGACCTAAATGAGTACGACGAGGCCCTGAAGCTCCTTGAGGACGCCCAGGCGATAGACATGTCGCTCAATAACACCGGCGGCCTTGCAAGACGTCATGATGCCACTGGCCTTATACTCATGCGACAGGGGCGTCACAGCGAGGCCCTGTCACACTTTGAAGAGGCGAAACGGATTGCTGAGGCCGACGACAACAACCGTTCCCTTGCATACATCCACTTCCACATGGGCGAGCTGTTCGTGGCCAAGGGCCAGTGGCGTGATGCTGAACACTCGTTCCGTGAGTGCATGCGCCTCGGCAATCTGACCGAGGAGTATCCACTGGTCGTCCTCGCAATGCGCGAGCTCGCGGATGTCCTCGACATGCTGGACGAACCGAGCCATGAAGTCCGCCGCGAGGCCGAACGTCTGTACCGCTCAATCCAGTACAAGAAGAGCGTCGTCTTTGTGATTGACTACTCCGGGAGCATGAATGCACAGCGCAGAATCCTCGCAGCAATCCGCGGGGCGCAGGAAATCCTTGACTCAAAGGTGAACCCTCAGGACGAGGTCGGGATTACTATATTTAACGACAGATACCAGGAGGTCCTGCCGCTCACACGTAGAGGCGAGTATGACGACCCACGTGAGAACCCGATATGGCGGGCCCTGGACGGCCTGCGTCGGCCAAATGGCGCTACGGCATTCTATGATGCCCTGGGCCACGCCTTGGAACAGCTGGACAGCCTTGAGTCCAGTGAGCACCGCTGGATAATTGCGCTGACCGATGGCCAGGACAACTCGTCAGAGAAGTACTCTCTCGACTACCTTGAGGGGATCTTCACGGAGCGCGACCGCCAGAAGAAGCGGAACCGCCGGACGGTTGAGAACTTCGTCAGGAACCGGCACCTCGATGTCTTCCTAATCATAATCGGGGTCGGCGAGGAACTCCGGATGCCGGTCGACAAGAAGGTCATATCTCCGACCACCGGTGAGAGGATGACCTTTGAGGAGTTGCTCCAGTCAGTGTGCGAGAACGTGCCCCAGGGCCAGTATATCTCTGTGGTGGACACAGCAGACGTGAAGAGCGACATTGAGAATGCCTTCAAGGAGGCAGCAGTGCTCATGGCCCAGCTTGAGGTGGGTGGGAGCACCGTGGACTACTAGGAGGTGACGACGAGTTGTCAAGTCGAGTGCGGATACAGAAGAAGGGCAGCTTCAAGAGGAATGTGATTGTCACGTTCTTCCTCATCACGGTGGCCTCGTTGACCGCCACCGGCGTCCTCTCACTGGGCTTTATCAACATGATTGGCGGGCTCACAACGACGGAGAGCAGTCAGGCACTGGAGACCCAGGTCACACGGAACATGGTGGCAACCTCCGAGAAGACGGCACTGGTAGTCAACCAGAAGCTTGCGAGTGCGGAGTCTGTGGTGCGTGCGCTCGCCCGCGAGTGTGAGGCCCTGCTGGGGTCCACCTCCACAGTGTCCCCACGACCGGTCTACTACGACTACTTCTTCGAGTACTCGTCCAAGGGCCCTCACCCCAGTGACATAGCGTACGACCCCAACTATGGTATCAACGTGTCGTGGACGTACAGCAGCTGGTACATTGTGGGGACCGACTCCACGAACTACTCGGTAGCCGAGGCTGCTCTCGCTGACAGGCTGTACCGGATTTCCAACATCGACATCATGTTCCGTTCCGTCCACGAACAGATGCCCGAGCTCCGGTGGCTGTACGTTGCGTTCACCGATGGCCTGTTCATCAACTATCCCGGCAGCATATTCGGTGGTTCAGACCTCGACCGGGCACGGCGCTCGACCGCATTCTTCCCACCGGATGAGCCATGGTATCAGGACATTGTTGCGGGCAACGGGGACATAGTGTTCGTAGACCCGTACTTTGACCCCATCGAACAGGTGCTCATGATATCCATCGGCCGTGCAATCTATGGCCCGGGCCACCAGCTGCAGGGGATGGTCGCTGTCGACATCCCCTACAACGACATACGTGACAGGATCCTCAATGTGCAGGTGCTGGAGTCCGGCTATGCCGCACTGCTCCTGCGTTCCGGTGAGGTGGTGGCCCACCCTGAACTCACACCTGCGGACTATCTGGCTGCAGATGCTGAGGGCCACCTGCCATACCTGTCGGACATCGAGGGCATCGATGCAACGACACTGCAGACAATAACCTCTGTGCCTGACGGTGAGTACAGGAATGTGACGTACACGCGCGACGGTGAACAGAGATACCTCGTGGCGACCCCGGTGGGCAAGGGCGACTATGTGTGCGTGGCAATCGTCCCCTCCGACGAGGTCTTTGCTCCTGTCAACCAGTTGACGGAGAGGATTGCGGCTGCGAACTTTGAGGCCACATCGGCCGTCATCTTTGTGACTGCCGTTGGTGGTGTGCTCGCAGTAGCAGTAGCGGTGCTGGTCGCAAACCAGGTGACCCGGCCCCTTGAATACCTCATGGGCCTCGCAATGCGGAATGTGGAGGCCGTGTTGCGACAGGAGGAGCTGGATGTGACGCACCTCCAGGTCGACCCGTCCTACACGGAACAGGACGACGAGATTGGAGAGCTGGCCCGTGCGTTCCAGGGCATGCTAGATGCAATCCGTGAGGATGACAGTACGGGGTAGCAGGACTATGACAGGTGGCGATACCGGGTGGTCAGTCTCGCAGGCGCGCACAGTGTACGGCCTCGCACGTGGCGACCTGGACTTCTTGGATGTCAATGATGACGGTGACCTGTGCATCTGCATCGACGGACACCGGATATCGCTGCCAGAGATAATCAGACGTGTGCAGCAACGTGATGGCACAAGGGACACCTACACATCGTCATTCACAGTCCGCATCCCGCAGCTCATCACCGACCGCATCCGTCGTCTGAGGGCCGCCTTCAGACGGGTGCTGGACGAGAAGGGCTACAAGGGCCGCTTCCTACCGGTGTACCCTGTGAAAGTGAACCAGCGTCACGACTACGTCATGGCCGTGGCACGCTCCGACCCGGAGTACGGTTTTGAGGCAGGCACCAAGGCGGAGCTCGTACTGCTCGGGTCGCTGCTGGCCGATGAGCGGGACCGCATCATTGTCTGCAATGGTGCGAAGGACCCAGAGTACCTCCGGATGATACGCAGGCACATCAAGTCCGGCCATAAGTTGTGGGTCTCTGTAGAGTCTCTCCACGAAGCGCAGCTGATCACTGACATCTTCGACCCTGCCTCGATACATCTCGTCCTCCGTCTGAAGCCCTATCTCCATGTTGAGGGGTACTGGTCGCACTCGGCCGGACGCGACTCCAAGTTTGGGCTCAGCATACATGACCTGTTGTGTGTGGTCGACCACTTCCGCTCCACAGGCTTTGCGGGCTCCGTGTCAGCGATACTGGGCCATGTGGGCTCTCAGGTCACCGACATGGAGGGCCTCCGTCACTTCGGTGCCTTCATGGTGGACATGTACTCCCAGCTACGTGAGCTGGGCCTCACGGGCCTCCGCACCATCGACCTTGGTGGCGGCCTCCCGATTGACTATACGAGCTCGTACCGTGGCTCGTACATCGACGCCTACGCTGACTCCATCATCAGTGGTCTGGTCAGGGCCCTTGACACGTTGGACTGTCAAGACCACCCAGACCTCATGGTCGAGGCCGGACGGGGGATCACGGCCACGAGCTCGCTGGTCGTCGTGAGAGTCCTTGAGGTGCGTTCAGTGTACCCACCCAGTTCCTACGTCAGCGACCCCGCACTATCTGAGGTGCTTGAGGCTTTCAGGGCCCGGCTCGAGCAGTCTGAGTCGGCCGATGGGCTCGGACGGGAGTGGCGTCTGTTCCATGAGCGCTTCACACAGAGGACAAGCAGTCTGCAACAACTGCTGAAAGATGAGGCACTGGTCGGGGCTGCACGGGCGCTGGTCAGGGAACGCGCACGGGCCCTCGGTGTGACCTCGCTGGTCGCCGCCGACGGGCCGAGTGACCCGTGGGCCCCTGAGCATATCGCTATCGGGAACTTCTCAGTGTTCAATAGTATTGCGGACCACGTACTCGTAGGCCAGTACTTCCCCGCGGTGCCGGTCACAGGTCTTGACACTCGCCCTGAGACCACAATCCGTCTGGCAGACATAACATGCGACTCAGACGGCGAGTTCTCCCAGTTCTACAGGCGCCACACTGGGGAGGTCTGGTACACACTGGACGACCGCCCAATCACGACACCCGGCGGTCAGATGGGCCTGGGCATTCCTATTCCCCGTCTGGACGGGCTCAAGGGCTCGTACATTGTGCTCGCACTGCTCGGTGCATACCAGGACACAATCGAGATGAACCACAACCTCCTCGGTGACCTCCTAGATGTCGAGCTCAGCCTCAAAGATGGACAGTGGATGGTCAGATGGATGGGCGGTGCGGAGTCGATACGGGATGTCCTCGAAGACCAAGGCTACAGTGGCATTTCTGCTGTCGTCGACCCGTACATGTCCGACAACGGCACACGCGATGACTGATGGTCCATCCTGAGACCTTAATACCCCACTGCCATCGTGTGCCATGATGCACGTTGGACAGCACACTTGAGGCAAAGACCAGTCGTGTACGTGACATCCTCCGTGGACACCGGGTGTTGGTGGCGTTCAGTGGTGGCGTCGACAGCACCGCGCTTGCACTGTTGTCCAAGATGGCTGCTGACGAGACCCTCCTGGTCACGGTCGCGTCCCAGACTGTCCCGAGCTCTGAGACCGACCGCGCACGACGTGTTGCCGACGAACTCGGGCTCCCACTGAGAGTTGTGGAGTATGACTGGCTTGGCAACCCCGCCTTGGTCAAGAACCCGCCTGAACGGTGTTACTTGTGCAAGCGCGCTCTAGCCACCCTTTGGCTCTCCATGGCGCAGCAGCACGGGCTGACGCTGGTGGTGGAGGGCACCACGGCCTCGGACATGGAGGGGCATCGTCCAGGTCACGCAGCTCTCGTTGAGGCAGGCGTAGTTTCGCCACTGCTCGACGCAGGCCTCACAAAGAGCGATGTACGCGAGCTCCTGCGCAGTCATGGCCTCTCTGTGGCCGGGCTGCCCTCGGGCGCCTGCCTCGCCACAAGGTTCCCGTACCATACCAGGGTCACGGCCGAGCGGCTGGCCGCAGTGGAAACGATTGAAGGACTGGTAATACGGCGTTTTGGTGTCAGGTCGGTGCGTGCCCGTCTGCATGGTGACCTCGTGCGCATAGAGGTCGGCCATGATGAGAGGCCCCTCCTGTTCGACAGTGACGGCTTGGACGAGTTGCACAGGGCCGTCCGTGCTCTCGGGATGCGATATGTGACAGTCGACGTGTGGGGCTACAGGACGGGCTCCATGGACGAAACACTATGAACTGTGGTGGTGTGGCTGTGTGCCAACAATGCCCATAGGAGAGGTGAGAGCTACCTCATGAACTGCCGTGCCTGCATTTTCCACGTTTCGAGGTTGCGTCTTATCTCCTTGACACGCTGCTCATCTGCATGATAGAGTGGCATCCGCATGTCCTTGAAGTTTGGGACCTTCCGGCACAGCTTCGCTTCAAGGAGTTCCCTTAGCGCATACGTCACAGTCCGTGGTGCAAGCCCCGATTCCGCTGCAATCTGTTTGGGGGTCATAGGGCCGCCAGCAGTGAGGTGCTCAAGGATTATCATTGCACTCTCTCTTAGACCACGTGACACCGCCATGACAACCACTATTCCTTCCACTGAGGGTCTCTATTGCGTGGCAGAACTCAGTGGACACTCTTTCCAGCGCCGCGTTTTTGAGAGAGGGCACATATGACTGCTCCGATGAGAGCAACGGGCTTTTCCTATCTGCCCAGTGGACTGGACTGATACGTCCCGGGTCGCGTCCACAGCACTCCCCTGATGGGCCAACAGGCCAACAGGCAGTCCCTCCACCTATCTACCTGTCATCCGCCTGTCGACAACTGCTCCGGCGCACCCCCATATGGCCTCCACATCTGAAACACTGTCGAGCCAAGCATACGTTGGCCTTCCGAGCAGCGGCCCTCTGGTCATAGCCGGCAGGGCTACCTGAGAGGTCCCATCCTGTGGTTGGAGTGCGTCTTTGCTGCATCTATTGAAATCCGGAGCTGCTTTGCAACTTCTAGGTTGACATGATATAGCGGACTGCGCATGTCCTGAAAATTCGGGGTGCGCGTGCACAGTTTCTTTGCCATCAACGTCTTCAGTGCGTGGCTCACGGTCCGTGGTGCAAGCCCCGTCCTGGCTGCGATGTCCTTTGGACATAGGGGACCATGCATAATCAGCTGCTCGAGTACCACCATTGCACTTGACGCGAGATTGATGGCTGTCATGGTCTCAGCATCCTAGTCCAGTCGTCAGCACTACCGTATAAATCCAACGCCCATAAAGGTTCGCCTCTCACATTCGTCAATTGCAGAACATCAGTTCGCCATATGATGATACAGGCCTCAGGCGCATCCCTGCTGACAGGCTGCTCCAAGATGCGTGGGCATGGGTACGACACGGGTTGTATGCTGTGGCTGGCCCGGGCAACAGCTCGACGTGTGGCAGAAAGCTAAAGTCCTGCCACTATGGGATGGAGTGCCTGATAGGGGCTCCCTAAAGTGCTCCTCTCCACTGTGACGTGCACTGGTCTGAGGACTGGCCATGCGGTACGAGAAGATCAGAGTGAAGGGCCTGCTGTCCAAATACGCGGCCGCTGACGATTGGTTCCATGTGAACTGCTCTCTGAATGCGTACAGGGGCTGTGAACACTGCTGTGTGTACTGTGATGGACGGGCTGAACGTTATCACATTGACGACTTCTGTACACACATCCGGGTCAAGGAGAATGCCCCCGACGTCCTCCGACACGAGCTGTCCCACATGGGACTCCTCGCCAACAGTACCATGATGTCTGAGACCCTCATCCCATTCCTCAGCACCGCGGATGCTGAACGGGCCCGACGCGACCGTGGCCCTCCGCCTGTCGTGGGCGTGTGTGGTGGGGTTTCGGACGGGTACCAGCCTGCTGAAGAGAGCCACCGTGTGACCCGTGGAGTCCTCAAGACCTTGCTGGACTTTGAGGCCCCAGTATATGTCCTGACAAAGTCAACACTGGTACTGAGAGACCTTGCACTGCTGAAGGAGATACATGATGTAGCATTCGCAGACGTAGTGTTCACGGTCACACTCTATGACGAGGAGACCGCAGCGGTATTCGAACCGGGAGCGCCACCCCCCCATGAGCGTCTGGCCGCCCTGGAAGAAGTCCGCATGGCGGGCCTCCATGGCGGGGTCATGGCGACCCCTCTTATTCCGACCATAGGTGATACGGTCGAGAACATGGGACGACTTGCGAGGGCCGCACGGTGGGCCGGTGCGGAGTCCATCCTGTTCGGCGGCCTCACGCTGAGGCCGGGGCGTCAGAAAGAGTACTTTCTCCGAGTCGTCAGGGAGAGGTGCCCAGACAGTTACGGCGCGATCCAGCGGATGTACAGTAACAATGACCCCAACGGCAACCCCC
>JALVPN010000212.1 GCA_027031765.1 Promethearchaeota archaeon | reverse complement strand
AGTACGCACCCGGCCGGTGGTACGGTATTCGACCCGTTCGCGGGCTGTGGCACGGTCGGTACCGTGAGCCGCCTCTATGGACACGACTACGAGCTCTGGGACCTGAACCCCATCATTGAGGTCCTCCATGACATAACACTCCTTGAGCCCAGTGCCATGCACATGGACACAATAGTGGACGAGATGCAGGCATCGTCTGCGGAGTTCCTGCCTGACTGGGACAACTTTCACTACTGGTTTGCACAGGAGTTCGCCCCAGTGCTCAGCCGGGCCTGGGGCTACTACCACATGTTGGACGACAGGACGACAAAGCTCATGCTCACTGTCCCGCTTCTGAAGGTCAGCCGGTACTTCTCATTCGACGACATGGGGCGGATGAAGCTATCAAAGTCACCAAGATCCGTGCAGCGTGTCGGACGACTGCTCAGCACAGACTGGGAAACGGAGTTCTACAACATGCTGAGGAGCGAGGCGGCACTCGTTGAGAAACGGCTCAGGGAGTACTGGGGACTGGGGCCCAGAAAGACCAGACATACTGTGAGGGGCGGTGTCGACTCGCTCGGTGAGGCGCTCACCCGGGAACACACTGTGCTCATGACATCACCGCCGTACTTGCAGTCACAGGAGTACATCAGACAGGCCAAGATGGACCTGTTCTGGTTGGGGCACTCGCAGGACGAGATCCGCAGGCTCAGCAGGCTCGAGCTGCCATATCGAGAGGTACCGCCAACAGACATCAACTCCGAGACCTTTCACAGGGTGAGGAGTACGCTCCACGAGGACAGGATCAGGCAGGTCTTTGACGCATACTTTCACGGTATAGTCACCGCCCTTGAGAGGTTCCAAGAGAACATCACCGACTACCTCTTGCTGTTCGTAGGCAGGTCAAGTGTTCGGGGTCAGCCGGTGCCGATTGACAGGGTGCTGGCGGAACACTTCACCGGTGAAGGGTGGTCTCACGAAGTCACTCTCATCGATACCATTGTGGCCCGACGGATGTTCTCGTACCGCACGAACCCCGCAACGATGAGGAGCGACAGCAGGACGAGTACCGAGAACCTCGTTGTCCTCAGGCGCAGGGCCTGAACAACTGTCCTCCAGCGCCGTGCAACATCAGACAGCGCAGCACATGCAAGTGGTGAGTTGGTCAGTCATAGGGACGCATCTGCCCTCAGCGGGCAAGTAGCCTAGGCCGTGAATGTACACGAGCGTGCCGCTACGGAGAAATACAACAGGAGTTGCCAGGGAGGAACTTTGAAAACGGACTGTCTCGACGCACAGGGCGAAGGACGCACGGTCACAGTAACGAAGATGACGGGCTATGAACTACCACCTCGTGCTCACAAGGCGCTGCAACCTGAACTGTGTGTACTGTCATGGTGGTGAGGAGACCGGGCCGGGGACCGAGGTCTCATACTCACTAGACGACCTTGAGGCATTCATCAGCCGTGACAGGACACCTGTGACCCTCCTGCTCTACGGTGGCGAGCCGACACTGCGGATACCGCTCGCACAGGCTGTAATGGACAGGTTCCCAGATGCAACATTCATGCTCCAGACAAATGCGCTTCTGCTCCCAAGGATGGGTGTTGAGTACGTGCGCAGGTTCCACTCGATACTGGTCTCGATAGACGGCCGGGAGGAGGTAACGGACTACTACAGGTCGCGCGGTGTGTACCGGCGGGTGTTGGAGGCCGTGAGATGGCTCAGGCGTGTGGGCTTTGAAGGGGACATAGTGGCGAGGATGGCGGTCTCTCAGCAGAGCGATATCTACAGGGAGGTGCGTCACCTGCTCGACCTCAGAGACCCACAGTTTGACCATGTGCACTGGCAACTGAACGTCGTGTGGGATGCAGAAGGGAACTGGACGGACTTTGATGGCTGGGTCGAGCGGAGCTACAAGCCCGGGATAACGCGGCTCGCAGAGGACTGGTTCAGGGCCATGCGGAGGGGCCACGTGGAGGGGATTGTACCATTCCTCCCGATCATGTACACGTTGCTCACGGGACACGGCTCGCGACTGCGGTGTGGCTCCGGCATTGATACCTTTGCCATCCATGTGGACGGGTCAATTGGTGTCTGCCCAATCTCCCCCGACTGGGACTTCTCCATCGTTGGCAACATCTGGGACACAGACCCTGGAACACTGAGGGACTGCATGACAGTGGACGAGCCCTGTCCCTCCTGTGACGTCTACGATGTCTGCGGCGGCAGGTGCCTGTTCGCCAACAAACAGAGGCTCTGGGGCGAGGAGGGGTTCGAGAAGGTGTGTGGCACGGTAAGACACTTGGTCAACACTCTCAAGAGCATGATCCCAGAGGTACAGGGACTGATAGACTCGGGCCGGATTGGCACAGAGGACTTCAACTATCCGGACCACAACAATGGTTGCGAGATAGTCCCATAGTACGGGCTCAAAAGTGGGCAGGCAGGTCCTGGGCATTGATGCACTACTGCGGCCTGTTGTTTGACAGCATGAAATGTCATGGGTGCGTCCCATACCATGACGACACCCAGACCAACACTCTGGCCCGCTGTGAGTGATTGCTAGAAACCACACGTGTCCCACGCCGAGGGCGGTCTAGGGACACCCCTTGACGTGGACACGGCCACTGCGGCGGGTGCTACAGATAGGTCGAGATACGGTGCAGGCCTGTCAGTACTCGTCTTCTTCTTCAGCCTCGCTCTCGACGAGCGACTTCTGCATGACCACAATCTCCTCGCCGAGGCGTTCAAGCCTGCCGGTCTCCGTGTACCCTAGGCGTCTGTAGAACTCCAGCTGCTGTTGCACTGCGCCGTACACCTCGACCTCCACAGTGGTCGCGTTCATGTGGGCAAGGAGGTTCTCGGCATATTCCATGAGCATCGTCCCAATCCTACGTCCCCGGTACTTCTGGCGCACAGCAACCCTACTGATGACACCAGTACTCCCCCGCAACATGACGCGCATTGTGCCGACCACCTCTTCCCCAACAAGTGCCACGTACTGAGTGCCCATCTGGATGTTGCGTGCAATCTTGTCCAAGCCCTCCTTCAAGGCGGCAGGCATCCGCGACAGCCGCTGTTGTACAGGCTCGTAAGCCTCGGTGATGATCTGCCTTATCACGTCGACCTCACCGAGTGTTGCCCGCCGAATGGTGATTTCCGCGTAGTTGTGGATTGCTGGGACCTCCTCGGACTGACTCCTTCCAGACTAGATATGCATCAATGGCATATATCATTGTTTGTGGAACCACCCGGCACCCAAAGGACACCTAGACGGGCTACGTGCTGGAACTCTTCCCAATACGGGCCGAGCTGAGTACGGGCTGTGCCCCCGGCAGAGAGAGGACGCAGCGGAACCGTCCCATTCACCACGACCAGCCGGGATACGACCCAATTGCAAGGAACAGTCGGCGGGCAGGACAGGATGGTTCACGACACTACGGGGTGGCCGAGAGGGCCATGCAGACGAGGTGCATGTCCACTTGACACAGGACACACACGGCTGACTGGCGGGACTCGCTGTCCTGCCCCGTCCTACAACAGCAGCGCGACAAGGCCCAGCAGCAGTATCACGAGCGATGCAACAGCACAGTTCAGGCAGGCGCCCTCCTGTATCTCCCTCACATCACGCGGGGTAAGCTTCTGTGCCTCCACCGTTTCGGAGTCTTCGTTCTCTGGCAAACCACTACACCTGCACCAAGTAGGGCAACTCAACGTTTTAAGGCTAGTGACGCCTTGTGGGAGGACTCCCTTTGCACGAGTAGGCGCTGCACATCAGTACATGGGCAAAGATGAGCCCCAGATGAGAGTCTACAGACACCCAGTCCACTGGTCACCCCCTTGACCTGATGCACAGGACGCACACCTGACTGGACGGGCCAAGCCGCCACGATGTCATGCATCACGGGTCGAGATGCGAGAGGAAGGGCACGTGACGGGGTGTCACGCACCACTCACGCAGTTACTCACTGGTCTCCTCGGTCTTCCTGCCACGTACAACAGCAACGCCAATGGCAACAAGCAGGAGGACCCCGAGTACGACTGCCACCAGCAACCACGGGAACTCACCGGAGGTCGGCTCGCCGGTGGTCGTTGTGCCAGTGGTCGTCGGAGGCGGCCCGGTCGTTGTGGTGCCCGTGGTAGTCGTAGTGGTCGTTGTGGTGCCCGTGGTAGTCGTAGTGGTCGTTGTCGTTGTCGCGTTGGACAGCACTGTGACGATCACCTGGTCGGTGGCCTCATTGCCAGCAAGGTCGCGTAGCACCATGGTGTAGTTGTATACACCGGGGGCCAGACCGCCAAGTTCGACCGTGATGGACTCCCATGTGGCGTTCCACGTATTGGTACGGACAAGTGAGTCGTTGAGGTAGAGCGAGTAGGAGCCCGGGTACGAGTCGCTCCCCTGCCATATCAGGCTCGCACCGGTCTTGTTGCTGTCAGTGAGTACGAGGCTCGGAGAGGCCGGTATGCGGCCTATGGAGGGCGGGGTGTCGTCCGTATAGAGTGTGTACTCGACGGAGATGGCATTTCCGAGGTCGTCGCTGGCCTCTACACGAAGAGTGTGTGGTCCATCTCCGGCCGGCTGACTTGTGACATATGGTGATGGCCAGTCCTGGAGCGCCGCGCCGTCCCAGGCATACCGGACAGAGCCAATTGCATAGTCTGCCACAGAGACCTGGACCGTAGTACCAGACCTGACATAGGAACCTTCAGCCGGTGTCGCAAGGGTGACTACCGGAGGCGAGTTGTCGGCCAGGAAGACGTAGTGTCCGGACGTCCAGTGTCCGACGCCATCACGGACGTAGACATTGAGGACATGCGTACCATCCCCGAGGGGCACAGGGGTCGAGTAGGGCGCCGAGACCGTGGAGTTGTCCAGGGTGTCCCACGATACCAGCACTTCCGACACGCCACTGAACGTGTCCGACACGGAGATGTCGATATCGGTCCCACTCTTCACCCGCGAGCCATTGAACGGGTTGACGCCAACTGACGGGTACGAGTTGTCCACAGAGATCCGGGTGACAAAGCTGTCTTCAGAACCCCTGCGGAACCCCTGATAGGCGTCGTCCGACACTGGGAAGTCCGTCGACTTCGTGCTGCCGGCCACGTAGACGAACACGCTGCGGGCCGCGACACCATGTGCAACATCGTCGCCATTCCCACCAAGGTACGAACTGAAGTTGAGCCCTGCAGGGCCGGAGTTGAAGGACATAACAACGGCATCACTGGCACTGACGTGTGAACTCTGGACCGGGTCGACCAGCGGGAAGTCGGGCCCTCCTGCCTGTCCGGAAACGAAGACACGGCCACTGCTGTCAACGGCGATGTCCCATGCCATGTCACTGTAGTCAGTACCAATGACGAGGCTCCTGTCGAACTGTGACCCGTCAGACGTGAAGCGCGTCACGAAGATGTCATCGTAGTCCCCGTCCCATCCGGCAGGCTGGTCGATGGTCGGGTAGTCGGTGGAGCGTGTATAGCCTGTGACGTAGACCTTGAAGGACGAGTCTAGGGCAACGGCGGTAGCGTAGTCGTTGCCAGACCCACCAAGATACGTGACGAACTGCGCCAGACCGGAGGAGGCGAACTTTGCCACGAAGGCGTCTATGTTGCCACCCAAGGAGCTGTCGTTGGCATTCTTCACCGGGAAGTCGCTCGAGTCTGTGTAGCCGACAACGAAGCAGTGGCCTGTCGTGTCAGCAACAATCCCAAGGCCCTCGTCAACATAGAGGCCCGCACCGGCATTGTCGCTGCCACCAAGATAGGTGATGAAATACAGGTCTTGCCCATCTGAGGTGAGGTGTGCCACAAAGGCGTCAGAGTACCCGCCCAGCGCCAACTGGTACGAACTGGCATTCGTCGGGAGGTCATTGGAAGTGGTCCGACCTGTGACATACACTGTGTGGTCAATGGCAACAGCGACAGCGGTGGCACGGTCCTGGAGCGAACCACCTAGATAGGTGCTCCAGACAAGGCTGTCGCCCGACGACGAGAACCGCGTTATGAATGCCTCGTCACCGCCATTCGTCACGTTCTGATAGGCACCGCTCGTGACCGGGAAGTTGGAGCTGGCAGTGAGTCCGGCCACCACAATTGTACCGTCGCTGTCGAGGGCAACGGAGTACGCATGGTCCTCGTCATCACCACCAATGTAGGTCGAGAAGAGCAGGGAGCCGTTTCCTGCAAATGCGGCCAGGAACGCGTCCGTGGGCAGGCCGTTGAAACTGGAGTCATATGCATTGAAGGTCGGGAGAGAGCCGGCAGTGCTACCGACAATGTACATGACGCCATTGGTTGAAACGGCGAGGTCCTCAGCCATGTCCACATCTGTCCCGCCGAAGTACGTGGAGTAGTGCAGGTACCTAGATGCAGAGGCCTTGAACACGTAGGTAGCGACGGCATTGTTACCGGCCTGGTCCGTTGCGTTCACAGTCAGAGTGACCCACCCGTTCTCGTGGGGGATTACCGTGTGATAGGGCGCACTCCAGGCCTGAGGACTGCTGTCACCCCACGTGTATGTGACCGAGCCGATGTGGGGCTCCGTGATGTCCACATCAACAAGGGTGCCCGAGCAGGCACTTGTGTGATTGGTCGGCGTTACCAAGTCTATGACAGGGGCTGTGTCGTCTGTCACGAAGGAATAGACGGCGCTGGACTCGAAGCCGACCCGGTCGCTCACATACACACGCAAGACGTGGGTGGTCTCGCCGGACGGGAGTGCGACCTTGTACGGTGCGCTCAGAGAGTTATTGGCACCACCGTCCCAGCTGTACGTCACCGACTGCACGCCCGACATGTCATCATCAGGGTCGAGCCGGATCAGAGTGCCTGACCTGTGGACCGTGTTGTTCGACGTACCGACCAGCCCAATGGTCGGCGGCGTTACATCAACATCGTACTTCACAATGTACGCATCGCTCGTACCGCTGAGACCCGGCTGATATGCGCGGTGTGCTGGAAAACTGAGGGAGGTGGATGTCCCGCAGAAGTAGACGGCCCCAGAACTGTCAGTGTCAATCCCAAGCGTTTCTTCCGTGTGGCTCCCACCGAAGTAGGTGGAGAACCGGAGAGTGCTGAGTCCAGAGTCGAAAAGGGTGAGCACCGCGTCGGTCGCGCCAGTTCGGGAACTGTCGCTGGCATTGAGGAGGGGGTAGTCAGTGGATGCGGTCTTGGCTGCAACGCACACGTGTCCAGTGGGGTCGACTGTGACGACACCCGACCACTCAGTGTCGGTGCCACCGAGATAAGTGCTTGCCAAGAGGGTCTGACCGTTTGCAGAGAGCTCGCTCACCACGACATCGTATTCTCCAGCAAGGGAGTCCTGATAGGCGGACACTGTGGGGAAGTTCGACGACATTGACCGACCAGCAACATAGATGTTGTTACTCGAGTCGAGTGCGATGCTCTGACCGTAGTCGTAGGAGCCGCCGCCGAGAAAAGTACTGAACACTATGCCGTTGCCGGTGGAGTTCAGCCGGGTGACGAAGATGTCAGTCTGACCATTGATGGAGGTGTCGTAGCCGTTCGCTGCTGGGTAGTCGGAGCTCCACGTATGTCCGACGAGCACAACATCCTGCCCGATGAGGACTGCATCATAGGCCAAGTCATCATCCGAACCCCCGAGATACGTGCTGTAGACAAGACTGGCCGAACTCGTGTCGAACTCGGCAGCAAACGCGTCGTAGGAGCCACCCCCAAAGGTGTCCTGGTACGCACTGGTGACGTTGAGGTCGTCGGAGGTCGTGTACCCAACAACGTAGATGTAGTTGGTGCCTGAGGGTACAATGCCAGTGATGACCTCTTCCCCACTGCCACCGAAGTAAGTGGAGAACACTAGCTGTCCACTTGAGTCGAGCTTCACAACGACTGCGTCCCGCACGTCCAGACTCGGGTCGTAGGCATTCACCAGTGGAAAGTCACTGCTGGCAGTATAGCCACCGATGTATACGTTGCCGGAGCTGTCCACGAACAGCGACCGCCCCTCATCATCACCCGAGCCACCGATGTACGTACTGTAGACCAGTCCAGTCATTGTCTGGTTCAACTCTGTCACAAAGATGTCATGGGCACCACCATGGGATGCCTGATATGCGTCCTGCGTGACGTCGAAGTCTACAGAACCGGAGTACCCCGTGACATACACGTGCCCGCTCGAGTCGACATCAATATCATATGCCCACTCACCACCGCTGCCACCGAGAAGGGTGGCATGAGATACGCACCACGGGTCAATGATCAGCGTCTTCGAGGGGTCGTACTCCCCCAAAGCAAACCCGTAGGTGTGTGTGAGCGGGTCTATAAGGGTGTACTCAGCAGGGACACTGGCACCGCCTGTCTGGAACACGTCAAGACCGCTGTCGGTGAAGACAGGCCCGCCCGAGACTCCAGGCAGGCTCACCGACACGCCCACGTCCGACACTTCGACGTCGACATCGCCCGACAGCTGGATGCGGAACACCGAGGGGTCTGAATGGGGACGCGCAATGGCCTCGTACTTGAGACCGCCCCCGGTCATCATGAACCTGAGGTCGATGCCAGGATAGAGGCCCTCGAACCACACCTCGTTGTAGGTGGGTACGTTGGTCAGTACGAGGTCGCCATGGAAATAGTTGACGACATGCTGGTTCCTGACCCGTCCAGTGGGGTGCACTGTGTCAGACCCCGGGAACGTCATGCGGAACACTGTACGACCGCCGTCCGGGCGGTGGAACGCGTACAGTACCATCGACGGGCCAAAGCCTACGTCCATGACCCGGCCGGGTACATAGTATTCCACACGCTCATCGTCAAGTTGTCCGAGGTTGCGGATGAACCCACCGAACGGGAGTGACTGCCCCCCAGAACGGAGGTGCTCAAGCACTTCCTGCAAGTCTTGCTCAGGGGGGCTGCTACTGATAACTGGGCTGTAGGCCTGCGGGTGCCTTGGCCTCACGAGAGGATGAAGGGGGAGGGCACCGGCAGTCAACATGATAACCATGAGAATCAGAGCGGAGGACTTGATACTTGCGTGCATCCGGTCACCATCTGTTCCCATTTTCGCGGGCGAAGTGCACCGTAAAGGGAGTGAAAAACATTTCCACAGCGTAGCGGCAGGTATGGTGTTAGAGCCGGGCGCAACGGGTCATCAACGACGCGGTGCGTGACATTCCTATGGCCTGACGCAACAGGCAGAGGATTCATGTTCCCTGCCAGAAGGGTGCGTATCGGGCCAGACCGGAGCGAGCACGGTATGACTAGTTCGGGGGACAAGTCCGCCCGTGCACTGACTGAGCGGCCTACCGGTGGCCACGGGTATTCAGCTTCAAACACGCTGGAACACAGTACGCAGCTCCTGGTACTGCCAGCTAGACGCCAACAGTTTTTTCTGTGTTTGTTCCAAGGAAACACGGACGCCTGCAGAGTAGTGCGCGGGGGTAGCAGACTAGACGGAAGGGTGCCAAGACTCTTGACAGTGCATCACGAGCAGCAAGATGACAGTAGAACCGAGAAGGCGCTTCAAGTCCTACGGAGAACCCAAGAACAGCAGAGGAGGGCCGAGGAGTTGCGGGGATGTCGGGACTATGATGGGGCAGTCTCGGTGCTAACTGCTGCGCTCAGGGATCTCACACGCTACGAGGGAACGCTGAAACAGCTGCCCGAGGTAGGGTATGCAGACATAAAGGCCGACTTGGAACGGCACCTCGCGATAACAACGACAGAGCGGTACCTGTACTTGGCCGAGAGCATTGTGAAGCAGCTCAAAGAAACAGTTTCTCAGGCCAATAAGCGGTTCGAGGAGCTCCGCAGGACCGTCAGGCAGGAGATGGAACGTACGATAGCACTCGACACGCAGGCCCTGCAAGAGGCGAAGCGTGCGCACCTAGCAATGTTGGAAACGAAGGCGAATCGAGCGGTCACACTACACAGGCGGACGCGCGAGGAACTCCTACAGATGGTGGATTTGAAGGAGCGCCAGTCTGAGCTGAAGAAGGAAGTCGTGGAGCTGGAAAAGGCCGTGCGGCGGGTCGAAAGAGAACGGGGACGGCAAGGTCTGACCACCCTCCTGAGCCGACTGAATGAGATTCGCAGACTGAGAGAGAGAGCAGAACTCGCGCTAGAGAGAACGCGTGAAGCAGCCGGAGCGGATGCAGCGTCGTCCCAAGAACTGGAGGAGGCCAGAGCGAGCATCCAAGTGGCCCGGGAGCAACAGGCGGTGCTAAGAAGGCGAGTACTGGAAGCGTTCGAAAGCGACTTCGTCCGGCCGGTACGGATCCGGTTGCAGCAACTCCAAGTGCGCTTCCAGCTAGTCAGTAGTATCATGGGACTAGAGGCCCTAGACAGAGAGATCCAGAAAAGCATGCCGGAGTTTAGAGCGCTGCTCAAGAAGGCACATCGGGCAGCGAAAGAGTACGGAATCGAAGAGGGAAAGGAAGAGGTCCAGAGACTCGCTGACGAAGTAGAGCGCCTGTCCCGAGATGTGCGCAGACATCTAGCGGTGCATAGAAACATGACTGAAGCAGACCAAGCGATGACGATGGCAAAGGAAACGGTCGCACGACTCCGCACTCAGTGCGTAGGCATGGTTGATGCCAAGACCATTGCTAGGTTCATTGACAATCTCCATGTTGAAGAGAAACGCGCTCTAGTTGGACTCACCTCATCAATGGCGCAAGCGGCGGCACTTGGACAAGAGGAGCTTGTCGATAGGCTCAAGAGAGTCTTCGATGAGACCAGGGCCGAGTTTGCCAATATTGAAGGGATTCTGGAGGAAAGAAGGGAAACTGCTAAGGAGCTGCAGGTCAGCATCGTCGACCTCCGTCGTGCACTGGACGGGACGGGTGGTGGGTATATGACTCTAGACACATACTGTCAGAGGGTCATGGATGCGGTAGCAAGGATCCAGAAGCTGCTAACACGGCTTGGTGTGGACTGCTCACCACCGAGGACAGTACAGCCTGAGATGGCTGAGGTGACGGAACAGGCATGTCAACTCATAGAGCAGGCAGAGAGAAGGGTGCAGTTGGCGAAGGCCCTACGGGATGGAGAGTTCCTGGACGTACGGGTCTCAGAAGTCCGGGACAGGAGTGATGCAGAACTGGTGGTAGAGTGGATTGTCCAGACTGCAAGAGACTGGCTGGCGAGCGTAGAAACAAGCACAATGTCAGGTGATGACTGGAAACGTTTTGAAAGACTCCTAGCAGTCCTGCTCCAGGCCAGGGCAGTGGCAGAACGGTTCCGAATACCTGCGAAAGTCGATGAGATTGATGCCATCCTTGACAAGATGTATGGTGCATAGGAGGGTATCTGACGCACTGGTGGGTGCGCCGCAATGGGCGCGGCGCGCACATGGGGTAGGCACGAATCAATAGCAGTGTGACACCTACAGATGGATGGAGCCCTAGTATTTCCACCGTATATAGAGGCGGCGGACTACTGGAAGTAGGCGCACTGCGACAAGTACCGCAACCATCAGTACCAGTGCTGTCAAGCTGTAGCCTACTACCAGCTGGTCTTGTACGAGCGGAAACATGTCGCCGCCATCTATCACGTGGTCGCCATCAGTGTCGGGGTTGGTGGGGTCAAGACCCAGCACGAACTCACGGAGGTTCGATAGCCCGTCCTGGTCAGCGTCGATGAAACTGTCGTTCACAAGTGGATTGAACGAGTAGTATACCTCCCAGCCATCAGGACAGCCGTCATGGTCCGTGTCGCAACTCACGGGGCTGGTACCAAGAAGGTACTCCTCAATGTTCGTCAGAGTGTCGTTGTCCCTATCGTCCGCAGCATCAGGGACGAGTGGGTCAAGGGACATCAGGCGTTCCCACCCGTCAGGCATACCATCGCCATCGCTGTCGGGACTCAACGGGTCAAGACCCAACTCGACCTCTGTACCGTCATCCAGAGCATCACCGTCGGTATCGGATACATTTGGCAGAGTGCCATGCAGGTACTCACCACCGTTGTCCAGGCCGTCACCATCTGGGTCCTCGGAGGCATCTGGCACTGTCGGAGAGCAACCGGTGACCACTTCCCAGTAGTCGTCGAGGGCATCGCCATCCGAGTCGGCTGCCAGCGGATTTAGGCCGAGTCCAATCTCCTCACCGTCGCTCAGCCCGTCTGCATCCGAGTCGTTGAGTCGTGGTGAGGTGCCGCGTGCCAGCTCTGAACGGTCGTCGAGACCATCAAGGTCAGAGTCCACTACGCAGGCGTACGTACCGAGTGTGAACTCTTCAATATTCAATAGGCCATCGCCATCGCGGTCACCGCCTGCATCTGGTACGCACGGGTCCAGACCGTTAGCGACCTCCCATCCGTCAGGCATCCCATCACCGTCGGTGTCTGGCCGTTGAGGGTCAGTACCCAAGAAACTCTCCGACACCGATGACAACATGTCGCCGTCGGGGTCATGGACTGCGGTGGAGCGCGTCCTCCTGAAGCCGTCAAGACCACATAGGCCCTGCCAATAGAGGCGCGACTGGCCAGCGGTAATACCTCTGACGAGCACGACGTCCCGACCCCATGTACCAACGACAGCATCAAGCCTGGAGTCACCATCAATGTCGGACAGGACAGGCGAACTCGAAACCGAAGCCCCAAGCGACTCCTGGACGAGAGGGAAGCCGAAGCGTCCGTCCAGTACGTAGAAGCAGCCACGCTCTGACGGGAAGACCACATCGAGGTTGCCATCCGAGTCAATGTCCGCGACTGCTGGAGAGGCCCATATTGGCCCGGTGGCGTGGAAACACCAGACAACATTGCCTGTGCTGCAGTCAACAGCGTACTCGCGACCATCGAGAGTACCGAACACTGCATCTAGACGACCGTCGCCGTCGATGTCACACAGGGCAGGGGATGCAACAACACCGCCGCGAGTCGGGATAATCCACATGGGGCTGCCAGTAGGCCCATCCAGTGCGTAGAAGTGACCGTCTCGCGACCCCACGAAGATGTCAGGAACCGTGTCGTTGTTGACATCAGCAAGTGCTGGTGAAGACCACACGGTACCACGACATTCGTACCGCCACAGCTCTTGCCCATCAGCTCCGTCCAGAGCAATGACTGTACCATTGCCAAGTGCCACGACAATGTCCTGATGACCATCAGCACTGAAGTCGGCGACTGACGGTGACGATACGACGTAGGACCCCAGCGATTTCTCCAGGGCTACGCTCCCATCCTGCCCACGCAGTACCGTCACTGTACCGTCCCACGATGCCACCACAACGTCGACCAGTCCGTCGCCGTCCACATCTGCAATGCAGGGCGAGGCGACCACCTGAGAGGTGGCATCATGTACCCACTCGGCCGTCCCACTCCCTGCATCAACGGCGCATACTCGTGCGTCCCAGGTGCCAACTATCACCTCAAGTCTAGTGTCGTTGTCAACGTCGTACACACATGGCGACGATGCAACCGGGCCATCTGTCGCATATTGCCAGAGGGATCCGTGGAAGATGGGAGAGTATGCACGCACAACTCCGGAGTCGGAGCCGATGACAATATCAGTCACACCATCACCATCGAGGTCAGCAAGTGCTGGTGAGCAGGAGATGACGGCATCGAGATCCGAGACCTCCACGCCAGACCCGTCGACAGGGCCTGCGGTCTCAGTACTGGCACGAGTGCACTTCTGCAAGGAAAGCGCCGGCTGGTACCCTGCAAGTAGCAATAGACCGACCACCAGCAAGAGAACCATAGGCTTCCCGCGGATCAACCCCAACATGCTGCCCTTCACATCTTTTCAGAGCTCTGTACACTGATGCTCTAATTTATTCATTTTGTCGGTACAGAGGACTTGGGGCAGTCACCGACTCGTCTCCAGCACCAAGGACGGCGTACAGTCCACAGCACCTGCCGATATCCTCTGCGATAGTCCGCGTAGAAACACAACTCTCATACGGTTCCAGTCAGCTGCCGGTGAACCCTCAAGGGGCTACCTGTCCCGGCAATATCTTGGTGTTGTCGCTGTCATCAGGACAATGGCGAGCATCCGGACGTGGGTGCCAGCACACTCGATACCCACAAACCTTGAAAGGAGAGAGGGCCCTTGCTGCACCGTCATGTAGGCACAGGTAGGTAAGAGGAGATATGTCGGACGAACGGACACCGGGGGTGATGCTCCTTGGTCCCAAGGGGGGTGGGAAGACCGTTCTACTTGCGCTCTGGGAGCTCCTGACATCTGGTCATCCGGACGTCGAGGTTGGCGAGGAGTGCCAAGACCTGAGAAGAAGACTTACCTGCACTTCATGCTTGCCTGCTGCCGCCCGTAGCAACTTGAGAAAGGTACAGGACATAGTCCTGAACAAGAAACGACGTAGAGTGCCCCGGTCGCATGGGTGGACAACATATCGGATGTGGTACTCGCTGGACTCGAAGAGAGGCAACACGTCCATGGCCATGGGGCTCTCTCTTTCTGACATTTCCGGTCTCGCGTTTGAGGGGCGGGTACACTCTCTGGACACCCTGGCAGATACAAATAGGGACGTATCAGATGTCATCGAGGCGGTAGTAGAAGGAAAGGGAGTGGACAGGAAGAAACTGGCACCGTTCCGCGACCACGTTGGGCCCCTAGTGACCGACCCTGCGCCGCCCGAGGAGGGCCCATCACGTGGTGGCAGTACTCCTTTCGAAACGCCCCAAGATGCGTACATGCTGGTCCTCGACGGGACGAAGGGCAGCGACTACGTATACGAAGCGACCATCAACATGGCAAGGCTAGTTGCAGCAGTGGAAATCTATGGTAGGAGAGCACGACTCAGTGCGGTCTCCCAACGCCTCAAGGTGACCGCACCCATCATTGTTGCAGTCTCTCACGCGGAGGAGTGGCTCAGCAACACCCGGACAGACCGGGACAGAGTGGCGTGGGACTGGTTCTGTAGCGAACACCCGGACGCCAGTTCAGTGCTCGCCAAGGTCTTCAGCCAGTGGAAGAAGAAACAGAGGCCCGTGGTGCCGTACTCGGCCTATGGACTCAGGACGACACGTAACACGAGGACCATAAGGCCAGAAAGAGTCCTCCTGCTCCTCTACCGACTCTTGATGACCCTAGCATGCATCCGGGTCTGAGTCCAGCAGGGCTGTCCGTCCAAGCCCCAGGTAGCACGTGGGCTACAGAGAGGCGATGTCAGGCCCTCCTTGGAAGAGCTCTGTGCCTTTGTGTGCCTGCAATCGGGCCCGGTGCCCAATGGTATCAGCCATCTCCCACTCATCCACACTTAGTACCTGTGGCCGAAACATGCACAAAAAGAGTATAAGCCCGTGTACCAAGCACAGAACAAGGAATATCAGGTAGCGGGTGAACGTCAGTTGGCGGCAGAAGGGAGGACATTCAACATATGCTTGATTGGCCCACCAACGGCAGGAAAGACAGTGTTCCTGGCAATGCTCGACCTCCTAACGCAAGGGGAGCACGACCAAGTCAAGCCGGACGAGAGCACAACGCAAATACTGGGCCGGCTGGTGCAGGCTGCACCCATGAACATGTATGCGAGAGAACACCTGCGGGCAGTCCAGAGAGAACTATTGGCGGGTAATACCGGGGCCGCTGCAACGGTCGAGACCGTGCCTATATCAATGTGGTTTGTCTTGGACGAAGGCACTCGTGATGAGGTCAGGTTCTGTATCAAGTTGGTCGATACAGCCGGCGAGACCTACACGAAGGTGTTCCGTGCGGCACTTGAGGCCATTGAGAACGAGAGCAGCACTGAGAGACTGCATCTTGCCCAATCAATAATCGCCGGTACCAAGGTACACCCCAGACGCCTCAAAGTCTTCAACACCTTCCTCAAAGAGGTAGAAAAGAACTTGAGCATCATCGAGGAGGAGCAGAGGAAAGGACTGCAGAGCATATTGAATGAGAAGTACGACGGGTACATTCTCCTCCTCGACATCCGACAGTGCGAGGACATCCGACAGTGCGAGGAGTCCGAGTCCGTGATCGAGATGCGCGACAAGATTGCTGACGCTCTACTGTTCATCGTTGCAAAACATGTCGCAGAACATCGAATACAAATGAGGGGATGGCGGCGCGTACGTGTCCAACTCGACCAACCCCTCATAGTCGCCTTCTCCCATGCTGAGAAGTGGTTGGGGTTGGATGAGTCGCAGGGGTCTCAAAAGGATAAGTGTCAAGGGCCTCAAAAGGATAAGTCTCAAGGGTCTCAAAAGAAGGGGAGTGGGAATGTGGACATCGACGTTGCTCAGTGGTTCAATAGACATATGAAGGCGTCAGCACAGCAGATACGGAACCTGTTCAGTAGTTGGCACAACAATGAGACCCATGTGGCCGCCTACTCAGCATGGGGGACACCAGACCAACCCAAGACGGAAGAGAACGAGGACGGAAAGGAGGTCATCGTCTTGAGACCGCACAGACTCTTGGTTCCGATAATGAAGATTGTCGAGCTGATGCGGCGCTAGAACTCAATGGAGGAGTGAGGTGAGACCCAAGCATCAATGAACCACACCGGGTTGGTAGACGATGAGGGTGGGTCGGATAGTAGGCGGATGGATGAAAGCTGCCGACGTCGGGTATGACGTGTACGAGTATAGCAACAACCTCAGAGTAGAATATGCCAGAGCAGTGTATCAGAGCCTGAACATCCAAGCTGACAGAATCCCTCTGGGCGGGGATCCTAGGATTGGGAGTCGTGGCAAGTCTGTTGTCGACTCACTGTGCTACTCGGACGGGGTGCTGAGAACTAGGACTTACGGAGAGCAGCAGGAACAACGTATTGTATCCCTTGTGAAACACGCCGGTAAGGACACGGCTGGCCGACTGGTCTCCATGTTGGCCTGTCTTGTCCTCAGTCCAGGGGACTACCAGAGGTTGCACGGACTGCCACACCTCCTGCTGCCGCATCTGCTCAGGGAAGAACGCCCGCCAATCAGTCCTAGAAAGGTACCGAAGAAAACAGGATTGGAGGAGATAGACGAAGGGGAACTTGACAACCTCTACTACGAGATATGCAACATCATTCAGGAGGGTAGTATCGGGGAGCCAGACCGGCCGCTCGACCGGCTTGATAAGAATATAGTGCAAGAAATCAGGCCACTGATTGAAGCGCTCCTTGAAGGGCACAAGGTCATGCTTGTGAGTCGCAACGAAGTCCCACCGCGGTTCATGATGATCACTGCGCTCATGTTCATCCCGCCGTCACTGCGCAGGGACATCGAAGTGGACGAGCTCGTCACACGAGGTAGGCGGGATGCGCACACATGCCTTGTATTCCCACATCGCAGCGCAGAGAGCACACTTTTTGGCCAAGGATTCTATGCGTTCAACATCGATGGACAACGTGTCAGGGGGAAGTTTCAGGCAAAAGATGAAACGGAGGCCCTATTCAGTACTCTACTCGACTTGTGGAAGCACGTAACGGTCAGGGAGTATCAAGAGGCGCTGCAAGCCATACCAAGTGAGTTCAGCGCACTCGACCGGGCCGTGTTGGACACGTTCGTTTCTGTCCGGATAGGAAAGAGCGTTGGCACAGATGAGATACTACGACTCTGCAAGTACCTCCTTTCACATGCGGAGGCATTGAATAGTACTGGAGCCCTACCGGGCGTGGAGGCAGTACTTCGGAATATGGAAAGAGCACTTGGTCAGGAAGCCTGTCCGCACAAATACATTGACAGTATCCTCGGAGCCTTACCAAGAACCAGGCAGACGCGACTGGAAAACGAGCTCCATAGGATTCTATTGGACATGATTGGCCGTGCACTGGAGAACCTACCGCCCAAATCCCTCACGAAGGTGCTGGAGAGGGAGGACACCGTCAGAGAGCACCCGGAGCTGGTTGAACGTGTGCTGGAGGTTCTTGTACGACATGCACAGGAGAAGGCCGGTGTCGATGCCTTTGCGCGCGCCATTCAAGTTGCCGACGCACTTGCCGGTGAGAAGCGCTTGGAATTGGCGCGGGCTGGCAAGTACGTGGGGGCATTTGTCAAAGCATGTAGCGACGACGCCGAGCTGCTGGGTCATCTTGCGGATTGGGTTGCAGACATGCTCAGAGCACCTCAACAGAAGGGGCGAAGACCCGGGCTGGTACCGCTTGTCGAGGCAATCATCAGGGCAACTGTCGTCCAGCGCATCGGTGAAGACTTCGGGTACCGAGACGTGGTGACCAAGCTTCCGGAGAACAAGAAGTTCTCTCGCGAAGTGTACACTGCCATTGCCGAAACTTTGCGCAAAGGGCAGCTACCCCGTGGGACTACCGAGTGCGACGGGGCACGCAGGTTTGTCAGGTTCGTAGTTGAGCGCCACAATGTGGGGGAGGTACACGACACTGAGGAAGCTGTTGTCGACGGGCTTGCGGGACTAGTCATGGACACCTGCAACGAAAAGGTAGTGGACTTCATAGAAGACCCGAGTATCTCGGGTAGACTGTGGTCACGGGTGGTGGGACGAGTTGTAATCCGCCTGACCGAAAAGGCCGTGAAGGAGAGGCGCACCCGGCTCATAGCCAAGCTTGCCGAGCACTCGGATACTGAGATGTACGGAACAATTGGGGATGCCTTGTGGAAGCAGAAAGGACTTCTTCTCCGGATGCTGAGTCAGGCCGAAGATATTGATGATGCTGAGAGAATCATCCGGTTTCTCATGAAACGGCCCGGGCCCGATGAACAAGAGAGACTGGAGAGTCAGATTCACCAACAGCTACCAGACAGAGCAAAACTCGGACTGCTAGAGAGGTGGACAGCAAGTACAGGAAATGGACGCTTCAGGAGGCTTGCGTTAGCGTTTGGGACGAGCATCATCCATAGTCTCGACCCACAGAGGACAGATAAGATGACGAAGGAGGAGCTGCACCGCCTAGGAACAGTCCTCATGGCCGTTGTGCCCTCACCCACACCAGAAACAAGAATACGTGCCGGAATCTTTGCGCAGGAACTGAAGTCTAGGCTGCTGGGACTTGTTGCATCTGGCGCTCGCCGTAGCAAGAGTGTGGCTGGGGAAACGAGCCGTGCCCTGGGTCGTAGCAAGAGTGTGGCTAGGGAAACGAGCCGTGCCCTGGCCTTCGCAATGCTTGTGTCAGACCAACATGGTCTTGCACTTGACCTCATGAGGGAACTGACCCAGCAGCGTCGTACCGCTAGCAGGAGGGGCCCAGTTGAACTAATCAACGAAATCATTGCGAACATAGTAGATACGTACGTAGATGCTGAAAGAATGGCGACGGGCGATGTACATGGCACGGGACTAAGCACCCCCTCCGTCGAGTTCAGACTGTCGCTCCTGCGTCTCCATCTGAACGGGTTCTTCATTCCCTTGGACGAAGTCTGGGAGGGCGTGATAGCCCTCTCAAGTGCCAAGCCCCACATCCGCATGGACATTCTGCATCATGTCAGCCACTTTGTGCAGGAGGCCCTTGAGAATCCGGAGAGTATCCGTACGCACCTCGACTGGTTGAAGGAGCGGTACATGTCGCAGCTCCTCAGAGAGGGGGTGGAGTGGTTGCCCAGTGGATATGGCCCTGAGCCGATGCTGGTGATAGCGCTCCTGAACGCTGCGTATCTTGCGGATCAGTTCCGCGAGGCACGACTGTCGAAGCAAATCGACGGGGCAGCTGAAAACCTCACAAGAGTCCTCAATGTCAGGTCGCGGATTGGTATGCCGAAATTCGCAACCATGTTGGATGCTATAGTCGGGGTAATCGACAGCTATCTCTCGTCGGAGAGCATGACAAAGCACCTGGAAAAGACTGCGCAGACAATCATTCGAAATATCTGTGACGAGCTCAAGCATGCCAGGGAACCCGACAGATATACCATCATGGCGAGATTCATCCTCTGCTGGCACATAGTCCTAGTCGCAGAGCGGTACAGTGCCATAAGGAAGAAGGCTACCGACCTGGTTATGGACATGTGCAAGAAACTAGCAGAATGTGCTTCGAACCCGCGCTGCGCAGACCATGACATTGCGGACCATGCAGTCAGGAGGATCATTGAGGTGCTCCGTTTTGCTATGCCAAGCTGAGATATCAGACCGTAGGTGGTACTGGAACAAGTGGCGCATGAGCCGGACTCATGGCTAGCACAGCAGGAGCATCCCGCCCTAATGGGTCACTCGACACAGACACATGTGGAACTCCTATACCTGCGCTCTGTATGGCATTGTACAATGTGTCTGGTTCTGCCCAGGCGTATTGTCAGTACGGACAGCGTCAGTACAGATGAACCGAATCTCAGACCTCCAGCATGCTCCCTGAAACGAGTCCTAGGCAAAGTACTCACAAAGGGGGAGGTAACATACGTGTGTACGTGAATGGTCTGTCCGACTATCCAGTCCTAGTAGCGCCGTCTATACCAGATGGCAGCCAGGATAACAACCACGCATGCCCCGGCCCCAATACCGACATACAGCAACAGCGGGATGGCAGGGCTCGAAGTGCTGACCAGTCCGTGCACGATTGACGCAAGACCCACACGACCATAGAAGCCTGCAATACAGACAGAGCTGTTGCCTGAGAGGAGCCTGTCCGCGGCCAAGCCAAGGGTGTCACGAGAGATGACTACTGTGAGCTCTCCGTCGTCATGGACTCTGAACAGTGGCATTGCATCTACGTCCGGGAGCATCAGGGCGAGGTGCAGTGATGCCAGCACTGCCTGGGGCAACCCGTGCACATGAGTTGTCCCACGCACAGCCCCTGACTCAACCTCTTCAAACACAATGTCATCAAAGGTGACATTGAGGGCCTCCGTATTTCCCACGTCCAGTCCGAAGTAGCACGGTTGGAACTGGGAAGAGTCGACGGTCACACTCAGCTCGACAACCTGTCGGAACCATACAGTGCCTGGCAGCTGCTCCGCCAGTAGGATCAGGGGGACTTCTTGGTAGACGAAATTGCCGCCAAGGGGTATCGTGAACTCGTGACCCGTAGTGTTGACACCAGGGCTGAGCTCGTTGATGCCTTCGAATATGCGTAACGTCCCGGCCCTATCGTTGATGTGCAATGTGTACTCATGGGGCATCGAGTCGGTATTGTTGACTATGAGCGTGAGAGAAGTGCCACTCGCAGCCAAGAGCGGGTTCTTCTCGACCTTGAACATGACGCTTGGGGAGATGGATGCCTCCTTCACCAAAGGATAGTTCTCAATCATCTCGTAGGACTCGGTCACATAGACGCTCACACGCTCCACATCACAGACCGACCCATCTATGCTCAGGTTGAACTGGAGTTCGGTCAGTGCGTAGACGAGGCCTTCAGGCAGGTCAGGATACAGGCCCACCGCAATGACCACAGTCTTGTTCGGGACAAAGTAGTCCAAGTCAGCGGGAACAACGAATACGTACTTACCGCCTGTTATCTCGTGCCGCGGCAGCTTGCTGCCGGAGAAATACAGGTCCAAGTATGAGCACGTAGTGATGATGAAGATACTGAAGTCGTGTACCTCTGAATCAAAGTTTGTTACGCGGAGCTCTATCGTGTTGGTGGTACGGACGCGGGCCAAGACGCTGTCTGGCGTCACAACGAAGTAGTCGTCTGACTCATTGTCGGGCGTCTGGGCCATAGTCCTGTCAACGCCCGTCCCAGTGTGGGGCAATCCCAGTACGCTTGCCCCCTGTGCTGACGGGGCGACCACGCTAGCAAGGAGAATACAGCCCGCGATAAGAACAACATGAGCATGTATTGCCCTCATACTGTTCACCACCATCAAGTAGGCCATGTGACACTCTTTATTTCGCACAAGGAGTATTAATACTTGCTCCTGACCATGCGATGTATGAGGACGTCGGGCGGACGAGGTGGGACACGCATAGTTAGCAGTGGCGTGCCTAGGGCCAGACGCCCACACGCACACATGTGGAGCCGGACTCCGCAGCGACCCCTCGCACAGGTGCACCTGACCAAAGGGAACACTGACAATGTGCGGGTAGCAGGGCCGCTACGCTGTGCCTGTGAATCCGTCATGGGAGACCGGGCCATACATGGGAGACCGGGCCATACATGGGAGAGGGGTCTGCCAGTGCTCCACGAGAGAGCGTCACCGAGGAGAGGAGAAACTCTAGCACCGGCCTCACATGCTCATACGCAGTTTCACAGTGGCGCCATGCGGGCGCTGCGCGCACTGCTGGTCAGCGTCGAAAAACAACATGGGACATGGTAGAGCTGTGAGGGGACATGCTGTCAGCTCCATGCCACAAGGATGACAACACATATCTGACACGTTGATTGACGGTAGTTTCAGGATGCACCAGCGGCGAGTCTGAGAGCCTCGTACCTGCCGGGTGTTGGACGGAGCCAGCAAGCGATGCAGATGATGGGTACTGTACGCAACCTCATTTCTGAGCTGGGGCCTGCCCTGTTTGCTGTGCCGGTTGTGGCCTCTCTCGTGTGGTCATTTCACTTCACGCTCGAGTTCTCGGCACTCGCAAGAGTGGGGCTGCCAGCGGTACTGGTAGTAGTACACCTTGTGATGGTCTCCATTGGGAGCCTGCTCTATGTTGCATACTCGTCCCGCAGGAGTCCAGTGACCATAGGGGCGGTCTCGGGGTTGCTCCTAGCAGGCGGTCTTGCACTGCTCACCGTGGTGCCTGTCCTTGCGGTATCTGAAACGGTGAGACGTGTTGCCACCGTCGTGCTACTTGGGCTGAACGGTCTCGTCATAGGCAACATGCTGCCTGCTGTGATGGTGGTGACCGTGCCGTATCTCCAGAGGCCCGAGCGTAACGGTCGCCTCTTCTACTTTGCGAGCTGTGTCCTCTCGGTCTGTGTCCTGGCCACAACGGTAGCAGATGTCTTGCCGGAACAGGTGAGGACACCCATGAGTGTCGGCCTGCTCTGTGGCTTCGGACTACTGTCAGCAGGGCTACTATATGTGGGGAGGTTGATAGAGGAGGAGATTGCGCCACGGAGGTCACATGTGGGCCCCGTCCTCAGGACACCGGGTGTTGGCACATCACTGACAATGATGTTCTTCACAGGCTTCTTCTTTACGAACAGCTACTATGCCGTGGTGTTGCTCCTCCCCGAGGGCATTGTGACACAGGCGCTGCACAGGTTCGTCGTTGTGCTCTTCGGCACATTTCTGGCAATAGCTATCCCTGCGGGGGTCGTATATGACAGGATTGGTCGGCGCTGGAGCCAACTCATCGGCTACTACATCCTGGCCCTGGCATTCCTTGTCCTGTCATTCCTCCAGAGCGCAGGCGTTGCCGAAGACATTGCACTGAGAACCGTCTTCCCCATCGTACTGGGTGTGGGCTTTACACTCAGCGTGTTTGGCAGCTACCTGTACTCTGTGGAGCTGATACCCCGTGGGGGCGGGCGGATACACCAGGGCCTGTCCTTCGCGACCTTTGGTATTGGGACGGTCGCGGGTGTCATCACCGACAATGTGATAGTGGTGCGGATCTTGGCCGACCCTGCCACGCTGCCCGTGGTACTGCTCTTCGCCCTGTTCACGGCTACCATGGTCGTCCTCCAGCTGCCAGAGACCCTCCCGTCGCCTGAGGAGCTCGACTGGATGAGCAAGGTCGAGTACCTG